>CAYJNV010000008.1:23718-29199 GCA_964370975.1 uncultured Caldilineaceae bacterium | reverse complement strand
GGTCAAGAAGACCCGCCCCCGCTGCGTGTGCTGCGCTCTAGTGTTGCGCTACTTCTCGACGCGCACGGCCTCAAAGGTGGGGTCGGCTTCCGTGTCTTCACCAAAGCGGGCGTTGACGGCGTAGAGCGCGCGGCCGAAGTGGGCAATGGTTGTAGGCACGCGGAAGTGCTCGCTCGTCAGTGTCTCTACGATCTCACCGTTGGCGAAGTCGGCTGAGAGGCGCACGACAGCGATTTCATTGGCCCGGTTGCGCACCACGTAGAGCGTCAGCCCGCTGAGCAGGATACCGTCACCCATCGTCACGGTGTCGCCGCCCAGGTCGATCGCGGTCGCCAGGCCCGTCGCCGGGTCCACTGTGTAGAGTGTACCCTCACCGCTATTGACCACGATCAGCGTCTCGCCGTTGGGCGTGGCGGTGATGCCGTTGGCACCGAAACCCTCCCCTTGCACCCAATCACCCGTCAGCGGCACTTCCACCGGGTCTGTGTCCTCATCCATGCGGCCGTTCTTTTCCAGCGGCAGGACGAAGAGCCGGGGATTGGACGAGTCGGTTAAGTAGGCCGCGTCGCGTGTCACCACCACATCGTTGATGAAGGACTCCGGTGCGGGAACCGTGCCGCCCTCACCCGTTCCGGCAAGTTGGAAGGAGGCGACCTCCTCGCCCGTCTCCGTGTTGAAGACGAACGCCGTGCCGGTCGACCCGCCTGCGACGAAGAGGTTACCGGAGCGGGCGTCGAACTTCATGCCCACGAAGGGCTGCCCCTCGGTGCCCTCAACTACCGTGTCGCCCTCGCCCGTACGGACGTCGAAGGCGTAGACGCCTTGGCCTGCGAGCGAGCCGGTATACATCGTTGACCCGCGCCCCTTGGCAATACCTTCAGGCGAAAAGCCATCAGGCAGGGGAATCGTATCGGGGAAGCCGGTTTGGGCTGATGCCGGCGCGGCAAGCAGGACGGACAGAATGACTGCCAATGCTGTAAGTCGGACGAGCCTGAGCATGGGATCTCCTTTTGTACCCCTTCTGGTCTGCACACCTTTTCGATAGGACCAGATAGGACCGTTGAGAACCCCAAGTGTTACGCGAATGGAGAGCGCGGTAAGTCAGCCTCGCTACAGTTTGTCGCGAGCGCCGTCTGTGCGTCGGAAACCAGTAGCGACTGCGGCCTCACCGTTTCTCTCGTCTCTGAAAACATCTCCTGGATTCGACCTTTGAGGTCTCGAGGCGTCATACCTGCAGCTGAGACCTGGCCCGCATGCAATGCCGGAACATTAAACAAAAGAGCCTACCCCTTATGAGGTAGACCCATTTGTCCGGCAAAGTCCTTGCCATGTGCGGAGACGACGGGATTTGAACCCGCGACCTACGGCTTGACAGGCCGTTGTGCTAACCGCTACACCACGTCTCCACAAAGGTCGCAAGCGGTACAGCGAAGATTATCATCCTCTCCTTAGGTTGTCAAACCGGATCGGCCTCGTTTGGCGCTGAGACGGCACACAAACAGCCCGACTACGTTGCAGCCGCAAGGTATTGCGTGGGCAAGGTGTCCCATGCGGGGCTGTCTCCGGCGTGCTTGTAGTCACGCTGCCAGAGCACCTGTGATCCCTGCACGAGGAAGAGACCAGGCATCTGGCGCGGGTCACCCACAGGCGTGCCTGGGACATTGCCCTTGGCGATGGCGCGCACGGAGCAGGCCATGACGCCAAGGCTCATCATCTGCGAAGCCGTGCCCTGCTCCAGGCCAAAGCCGCGATACAGGGGCAGCGGCGGCGCGTCGGCCAGGGCTTGCGCTTCGGGCCAGTAGGCGTCGAAGAAGGCAGCACCCTCTGCGCACGTGCCCATGTAGACGAAGAGGATGCGCGGATAGTTGGGATTTGCAGCGACCGCTGCACGCAAGTCCTTTACGGTCTCGCGACAGAATTGTCAGCCAAAGTGGCGCAAGAAGACGAGTAGCGTTGGGGTTTCGCCCAGCACCTCGGCCACACTGGCCTTCTCTATGTTGTATCCCGTCGCAGGTGATTGCAGGACGCTTGCCGGAATTCTCTCCAAAAGCTTTCTACCTTTCGCAACTCGCCACCCAGGCGGCGCTGACGTACAATCCGGGCGTGTCAATTCCATCTCATCCTACCAGAGCAAAGCCCTGTTGCCGTACGGCGGCTTCCATTCTACAAAATATGGGCAAACTCTGTGCAAACCAGAAAGTCGCCGCTTCATGCCAAGCATCGGCCTTGCACCCCATCTGATCGTTCACAACGCGCACGTCATTACAATGGACCCCGCGCAGCCATCTGCGCAGGCAGTGGCAGTGCGTCAGCACCGCATTGTGGCCATCGGCAGCGACGATGAAGTATGCGCGTTGGCCGCGCCCCACACGCGCCTCGTGGACGGCGGCGGCGCGACGCTGCTACCCGGGTTGGCCGATGCGCACATCCACTTTGGCGACTGGAGCCGCCAACTGGCCGCATTGCCATTGGCCGATGCCGCTTCCAAGTCCGAGATGCTTGCGCGCTTGGCGGCGCACGCGCAAGCCACGACCCCCGGCGGGTGGATTGTAAGCCGCGGCTGGAACGAGTCCCGGTGGGGCGAGGTGGCCTTTCCCAACGCCGCCGACCTGGACGCCGTTACCGGTCCCGATTACCCTACGCTGCTCTACCGCAGCGACATGCACAGCGCTGTCGCCAATAGCGCGGCGCTGCGCGCAGCGGGCATCACTGCGGCTACGCCTGACCCTGACAATGGCACAATTGACCGCGACGCACACGGCACGCCGACGGGCGTTCTGCGCGAAATGGCCACCTCCCTTGTGTGGCGGCAAGCGCCTCCAGCGACTTTTGAGGAACGGACCGAGGCCATGCGCAAGGGCATTGCCGCCATGCACCGTATGGGCGTCACAGCCATCCATGACCAGCGCTACGGAGGCGGCACGGAGGGGGGCGAAGCACTGCGTGCCTTCCAGTCGCTGCGGCAGGCGGGAGAACTGCTGCTGCGCGTCAACTGCAACGTTTCGGCAACAGACCTGAACCACGTTTCCGCGTTGGGCGTAGAGAGCGGCCTGGGCGATGACAGGCTGCGCCTGGGCCATGTCAAGCTCTTTGCCGATGGTTCATTAGGCAGCCGCACCGCCTGGATGCTCCTTCCCTTTGCGCGCGTCGCGGGCGAAGACCCCAGCACACCCCCAAATAGCGGCGTCATCGTCACCGCACCTGACGAGATGGCCGACATCTTTCGGCGCGCCGTTGTGGCAGGTTTCCCGATCAGCATCCACGCAATTGGTGATCGCGCCAACCGTGAGGTGCTTGATGTTTTCGAGGAACTCATCGCTGCAGGCCCTGCGGTCGCCATCCCGCACCGTATCGAGCATGTGCAGATCATCGATGCCGCCGACGTCACACGCCTGGCGCGCCTCAACCTTACCGCCAGCGTCCAGCCCGTGCATGCGCTGGACGACATGGACACGGCCGACTTGTTGCTAGGTGAGCGCGCTGCGCGCACCTACACCTTTGCCGACCTGCTGCAGAGTGGCGCGCGCCTTGCCTTCGGCAGCGATGCGCCCGTGGCCGACCCCAGCCCCTGGCTTGGCCTGCACGCCGCTGTTGTGCGCACGCGCCCGCAACGCCACAGCGCGCCCGCGTGGCATGGTGAGCAACGCATCGGACTCATGGACGCGCTGCGCGCCTACACGGTTGGCCCGGCTGCAGCCACCGGCTGGCAGCAGACCATCGGCGCGCTTACCCTAGGCCGTCGCGCTGACCTGGTACTTCTCGACCGTGACCTGCTCGCGCTGCGCAGCGATGCAATCGCTTCCGGCGCGTTGGCCCAAACGCAAGTGCGCATGACAATCTTTGACGGCGCAATTGTCTGGGAGGCATAGACATGCGTGTAGCTCGGCGCACCTACAATCTCCGGCCCGTGTGTTAGGCTGACCCTATATGCACACCATCCAAGTCCCCTGAGGAGGAAACATGACAAAAGGCAAAGCGAAATCTGCCAAGCGCGCGAATACGTCGCCCGCAGTAGACAAGCCGGCAGATGGCCCATTCGTCGTCATCGGTGGCGATGCCGCGGGCATGAGCGCAGCCAGCAAGATCAAGCGCGAGGCACGTGGCGCCGAGGTGATAGTCTTCGAGAAGTCGCCTCACATCTCGTACTCCATGTGCGGCATGCCCTACTGGATTGCCGGCGTGATTGACTCGCAGGATGAGCTGATGGCGCTCAGCATCGATCGCGCCCGCAACGAGCGTGGCCTCGATGTGCGCATCTTCCATGAGGTCACCGCCATCGACCGCAAGGCGCACACGGTGACTGTGAAGAAGCTGGAGAGTGGCGAGGAGTTCACGCAGGCATACGGCAAGCTCATCTACGCCACGGGCGCATCGGCGGCAAAACCGCCCATACCCGGCCTGGAGTTGCCGGGCGTCTTCTCACTGCGCGCAATGACGGATGCCGAGGCGATTCGCGCCTTCCTGGACGAAAATCGCCCCAAGCGCGCCGTGGTCGTTGGCGCGGGCTACATTGGGCTGGAGATGGTCGAGGCGCTGCGCAAACGTGGCCTTTCGGTTGACCTGGTGGAGTTGCTACCGCAGATTATGCCCGATATGGACGCCGAGATGGTGGAGCCCTTGGCCGAGCATCTACGCGAGCATGGGGTACACATGCACCTGGGAGCGGGCGTGCGTGAGATTGCGCAGAGCGACGGCGCGCTTGTGGTCACCGTGCGCAATAAGGACGGCGATGACGAGCAACTTGGCGTGGACATGGTGCTCGTCTCCGTGGGTGTACACCCCAATGTGGCGCTGGCCAAGGAGGCGGGGCTGGCGCTGGGCAAGAGCGGTGCGCTGGCCGTGGACAAGCACCTGCGCACAAATGACCCCGATATCTTTGCTGCGGGCGACTGCGTAGAGTACCGCCATGTTGTGACCGGCGACCCGGCGTGGATTCCACTTGCACCTTCGGCCAACAAGGGTGGTCGCATTGTGGGCGAGAATGCGCTGGGAGGCAACGCCGTCTTCCCCGGCATCGCAGGCACGGCTATTGTCAAGGTTTTCGACTATTCGTTGGCGATGAGCGGTCTGACTGAAGCGGCCGCCCGCGCCCACGAATCCTTTGGCGCCAACGGGGAGCATGTGGGCAGCGCCACGATCACGGCTACGGACCGCGCCGGCTACTACCCGGGCGCCGCAGAAATCCGCACCAAACTGGTCTTCGACAAGCGTGATGGGCGGTTGCTCGGCGGCCAGATTGTGGGCACGGCGGGCGTCAACAAGCGCATCGACATCGTGGCCACGGCGCTAACCGCACGGATGACGCTCCACGACGTGACCATGCTTGACCTCTCCTACGCGCCCCCCTACTCGCCGGTCTACGACCCCATCCTGGTGGCTGCGGGCGTGGGGCTGAAGGATGTGAAGTAAGCGGGCGACAATGGCCAGTCGTCAGTCGCCGGCCCCCGGGGGGGCCCGCGCCGGGGGGTAAGCCCGTGGGGG
>CAYJNV010000008.1:0-23708 GCA_964370975.1 uncultured Caldilineaceae bacterium | reverse complement strand
GTAAACCCTTTTGGCGTCGACTTTTCATCACACGGGACACCTGTCCCGATTCTCCGGGTCAATTGTCCCTTGTATCATAACGCAGCGCGGCGTAAGTTAGTTCTATCATTCAGGAGCGCCACGGCCGCGCGCCGCCCGCAAAGATCCGAGGACATTGCACTGTCATGGACATTCGCATTCACCGTGTAGACACCTCCAATATTTTTACCAAGCATCTCGACCCGTGCGAGTGCGCAGACGAAGACACAATTGAAACCACAACCGAAGAACTCGAAGCTTTCTACACCGTGCGCGCCATCCTGCGCCCGGTTGTCGATTGCCGCCGCGTGACCATGCGCGACTGCATCCGCGAGTGCAAGGTGCTGCTCGACGGCGACATCTACCGCCCCATCTGCAAGTTCAATTTTCACCAGCCCGACAAGAGCGTCGTCCTCTACAGCCATGACGGCGCCGAACTCATCCCAATACACAACACGAGCGACCTGTACGACTACGCCGACGTGCTGCAGGCAGTCGTCATCTGGTATGAAAGCGAACAGCCTGCCAAGGCGCGCGTGCTTGAGGCCGAAGTGATGGCCTGAACCAACCCAAGCCAATCAAGCGCTATTTGGCGCTTATCGTGGCTGCTCCCGCTGCTGTTTGACAAACCGAGCGGGCGCGCTACCCAAAACAAAGGACCCGCCGTTGTCGGCGGGTCCACTTTATTTGCCGTGCGGCTGCACGAGATGAGGACGAGCCACGCCACATTGCCTGTTCACCGGTTTGGTGGCTCGCACCTCTGCCAGCAAAGTTCCTGCAACCCGATTTGCTCCCCAACAGATGGAATCGCGTTGATATGCGGGAAAAGCTGAAGGCAGCGCATATCTACGCAGAAGGCGTCTCGTTGAGGGTGGCTGGGTCAATCGCGCCCATGATGTTGTAGCCACCGTCCACAAACAGAACCTCGCCGGTAATGCTCTGCGCCCAATCACTGAGCAGGAAGCGGGCGGCGTCACCCACATTTTCCTTCGTCACATTGCCCAGCGGCGCCACCTGGCCCACCAGCTTGAGGCTGCTGCGGAAGCCGCTGACGCCGGACGCGGCCAGCGTCTTGATGGGGCCGGCGCTGATGGCGTTGACGCGAATGCGCTCCTTGCCCAGGTCCCAGGCCAGGTAACGCACGCTGGCCTCCAGCGCCGCCTTGGCCACGCCCATGACATTGTAGTTGGGCGTCACCTTCTCTGCCCCGTAGTAAGTGAGCGTCAAAATGGAGCCACCATTGGGCATGAGCGGCCGTGCCCGCCGCGCCAGCGCCACCAGGCTGTAGACCGAAATGTCCATGGCTATGCGGAAGCCATCACGGCTGGTGTCGCTGAAGCGGCCGCCCAGCTCTTCGCGCGGGGCAAAGGCAATGGCGTGCACAAGGAAATCCAGCGTGCCGAAGTGCTCTTCAATATCGCTGAAGAGCGCGTCCACTGCCGCTTCGTTGGTCACATCGCACTCGCGCACAAATCGGCTGCCGATACTCTCGGCCAGCGGTTCGACGCGCTTCTTCAGGATTTCGCCTGCATAGCTGAAACCAAGATCGGCGCCCTCTTCGTGCAGCGCCTGGCTGATGCCCCAGGCAATGCTGTCCTTGTTGGCCAAGCCGAAGATCATGCCCTTCTTGCCGGTGAATAGTCCCATGATGTTCTCCTGATTCTCGAATGTGCGACGTGCGCTGCAAGCTGACGCAATGGTGGTGCAACCGTGGCACACCTGGTGAAAAGGCCCGGAAGCCTGGCAACACTGGTTGCGGATCAAAACTTTGGCGCATGCGCCGGGCTACATTCTGTATGCGCAGCCTGCGCAAGAAACGCGTCCGCTTATATAAGCGCGTACTCATGGGCAGCATAGGCTGTGCAAGAATTAGAGCAGGCGCTTGACGAAATTGCAGCAAGAATTTTCGACTACTTAACTTGCGCAAAACATACGTTCACCCACCGTTAACTACACTGTTGCCCACAAATTGGAATTCCTTAACATTTACTCACTTTACAAGGGGCCACGGCCGTGCTATAGTGATGCCAGAACTGCTCGGTATCGCACTGCGGCTTGCCGCTTCGGGGGAAGTGCGAAATCGAGCAGTTTCTATTTCCCCTTTTTCATGGCCGACAACGCTTCGCTTGCCTATGCCTGATTCTCCTGCACTTCGGTGCAGGTTTTTGCGCGTGACGTCTGAGCCAAATTGCGGGCGATTGCCTATGCGCCGAGCACGCGCAGGAACTTGCGCTTGCCCACCTGCACCACCTGCTCCCGGGCGCTGGGTGACACCAGCGAATCAACCGCCTCCACCGTCTCGCCATCCAGCCGCACACCCGCCTGCTCAATGAGCCGCCGCGCCTCGCCCTTGCTCTTCACAAGCTGTGCGCCAAGCAGCAAATCCACCAGCAGCGTGGGTGCATCAACCCGCGCGCTGGGGGCGTCGCTGGGCGCTGAACCTTCATGCATGGCACGGGCGTCCTGTGCGGCCCCTTCGGCCTGCGCATCACCATAGAAAATGCTCACGATTTCGCGCGCCATCTTGTGCTTAAGGTCGCGCATGGCGAGCCGGCCCGCCTCGACGTCCGCCAGATCGGCATCGATCGTCTCCTGGTCCCAGCGCGTGGCCAGTTCGGCATAGCTGCGCACCACATCGTCGGGCAGGTTGAGCACCTTGGTGAAAATGACGCCCGGCGGCTCGTTGATGCCGATATAGTTGCCGGTCGATTTGCTCATGCGCAGAACACCGTCGGTGCCCACCAGAATTGGCACAGTGAGCACGATTTGAGGGCGCTGGCCGTGCGCTTCCATCAGCTTGCGGCCGGCCATGAGGTTGAATAGCTGTTCGGTGCCGCCGACCTGCACATCCGTCTCGAGCGCCACAGCGTCGTATCCCTGCATCAATGCGTAGAAGAACTCCTGCAAGCCAATCGCGTCGCCCTTGGCGTAGCGCTTGGCAAAGTTATCGCGCGCCAGGAATTGCTGCACAGTAAAGTTGCTGGCCAGTTGCACAACATCGGCAAAGTCAAGCTTGCGCAGCCATTCATGGTTGTACTTCACCGTAGTGCGTTTGCGGTCAAGCAGGCGGAAGACCTGCTCGGCATAGGTGGCCGCTTTGGCCACGGACTCATCGAGCGATTGCTGCTTGCGCGCCGAGTCCTTGTCGCTGGCGTCGCCCACCATGCCGGTGAAGGTGCCGATGAGGAAGGTGACGTCGTGGCCCAGATCCTGAAACTGGCGCAGCTTGCGCATGGTGAGCGTGTGGCCCAGGTGCAGGTCCGGCGACGACGGATCATAGCCGCAGTAGATGCGCAGCGGGCGGCCATTTCTGGCACTCTCCTCCAGGCGCTCGCGCAATTCCTTCTCCATGTTGGCAAGAGTAATCGGATCGCCAAAATCAATGCCGCGCATGAGGATGCGCATCTGCTGATCGACCGGTGGAAACGCTGCCATGCGCTGAAACCCTCTCGGCGTGCAATGGTTGCGGGCGTGCGCCCGCCCATGTGGAAAATACGTGATTGGTGCATGTAAACAGGAAGCGGCGCATCGACCAGGTGCGCCGCCACACAATTGCCGCGTAGGGAACGCTATTCTGCGTCTGCGGGTGTGGCCTCAACCACTGAACCCAGGCCGTTTATGGAGACCCGCCAGCGACTCTGGGGCACGCATAAGCCGAAGGCGTCGGCCGAGAGCGGGAATGAATAGCGCCTGTCGTTCACACTGACCGTGCAACTGTAACGTTCGTTGCGATCGCCTTGCTTGCGGTCGGCAGCTGTCGCCAGGGCCGGCCAGGAGGGCAATAAGTCATTGCCCTCGGCGACGGCCGTGTCCACAAGCACCCAGGCCATGACCTCGTATGTACACATGGGTGCAAAGACCTGGTACTCGCAATCCTGCATCACGTTGCCGTAGCCCGTACCCGTATCCACCGTGTAGGGCGTACCGCAGACCTCCAGCGCACCCGCCACCGGCTCGTCGACCGTGTCATACAACTCGTCGCGGCATTGCAGTATTGTCGCGTCGGCCGGCGCCTCATCCCGCCATGCCTGCTTCTGCACAGGTACAAAGCCCATGACGTCAACCGTGCGCTCCCAATGCGCCGCTTCCGCAACAGCCGTGTACTTGTCGGATCGCAGACCGAGCCATGCGAAGACGGCGATGGCTATTATAAGGAGCCCGCCCAGCGCCCAAAGCCACCAGAGCGCAACGCCGCCCTTGCCGGGTGCGGGTAGCGGCGCGGGCGCGCCGGCACGTGCGGCAGCGCCACGGCGCTGCAGGGGTGCGCCGCATTTGGCGCACAGCCTGGCCGCGCCAAGGTTTGTTGCGCCGCACACATGGCAGGTGATATCGCCAATGGCGGCGGCTGGTACGGCGCCCAGGTTGCCGCCTTGCGCGCGAGACGCCGCGCCCGCCAGGGGCGCGTGGCATTGGTTGCACTCTGCAGCGGTCGAACTATTGCGTGCGCCGCAGAATGGGCACTGCACATCGGGGCCGGCAGCCACCGTTTGCGCAACCCGGGCGCCTTCGGCGGATTCCAATCCGATCACCGGACCCTGCGCAGGCGCCTCGAACTGTGCGTTGGCGGGCTGCGGCGCCCCGCAGGTCGGGCAGACCATGACACGGCCGCCGCTGCGCGTGCCGCAGGTTGGACAAGTCCATTCAAGCTCGACGTATCCGACCTGCTTGGGTTTCGCCATGGTCAATTGGGTGCTCTGTGGTCGCGCGCCGCGGCGCCGCTCTGGCCCGCGGATAGTGCCAGTGTACGTTTGCCTGCCTGCTCTGTCAAGGTGCGCGCCGGGGCAACACTGCCGTCAAAGGCCGCTCCAGCGTGGTACAATCAGCACATGAGCATGTCGGATTATGAACTGAGCCCCAGCGACAGCGACAGCACCGAATTCACCATAGCCGGCGACAGCCATGATGTCGAATCACCTTATCTGACGCTGCAGGCGCTTGACGTTGAAGCACGCCACGGCGCCAACGCCTCACGAGGGCTGCGCGCTGACCCGTACAGCCTTGGCGCGGCGCCGGTGCAGTCTGCCGCTGCGCCCGGCCTGGCGGATGTCTTTCGCGGCGCGGGCGCGCGCGCCCGCGCTGACGCTGTGCGCCGCGCGCTTGCCGATGGCGTGGAGAAATGGTATCGCACGCGGACGCTCCCACCCGACGCTCTCCTGCGCGACGGGCTGCTCGTGCTCGAGGCGGGCTACGCACTCGACGAGGCGCAACGCACTTTGCTCGCGCGCACGGCACTGGCGCGCGGCCACGGCGTCTTTACCGCGCTGCGCCATCAAACCGACCCCAGCCGCGTGGCCACGCTTGTCCACGAGGCCATTATGGAGGGGACGCTGACGCCTAATGGGCTGCGCGCCCTGCTGGTCGACGATTCGCTCGAGACGCATTGGGTCACGGCGCTCGACATCGACCTGCGCGGCGATCTCGCGTCGCCGCTGACGGCGTTGCGCGCGCAAACGGCTCTCAACCTCATTGCCAGTGCGTTCTGGCAGGGGACAGCCGACGCCGCCACGACTGAAGTGATCCAGGAGGCAGCGCCGCCAAGCCGCGTCTGGGTGCGCGTAACCGTCGCCGCGCTGCTGCTGGCGGCGCTGGCTCTGCTCTGGTTTTGGCGCACACGCGCCGCCGACTATGGCGACGCGATTGTGGTGCCTGCCGGCGCCTACATGGTAAGCGGCGCGCCCGGATCCCTCAAGCGGGTGGCGGTCGACGCGTTCGTGATTGACCGAAGCGAGGTCACATTGGGCGCCTACCGAGCGTGCGTCAATGCTGGGCTCTGTATATGGGACGCACCGGCAGCCGGAGACCCGCTGCATGACTCGGAAATGGCGCAGCACCCCGTCACCGGCGTCTCGTGGGAGCAGGCCCAGCAGTACTGCAGCGTGCGCAACATGCGCCTGCCCAGCGCCGCCGAGTGGGAAGTTGCCGCGAGCTATGCACCGGCTACCAACCGCACCTACCGCTTCCCCTGGGGTGAAGCATGGGAACCGACCTTCGTGATTGGCGGCGCCGAAAATAACTTCACCGGCACGGCGGTCGCAGGCTCGCGCTCCCCGCAGGGCGACAGCCCGCTGGGGGCCGCAGACATGGCCGGCAACGCCGCCGAGTGGACCTCGACGCCTCCATCGGATGCGCTTGACCAGGCCATTGTCAAAGGCGGCTCGTTTCGCGACCAGGCTGCCGCCTTCCAGGCGAGCGCTTCACAGCTCCTCCCGAAGTCCACGCGTGCCCCGTGGCTCGGCTTTCGGTGCGCGGCAGGCGCGGCCAGCGGCAGGCCGTGACTTCTCCACTTCCTGCCGTTTCCGCACACCGGACAAGTATGCTACAATCGGGCGACTTTTGACCAGGCCCGTGGCAGAACGCTGCCTTGGCGAGGGCGCGTTGCCCCGGATGTGAGGTATTACCCGATGTCCCTTTCTGCAGAGTCGACGAACGACGTGGAAGCAACCAGCTATGCGCCGCCGCCCACCCATGGTGAGCACGGCGTTGAGCCTGTTTCGCTTGCGTTGCTGGAAGAACTTGCCTTTGCCGAACGCATTGCGCGCGAGGCGGCAACCATTGTCAACACCTTCTATATCGGCTCTTCGGAAGTGCGCTACAAGACCGACGACGAGCCGGTGACAGAGGCCGATCGCTCGGCCAACCTGCACATCCTGGCGCGGCTCCAATCGCGCTATCCCGATGACGGCGTCCTCTCCGAGGAATCAAAGGATGACCTGAGCCGCCTCAAGCAGGAACGCGTCTGGATTATCGACCCACTTGACGGCACCAAGGAGTTCATAGCCCGCAATGGCGAGTTCTCGATTATGGTGGGCTTGGCGATTGGCGGCAAGCCGGTGTTGGGCGTTGTTATGCAGCCGGCTACCGGGCTGCTCTATGCCGGGGCGCAGGGGCTGGGCGCTTACCTGCTTGAGGATGGCGAGCGCGTGCCGCTGACCGTAAGCGGCGTGGATCAGATCAACCACATGGTGCTTGTCAGCAGCCGCAGCCACCGCCAGCAGATTGTCGACAGGATGCGCAAGGTCATGCGCATCAACACCGAGCGCACATCGGGCAGCGTGGGGCTAAAAGTGGGGCTGGTAGCGCGCCGCCTGGCCGACCTCTATGTGCATCCCAGCCCCGGCTGCAAGGAGTGGGACCTGTGCGCGCCGCACGCCATTATCGAGGCGGCAGGCGGGCGCATGACGGATTGCTGGGGCAATCCATTGCGCTACAACAAGCGCGACGTGCGTGGCCACAACGGACTCGTGGCCAGCAACGGCGTCTGCCATGACGAAATCGTGGCGCATGTGGCATCGGTCTGTGAGGAATTCGGCTTCAACGAAGACGACGGCTTCTGGTAGAGCAGCAGCCGAGTCGAAATCTACAGATGTGCATTATGGCGGCGACCCTGAGGTCGCCGCTTTTTCATTTGCGCGCCGCAAACATATCAAAGGTAAGGCGCAAGAGATGGCGAAAAAGGCCACAATGCAGGTAGTGGCATGAAAGCGTGACTTGAAGCAGCAAGGTGGCCCTTCCCGCAGGCATGCACTGTCCTCAACGGCGGCAAATCGCGCGCCGAACGCACGACAATACAAGAAATGCGCGAACCAGAAGAAATGAACACCATGCGTACCAGAATAGTGCTTACAGGATTGCTCGTCCCTCCCGCCATCCTCCTCATAATCGTTGGGGTGGCGTTTGCGCGCGCATGGAATGGCGCACGTCTCGTGGCGCAGGCGCAGGGCGCGCCTGCACAACTGCGCGCCAATCTGGGTGAGACCCAGAGTCTGCGCATCCTTCCGATTGTAGAAGCCGCAGCCGCAGGTGACTTTGCCACAGCGCGCGGCGTCTCCTATCTTGTGCAGACCGATGACACGACAGTTCTGCTCGATTTCGGCAATCCCGACGAGTCGGGCACGTCGCCCCTCGCACGCAACCTGGCCGCGCTGGACAAGAGCCTTGCCGAGGTTGACGCCTATGTGATCAGCCACTCGCATCCCGACCACGTAGGCGGCTACCCGGCGTGGATACGCGGCACATTTGGCACTCTTGATAGGCAGCCTGACCTGGGCAGTACGCCCATTTGGACGCCCGTGGCCATGCACTACCCAGGCGCCGCGCCGGCCGTCAGCGATGCGCCGGTGCTGTTGGGCGCAGGCATTGCGACGAGCGGCCTCATCGGCTATCACGAGTTGTTTCCGATTACGCTTGTCGGCGGCATGCGTCCGGAACAGGCGCTGGTTGTCAAGGTCGCCGGTCACGGCACGGTGCTCATTACGGGCTGCGGCCACCCCGGCATGGAGGCTATGGTTCGTCGGGCCGAGGCGATAACGGGCGCGCCGGTGATTGGGGTGGTGGGCGGGCTGCATTATGGAGCGGCGAACGCCGCCGATCTTCAGTCACCGATCGCCTTACTGGCCGAACGTAACCCGGAGCTGGTGGCCCTGTCACCCCACGACAGCGGCGTCGATGCGATCGAGGCGTTGCGTGCGGCATTCCCTACGGCCTATCAGCCCGTTGCGGTGGGCCGTGCAATCGTGTTTCCGCAAGAGGTTGCGCCCGCCGCTGAGTCGGACGCAGACCCGCGCGGCTCGTAGATTGCGCCTGATCGTCGAATCTACACAGCAAAGGGGGCATCCATCCACGGGTGCCTCGTTTGTTTCCAGATAGACAGCGCTACGCCGCCGTGCTACAATGGCGGCGGCGTAGCGTGTCCTCTGGGCGCGCCCGCCGGGCAATGCACCGGCCCGCCACCTGCAACTGCGCGGCCGGTTCTGTTCAATCCATCTCAGCATTCCGAACGCAAATCCACCATCCCCCTTTCATCGTGCCGTCGGCCATCATTGCAGCACGCATCGAATAAGGCTACGAGGAGATTGTTATGGCGCGCCATCTTCTGGACAGCGAATTCATCTTCGGCATCCATGAGCCAGGAGGCGAAGCCCACATGATTGGGTTGGACCGCCCCGGCTGGATTGTCTTTACGGAGGGAATCGGCGCGAACCCAGCCGACATGGGAGGCCGCGACTACCGTCCCTGGAGCGATAAGGGGCTTGGTGTCATTGTGCGTCTCAACAACGGCTACAACCCGGTGGGCACCATCCCCGGTGAGGCATACTATGCGGACTTTGCCGCCCGCTGCGCCAATTTCGCGGCCAACAGCCCCGGCTGCAAGATCTGGATCATCGGCAACGAGATGAATTTTGCCATCGAGCGCCCACCGGCCTCGTCGGTCTCCTTTGAAAAGCCCGCCCAGCCCACCAGCCCGCTGACGCCTACGCAGCCTGCGCCGCCTACAACAACACCGCCTGAAACCTCACCTGGCAGCGGTTCCGGCGGCTGGTTCAACTGGCTCAAGCGCATCCCGCGGCCAAACGCCAACCACACACCTGTGGACCCCACCGATCCACTGAGCCACGGCCTGCCCTCACGCTTTAACGTCATCAACGAGCCAGACAGCGCAGCCCCGAAGCCGTTGCCCCCGAACGTGGACGCCGTAAGCGCCGACGCGGCCATGCTATCGGATGGGGGCGGCGAAATCATCACGCCAGAGATGTACGCGCGCTGCTACAACCTCTGCCGCGACCGCATTCAACTTGTGCAGGGGCACGGCACAGACAAAGTACTGGTGGGAGCAGTTGCCCCCTGGAACAACCAGACGCGTTACCCGGGCAACGAAAACGGAGATTGGATCAAGTACTTCAAGGACATACTCGTAGCAATCGGCCCCGACCGTTGCGACGGTTTCACGCTCCACACCTACACCCACGGCCAGGATGCCAACCTCGTGACGAACGAGGACAAGATGGCCGAGCCCTTCCAGAATCGCTTCTACCACTTCCGCGCCTATCAGGACTTCATGCGTGCGGTGCCCGCCAATATGCGCCACCTGCCCGCTTATCTCACCGAGACCGACCAGGATGAAGCGTGGCTTGACCGGAACATCGCCTGGGTGCAACGCGCCTATGGCGAGATCAACTGGTGGAACCGTCAAACGGGCAACCAGCAGATACACTGCTGCATACTCTACCGCTGGCCGCACATCGACAAGTGGTACATTGAAGGCAAGCAGGGGGTCATCGACGATTTCCGCGAAGCCATGAAAGAAGCCTACAAATGGACGCGCACGCCTGCGCCACCGCTGGCCGTTGGCGTGGGCAGCCAGGTGCGCACCAAGGATTGGCTCAACCTGCGCGCAACGCCTGCCGGCAAGGTGATTGCTCAGACGCCGGCGCGCGCCCTGGCCAAGGTGATCAACGGCGCGGCCACGCTGGCCGAAGGTGTCTACTGGTGGACGGTGGAAGCGCCAACGCTCGACGGCACCATGCAGAAGGGTTGGCTGGCGCAGGAAAGCCCACAGGGGCTGACGCTGCTCGAGCGGGTAGACACCAATGCGGTGACGCCGCCTGTCACGCCACCCGTGACGCCGCCCGTGACGCCACCCATCAATAATGACCCCCTCAAGATAGGCGGCCGGGCGCGCACGCTCGACTATGTGCGCATGCGCAAAGCGCCAGGGCTAACCAACAAACCAGCCGACGACGTGATTGCCGAGGTCCCTGCAGACACCGAGTTTGAGGTGGTGGATGGCCCGGCACGCGTGGATAACCTGGCTTGGTGGTACCTGCGCAGCAGCGAAGATGGCGGCGACACTTTGGCCGGCTGGATGGCCGAAAGCGCGCCGAATGGCATTCGCCTGCTTGCGGCAGTTGCACCTGAAACGGATGACGAACCCGATGTCCCGGGTGGGCCTGAAGCGCCCGGCGGCGAAGAGCCGCCCGGCCCCGCGCCCTTTGCCGTGGGCGACCGCATCATCACAGCCAACTTCGTTCGCTTCCGCAAGACGCCGGGCACGCTAGGCAAACCCGACGATGACGTTATCGCCGAACTTCCGCCGAACCTGCTGGGTATTGTGCGCGGCGGGCCGAAAACACTCGACGGCATGCGCTGGTGGCAAATCGAAATGCCTGTGGCCGGCGTGCAGCGCACGGGCTGGGCGGGCGATCAGGCACCAAACGGCATCAAGCTGCTCGACAAGGCGCCGGCCACCGTGACACCGCCCGCCGCGTCCTTCAACTTCAAGGTTGGCGACCTGGTGCTGGCGCGCACGGCCGTCAACGTGCGCAAGACAGCCGGCATGCTGGGCAAACCCGCAGATGATCTGATGGGCTACTTCGACTCGCGCTGCACCCTCAACATTGTGGAGGGACCGTCCGAGGCGGACGGCGTACGCTGGTGGCGCGTGGGCGGCATTACGCTCGCGCGCGGCGAAGTCATCGGCTGGGTTGCCGAAAAGCTGCTTGACGGCACACTGCTGATTGGGCCACCGGCGCAGTTGCCTACGAGCGATATTCCCAATCCCGACAAGAAGCTCTACCTGCATGCGCCCTTCATCGGCGATTTCGGCATCTCGCAGTTGTGGGGTGAAAACCCGCAAATCTACAGCCGATTCACCTACGACGGCGTCTCGCTCAAGGGGCATAATGGCATCGATTTCCTTACACCCTTGGGCACGCCGCTTGCTGCAGTCGATGCGGGCGTTGTGGCCGACGCAATCTTTGGCGACCCGGGCGGCTTTGGCAACTACGTCAAGCTCGTCCACCCCTGGGGCGAATCGCTCTACGCACACATGGATACAATCAGCGTGAGCAAGGGGCAGGCGCTGGAGAAGGGGGCGGTCTTCGGCACATCAGGCAACACCGGCTTCAGCGGCGGCCCGCACCTGCACTTTGCCATCCGCATCGTGCCGATTGTGCGCACAGACGGTTGGGGCGGTTTCAGTGACCCCCTGCCCTACATGCGCCCCGATGACGTGCACATGCCCTCCTACGTGCTGCGGGATGTTGGGCCTTCCGATACGGTCAGCCCCGAGCCCGCCCCGCACGACTTTGCGCCCGGTATTGGCCCCGAAATGCCGGGCGTCAAACGGCCGTAGCTTGACAGCAGATGACTAGCATAGCCTCGCTTCGGTAGAGGAAGCGAGGCTTTTTGTTGTGCTATAGTGCAGGCGTAGAATTCTGGCAGATCCAAAGGATGTAATAATGTCGACCTTCCAACTCAACCTGCCGGCCGGTTTTGAAGATGCCGTGGCTCTGACACCCGCCGAACTTGAGCGCCAGGTCCGTCTGATGGCAGCGATAAAGATGTTCGAGTTGGGCAAGCTGAGTTCAGGCCGTGCTGCGGAGCTTGCCGGAGTATCTCGGGTACAATTCATAGAGTTGTGCTCTCAATATGGCGTTCCAATAGCCGATTACTCACCAGAAGAACTTGATTCAGAGGTAGCGTTTCTCATGCAATGGCAAAAGTCACGGTAGCCGATTCGGGACCTTTGATTGCTTTGGCCAAGGTAGATTTGTTACGGTTATTGCCCGAAGTCTTCGGTCAGGTATTGATCCCGCCGCACTTGGAACGCGAAGCCCTGGCCAGGCATAGCGAAGATTCACGTCGACTTGCGGCGAGCATCGGCGGCAATCTTGAAGTGCGAGCGCTGCAAACCCCAACCGAGGCTGAATTTGGTGCCACGCATTACCTCGATATAGGTGAGGCTCAGGCGGTATGTCTGGCACACCAACTCGGCGCGCCACTCTTCATCGACGAATTGAAGGGGCGCAAAGCGGCCAAACAACTTTCGATACCCGTCGCCGGCACCGTTGCTATCCTCGTTGCCGCGAAGAAGATGGGGCTGGTTCCTGAAGTCCTGCCAATACTGGCCGATTTGCGCCTCAATGGCTATTGGCTTGCTCAATCTCTCTTTGAGAGAGCCGCAGCGCTAGCCGATGAGTTCCACACGTAGTTTCCTTTCCGCTACTTTGTATCTGTCGCGATTGCACAGCCTCGCTTCC
This sequence comes from uncultured Caldilineaceae bacterium, assembly GCA_964370975.1. Lineage (GTDB taxonomy): Bacteria > Chloroflexota > Anaerolineae > Caldilineales > Caldilineaceae > UBA5069. Next base: position 10,872 of record CAYJNV010000008.1, on the reverse strand, counting down.
CCACTGGAAGTGAGGCTTCTGTCTCCCCTATGCTATAATCGCGCACATCCTGCGGCTGCGGCGCATGGCCGGCTGCGCTTGTTGGCGCGCCCCTGAGACTGTACGTCTCCGACCGCCCAGCCCTGCATCATTCACGAATCACTCACCGCCCTTTGGCTGCCTACAGATATGCCCGACCTGCAACCCAGTTCAACACACGAATCCGACTTCATCTTCGGTGTCCACGAGCCCGGCGGCGAGGAGCTCATGCTCCAGGCCGCGAAGCCCGGCTGGATTGTCTTCACCGAAGCCGTGGGCCACGACCCCGAGGACACCTCGGGCCTCGACTTCACTACCTTCGCCAACGACGGCCTGGGCGTGATTTGCCGCATCAATCACGGCTACGAGCCCGAAGGCACGCTGCCGCATAGCAGCATGTACGAGCTCTTTGCCCGTCGCGTGGCCAATTTTGTGGACACAAGCCAGGGCTGCCACATCTGGCTGATCGGCAACGAGATGAACTATGCCGTGGAGCGCCCCGGCATTGTCATCGACTGGTCGCGCCACCAAAGCAACCGCACCGGCCCGCCCGAAATTGCCGACCCCATGCGTCGCGGCCTGGCCGTGCGCTTCAACGTGCTGCCCGACCACTCGACCGAAATCCGCACCACGCGCGGCGCAATTGTGAGCCCGGGCGAGGTGATTACGCCGGAGATGTACGCACGCTGCTACCGTCTCTGCCGCGAGGCCATCCACAGGCTGCCGGGCCACGAGCGCGATCGCGTGCTCGTGGGAGCCGTCTGCCCCTGGAATACACAGACCATCTACCCCGGCAACCCCAACGGCGACTGGATTCTCTACTTCCGCCACATTCTCGAGCAGTTGGGGCCCGACAACTGTGATGGCTACGCGCTGCATGCCTCGACCCACGGCCCGGACCCCGCGCTGGTCTCGAGCAGCCAGCGGTTGCCGCCGCCCTTTCAGGGCTACCACGAGGAATTTCGCGTCTTCACCGACTTCATGGCGGCCGTGCCCGCGGCCATGAAGCACCTCCCCGGCTACATTACCGAGATTGACCAAACACAACCCTGGGCCGACCGCAACGAGGGCTGGGTGCAACGCGCCTACGCCGAGGTGGAGGCGTGGAACCACGCACAGGAGATTGGCGGCAGCCCGCAGCGCGTGCGTTGCGCGGCGCTCTACCGCTGGCCGCGTGTAGACAAGTGGTTTATCGAGGGCAAGCTCGGCGTCATCGAGGACTTTTCCACGGCCTTGCAGGCGGATTACCGCTGGCGGCGCGACGAACCGGTTGAGGAGGAAGCGGACGCGCCAATAGCAGCTGTCGCGCAGAGCGGCCGCGCCTCAGCCTCGGGCGCAACCGCCACTGCTGCCGCGAATGAGAAGACAAACGTCGCGACAGACACCTCGAGCCCTGCGGCCGCCAACAAGGGCAAGCGCAAGAACACGCGCAAACGCAAGGAAGATCCCGTCCGGCCACGCTATCGCATTGAATGGGTTGACGACGCCTTCCCACCCAAGATGACCGTGGGCCAGGTCATCTCCGTGCCGATCACGCTGCGCAACACGGGCGCGCTCACCTGGCGTTGGAGCGGCGGCAACCCTTTCCGATTGGGTTATCGCTACTACCGCAACCGCAAGCTGATTGACGTGGCTACCGACCGCGACCTGCGCACAGACATCCCTCAGGACGTGCCGCCGGGCCAGGTGATTACGCTCGCAGCGCGCATTGCCACGCCCGATGAGCCGGGCAACTATACCCTCGAGATGGACCTGGTTCACGAGGGTGTTACGTGGTTCAAGGAGCAGGCGTCGCCCGTTCTCACGCGCTGGTTGACGATTGAGGCGGCCAAGAGCGGCTCACAGCAGGTGACTGGTGGCAATGGCTTGCGCCGCTCCGAGGTTCCCGAGCCGGCGCTGAACTTGCCGGTGCCGCTCTTTACCGACGTGATTTCACGCCTGCCCCACAGCAGTTCGCCCTACGCGCGCCGCAGCTTGAACCAGATTAAGCACCTGGTCATCAGCAGCACGGGGGCCAACCCGCGCCTGAGCCTTGAACGGATTGCGCGAGCACACATCGCGGCGGGCTACCCCGGCATTGCCTACGACTTTGTGGTGGATGTATCCGGGCAGGTCTTCCGTACGAGCGAACTGGAAAACGTCGCCCAGCCCGACCAGCGCTGGTCCGAGCAAGGGGTAAACATCGCGCTTGCGGGCAACTTCTCGGGCTCGGTGCCGGCGCTGCCGCAACTGGACGCAACGGGTCGCCTCTGCGCGTGGCTGGCCCAGAACCTGGGCCTCGCGCCCGAAGCCATTGTCGGGCTGGGCGAGCTGACCCGGAGCGACAACCCGGGTCCTTCTTTCTACCGCGGGGCCACCTGGAAGGAGATGATCCAGCGTCAGGTGCAATTGCACATGGCGGCGCTGGGCATGGGCGCTGCCGACGCCGAGCGCGCACACGAGGCGATTGCCACGGCGACTCGCCTCGAAACCGAGTCGCGCACGCTCAAACTGCAACTCGAGGACGCACTGCGCGCCCAGGAATCAGCGCAAGCCGAGAACATCGACCTGCGCTCGCATGTGCTGGAGATGCAGCAGCAATTGAACGTGCTGAGCGAAGGGGGTGTGCGCCAGCCTCGCACCATCAACGCCATCAATGATCTGCCGCGTGAGGCGCATCGCTACCGCAAGCGCAACGCCGAACAGATTCAGATGGTGGTCATCAATCACACGGGCGCGGCCGCCAACACGCCGCTGGCGCTGCTGGCGCAGGAGCACCGCCGTGATTGGCCGGGGCTGCTCTTCGATTTTGTCATTGATCCCCTGGGCAACATCACGCAGACACAGCCGCTGGACGAGGTTGTGGCCACTGATGAGGAGTACCTGAGCCACGGCATCAACATCGCACTGGCAGGCGACTTCGAGGAATCGGCGCCGAGTCGCGCCCAGATCAACGCCGCGGGCGCACTGATCGCGTGGTTGGTCGACCGTTTCCCGCAGCTTACTCTGGAGTCCATCAAGGGACTGCGCGAGTTAACGCGCACCGCGTCACCCGGCCGCACCTGGGAAGAGGGCAAGCGCTGGCGCGATGACCTGCTGGCGGCGGTGCGCCGCGCCGGCGGTGCGGCCACCATCGCCCGTGATGACGGCAAGCTGCGCGCGCGCATGGTCGAGGTTGAGCAGCGCCTGGAGCAGGCCACGCGGGCGAACACCGTGCTGCAGGACGTGCGCACGCGCCTCGAGAGCGAAACACAGCGGCTGCAATCCGAGCTTAACCTGAGCAAGCAGGCTACCGGCTTTCTCATCCCCAAGCCGTCTCTCAATTCAATTGTCGACCAATTGCCGCGCCATCCCACACTGCGCTACGAACGGCGCAACCTGAGCCAGATTACACACATTGCGGTACACCACACCGCCGCGCCGCAAACGCTGGGGCCAGTGCGCATTGCCGAACTGCACATCCAGGCCGACAGCGGGCGCGGCAAGGAGTCGTGGCCAGGCATTGGCTACCACTTCTTCATCCACGCCGACGGCTCCATCGAACAGACGCAGCCGCTCGAGTCCGTCTGCTTCCACGTCTATCGCCACAACCAGTACTCGGTGGGTGTCGTCTTCGCCGGCTCCTTCATGAACGGCAAAATTCCCACGTCGGCGCAGCTGCGCTCGGGCGCGCACTTGCTGGCGTGGCTCATGCAGGAGTTGAATGTGCCGCTGGCCCGCATCTGGGGCCACCGCGAATTTCCCGAGAACATTACGGTTTGCCCTGGCAGCGAGTGGAACCAGGGCAACCGCTGGCGCGATCTTCTCTTCGAGCGGATTGAGCAAGTGCAGGGCGGCATGGGCATCAAGTCGGTGCGCCACTACATGCTCTTCTGGCAGCGGCCCTACCCCGGCCCGGTGGCGCGCAATGACCTGCAAGGCGCACTGGCCTACATCAATCGCTTCCGCCCCACGGTTGGCTTTAGCGTCACAGATGCGCGCAACGCCGAGTTTGTCACGATTGTCGGCGGCGAGGCGGGTGTGGGCCTCGAGGTTGACCGCGAGCTTGAGGAGCACGGCTGCCGCGTCGAGCGCATTGCCGGCGGCAGTGAGGAAGAGACTGCCAGTCTGCTGGCCGACCTGGCGCAGGGCGGCCGCCGCTTCACGACGTTTGATGTGGATTTCTAGCGCAGTGCCCGCATGCTGACCGCTTCTCCGCTTGGCTCCGCCTATCCCGTCACACTGGCCGTGTTCGAAGGGCCTCTGGACCTGTTGCTGCATCTGATTGAGACGCAGGCGCTTGAGATCAGCAGCGTGAGCCTCGTCGCAGTCACTGACCAGTATTTGCGCACGATGGAGATGCTGGAGGAAGTAGACCCCGGCGCACTGGCCGATTTTCTGGTGGTGGCGTCGCGCCTGGTCTACATCAAGTCACGCTCGCTCTTGCCGCAGCCGCGCCCCGCCGATGAGGAGGAAGAAGAGGAGGAGCCGGCTGACGCACTTGTGCGCCAACTGATCGAGTACCGGCGTTTCAAGGAGGTAGCCGGCCAGTTGCGCGCGCGTGAGGAGCAGCGTTTGCGCGTCTACGTGCGCACGGCGCCGCCTCCCGAACTCGAACGCCGCCTGGAACTTGGCGAGCTGAACCTGGAGCACCTGACGGCCGTGCTTGCGCGCGTGCTGGCGCGCACCACACACCAGCCCGTGCTTCCGCGCGTCAAAACCTACGCCGTTACGGTGGCCGAGCAGATTGTCATCGTGCGCGCCATGCTCCAGGCCGCCGATCAGCCGCTGACATTCATTGACCTGCTCTCCGCACAGACGAGCAGGTTGGAGGTGATCGTCACCTTCCTGGCCGTTCTCGAATTGATCAAGCAGCGCGAGGTCACTGCGCTGCAGGAGGACGCCTTTTCAGCGATCATCCTTACGCAAGTTACAGCGTAGCGGAGGCACGCCAGGTCATCGGCGCCCGCCGCAAGAGCATTTACCGCAATGAAAGAGGGACGCCGTTTGGCGTCCCTTTCGTTGTACTGGGCGAATAATGATGGCATTGTACAGCCACATACGATAGGGTGGCTTGCTCAAATGCCACGGGCGAGGATCACTCACTGTTGCCATTCGGGCAATTCCAAATCAAGACTGGCCACGGCGCGTATGGGCGCACCAGCTGAAACGCAACACGCCTTGACATCGGCAATGGTCAACTCCTTGAAATGAAAGAGGCTGGCGGCCAGCGCGGCGGCCGCGCCTCCCTCAAGCAGCGCTTCGGCAAAGTGCGCGGCTGAGCCCGCCCCACCCGAAGCGATCACTGGGATATTCACGACGCTCGCCACGGCGTGGGTAAGGGCAATGTCGTAGCCCTGCCTGGTGCCGTCGCAATCCATCGAGGTGAGCAGGATTTCGCCTGCGCCGCGTCGCTCCGCCTCGCGCGCCCACTCGATGGCGTCGATGCCCGTGTTCTTGCGCCCGCCCGACACGAAGACATCCCACCCTTCCCCGCGCGCGGCCAAATCTTCGCCCTTGCGGCGACGCGCGTCAATCGCCACCACAATGCACTGGCTGCCAAAGCGCGTCGCCGCCTCGCTGATGACGCCGGGATTGTGCACGGCGGCGCTGTTGATGCTCACCTTGTCTGCCCCAGCGAGCAGGATGTCGCGCATGTCCTCGACAGTGCGAATGCCCCCACCCACGGTGAATGGAATGAAGACGGCGTCGGCCACGCGCCGCACCATATCGCGCACAATTGCGCGCGCTTCATGCGTGGCCGTGATGTCGAGGAATACGAGCTCGTCGGCGCCCTCGCGGTCGTAAACGCGCGCCTGTGCCACGGGGTCACCCGCGTCAATCAAGTCCACGAAGTTGACACCCTTGACCACGCGCCCGTTCTTAACATCCAGGCAAGGAATGATGCGCCGCGCCAGCATTGCTGCCCCTTCAAGTGACCAGGCTCGGAGACAGTAACGTCGGGAGCCACGGGAATCAACTCGTAAAGAATCGCCTGAATGATGATTGCAGTTGTCTTCGCCGTTCCCGAGTAACGGCGCCGGCGCGTGCTAAATACGAACGCCGTTGCTAAGCCACGCCTGTGCGGCATCCAGTGCAGGCAACTGCTCGGGCGCAGTATTGACCAATAGCTCCCACGCCTCGCCGTAAGGCGCCCAGCGTGCCTCGCAGTGGTTCATGTGGCCCAGCGAGACCTCGCCCGGCCCCGCCGCACCCAAATAGTACACAATGGTGCGGTCAATATCATAGGAGCGTATGAAGCAGGTGTAGTTGAGCAAGGTACGGCACTCTTCATGCAGGTGCGCAAGGGGCAGCCCAGTCTCGCCGCTGAACTCGCGCTGCGCTGCGTGCAGGTCGCTCTCGCCATGCCGTACGCGGCCGCGCGGGAACTGCCACTGGTCGAAGAAGCAATTGTAAATGAGCAGGTACTCGTAGCCGCTTTCTGTGCGGCGCACGGGGATAATGCCAGCGCTGCGCCGTGTGAGTGGTTCGCGTGCCAAGGCAATTGCCTGCGCCAGCGCCACCTTGCCGGTGTAAAGAGCCTGCCCCACAATCACGCCCTCGACGTTGTAGTGCTCATACTCTTTGAGCAGGCTGATATCGTCGATGCTGCCCACGCCACCCGACGCAATCACCTTGAGGTCGGTCAGATCGCCCAGGCGCGACGTCGTCTCGACATCGACGCCGCTGAGCATACCGTCGCGGCCGATGTCGGTGTAGAGCACGCGCTTGACGCCCAGCGCCGCCATCCTGTGTCCCAACTCCACGACATCAACACCGCTGCTGCTCTTCCAGCCATGGGTGGCCACCTTGCCGTCGCGTGCATCGATGCTGATTACGATGCGCTCACTCCCCCACTTGGCGATGGCCGCGCTGACGAGCTGCGGCTCATTCACCGCCACGGTGCCCAGGACGACGCGGTCGGCGCCCAATTCCAGCGCCAGGCGAATGTCCTCGAGGCTGCGCAGGCCGCCGCCGAACTGAATCTTGATATCGACCGCGGCGCGAATCTCACGCAGGCGGCGCAGGTTTACGGGCAGGCTCTGGTTGAACAGCACGTGCGGGGTGTGCGGCGCAATTGCGCCTGGCGGTTGCACGCGCACGCTTGGTGCGTTATGCAGAAGGTCAATCTGCGCCTGCGTCGCACCCAGTGCACCGTCGAGGTTAACGACGTGCAACCACTCGGCCCCTTCGGCGGCCCACCGGCGCGCCATCGCGGCGGGGTCATCGCCGAAAACGGTCTCTGCATCGGGGTCGCCCTGACGCAGGCGCACGCAGCGGCCGGCGCGCAAATCAATTGCAGGATAGATAATCATGCTCGGGGTTTCCAGATGACAAGCAAAAGCCGCAGAGACTTCGGCGCTGCTGAGGGGAGTCTTCCCGTGAAATGCACAAGCTTCGTCGGCGCATGTACGCTCGCAGCGTCTTCGCACCGACGCATCTCCAATCTAGCACACCATGTTCCGGGGATTACGTAACATCACTCCAATTTGGGGCCATCGCACGCAAGTACAGCGCGAGGCCTCCCAGGTTGGAATCCCCAGGTCTACGGTGGTCGTCACGCCGGCGTCGTGGTCTGCGCCGACGCCTGCACCATGCGCATGAAGTTGCGCAGGATGGCAAGGCCGACAATGTGGCTCTTTTCGGGGTGGGGCTGAATGCCCCAGGCGTTGCGATGGCGAACGATGCTGGGGTATACAATGCCGTAGTCGGTGGTAGCCAGCACAGCGTCGGGCGTTGCCGCATCGCAGTAGTAGGAGTGGGCAAAGTAGGCGAAACTCTTGTCAGGCAGGCCGTCCACCAGCGGGTCACTGCGCTGCACTGTCAACTCGTTCCAGCCGATTTGCGGGATGCGCAGCGTGTGGCCCACCGCCGAAGAGGGGTCGGCCATGGCCTCAGGGAAGCGGCGCACCAGGCCAGGGACAATGTGCAGCCCCTCGTGTTGTCCCATCTCCTCGCTGGCATCAAAAAGCAATTGCATGCCCACGCAAATGCCCAGCAGCGGCAGCCCGGCCTGCACAGCATCCAGCAGCGGCGCCTCGAAGCCCTGCCGCCGCAGGTTATCGACCGAATCGCCGAACGCACCTTGACCGGGCAGCACCACGGCGCGCCAGCGCAGAAAGTCCGTGGGGCGCTCCACAATGTCCACGGCAATGCCCAGCGGCGCCGCCACCGTGGCAAAGGCCTTGTAGACGCTGCGCAGATTGCCTACACCGTAGTCTATGATCGCAATCATATTTCTCAAAAAAGCCCCAGTTGCCGCTCGTTGGGCTGCACAGGATCTGGAGGCAGCGCCGTGATCACGGCCGGTTCATAGAGGAAGTCGCTGAACGGGTTGTGCGCCTTGTAGCGGCGCAGCGCCACTGCCCGGTTCTGCACAGCGTAGCAGTAGACACAGCCGTGGGGGCAGGTGTCGTAGTCGCCAATATCGCGCGACTTGTAGCATTCACAGTGCTTGCGCGGTCCATCGATTACGGCCTCGATTGGCCGCCCTGCGATCCCCTCCATGCGTGTGCGGTCGATGCAGTGCGCAATGCCCACGCCCGGCACCTGCAGTTCAGGCTGCGCACAAAGCACGATCTGCATGCCGTTCTCTTTGGCAATCGGCGCAAGTTGCGCGAGAAGTGCCCTCTTGCGATCGTCATCGACCTCCTGCAGCGTGAAGCCATTCTCCTTCTTGGCCACGGCGATATTGGTTCGCGTCTTCTTGTACATCTGCACAAAGGATACGACGACCTCGTCGGTTGCGCCTTTGAGCTGCGCCGCCAGCCTGCCAAAGTTCTCCACGTGCCAGGCGGCAGGCGTGAGCGACGAAAGCACAATCGTGTCGTAGCGCCACACTGCCACGCGCGGGTGATAGCGCTCGGCCACGTGGCGCAGCGTGCGCACAGAGGCCTCTGCGTCGACCACGCGGCTCTCCAGTTCGCGCGGGTAGCCGTTGATTGTGTACTGCACCATGAAGGGCACCTCGCGTGCCTTCACTTCCTCAAGCACGGGCAGGAAGGGGGCGAGGTTCTTGGTCCAGAAGACAAAGCCGTCGACATCCTCCGGCTGCATCGAGACACGCGGCTGCTGCGCATTATTGTAGGGGTTGACATAGCGGCAGTAGCCCGCCTCCAGGCGGTTGCGGAACCACTCGCCGTAGAAGGCCGGGATGTCGGTGCGGACGGAGGCGGAGACGATCATTGCTTCAAAGTCAGCGCGCACATAGCCTATTTGGCCGCTCGCGGCATCCCCGCGCCGCTCAACTCCAGCGTTTTGACCATGGCAGGTGGCCACTTCTTGCGGTTGATCGCCAGCGTGAGTTCGCGAATACGGTGCTCGGCGTGCTCCACCTCAACGGGCGTCAGGTCGCTGCTCCTGGCGGCCGCATCGAAGAGGTCCTCAAACATCACGGTGAGCCGCCCCGCGCTGTCTAGCCAGAGCCCCAGGAGCAGGCTGGGGGCGATCAAGCGCGTGTCACGTCGCCGCCACGAGGCGCAGATCGGCGCGTAGAAGCCTACTGCATTCTTGCTTGTGTCGAAATACTTCTCCACGATTTGCTCGGACTCCTGCAGCCAGAAGCGAAACCAGACATAGCCCGGCCCGCCCACCACCTTGCTGCCAATGCGCTGTTCGGGCGCGCTCGGCTGCCAGGTGGCGCGCTCGACCAGCATCCCGGTGAGCCACTCGGTGCGGTAGTCCGTCATATCGGGTACGTTTTGCCAAGCCCCGCTGGAAATGAATGTCAGTTTGCGAGCCATATGCCGTCACAGTCCGGTGGACAACTGGATGCGAATGTGACAACGCCATGAAATCGGCACACGCAGAAAGGGATCGGGGAACCGGGATCGGGGAACTTCATCGCGATCCCCGATCTCTGTTCCCCGACCCCGGGTCCCTTAACCCACGCTGTGCGTTTCATTGCGGTAGCACTCTAGATTGTTTCGGGTTGAAGCACCGTCGCTTCACCATGCGCGAGTGCGGCCGCAGGCTGCCGCCGCAGTATCAGGATACCAACCACGAAGAGAATCGGAAAGATGCTGGTTACAAACAAACCCAATCTCAACCCCAATTGTTCGGAACTGAGGCTGCTGGTGGCAGCCCACACCATCAGCCGCTGCGAACCCTGCACGAGGTCCGACGTCAGCCCGGCAAGCCAGGGTCCCACCGCCGCGCCCAAATCGCCGAAGACGGCCAGGATGCCAAACATCACAGTGCCGCCCCGTGGGTAGGCGGCGGCGCTCGCGCTAAAGGTGCCCGGCCACATCAGCGCGACAGTCAGGCCTGTGAGCGCACAACCCAGGAGTGCGACAATCGGGTTGGCCGCCAGGATCGTGACAAGATAGCAGACCACACATGCCACGCCGCTCACAAGCAGTGCGCTCTGCAGGTGAATGCGGTGGCCCCAAAAGCCATAGGCGAGGCGTCCCGCACCCATAAAGGCTGCAAAGAGGAAGGGGCCCATGAGGTCGCCGACGAGTTTGGGCACCTGCAAGCCCTTCTCGGCAAAGAGCGACGACCACTGCGACATGGTCAATTCGGATGAGGCCGCGCAGACCATAAGCATGAGCGCAATCAGAAAGGTGCGCGAATTGAAGAGCGAGCGTGCCGACATCAGTTCCTCGTGCGGCAGCGCCGGCATGAGGGGCACCTTGACAAAGCGCACCAGGTTGTAGAGCGGCACGCTTGCCCACAGTACGGGCAGCAGATACCAAAGGTCAGCCCCCAGCAGCCAGACCAGCAGCGTAGTTATCAACACCACACCCATCTGCCCCCAGCAGTAGAAGGAGTGCAACAGGCTCATGGCCGAAGCCTTGGCATCGCCGGGAAGCGATTCGACAACCGGGCTTACCATTACTTCGATGATGCCGCCGCCCACGGCGTATACCATCACCGCCGCGATGAGCCCCATGT
>CAYJNV010000007.1:20249-31037 GCA_964370975.1 uncultured Caldilineaceae bacterium | reverse complement strand
CACTGTCGTCGGGCGTTTGGCTCTCAATTGCGGGCAGGTCGCCCGCGCCGCAGTTGTCGCACGAAGCACAGCGCTTGCGCGCCTGCCCGCCCAAATAAGCTGAAAGATAACCATGGCGGCAGCGGATGGTGCGCGCATACGCGGCAATCTCGCTCACCTGTTGCTCCTGCACGGCGGCAAAGCGGTGAATGAGGCCGGCAATGCGCGCCTCGGCATCGGTCGGGGGCGGTGTCACCAGTGTAATCAGCGCGTCGCGACCGCTGCTGTTCATGCGCAGCATGCCCGCGCGCTGCCACGCCAGCAGGTCGCGCTCACAGGTGGTTGCGTCCATGCCCGTGCGCGCGCAGAGCTCCAGATAGTCGAAGGTGAGGGGAAACTCCAGGCTGAGCCCGGCTCGCTGCGCGAAAGCTGCCATCCTGGGGTCGTCCGGCGGCTCGGCCAGAGTGACGCTCAGTTGGCGTGGTGCGTCGTAGTGGCGGCGCAGCAGCCCGACCGTCTCGAGGATGCTGAGCGCCACGCGCACCTTCGTATCGCTTGTATCCGGCAGCGTGCGCGCCAACTCTTCCAGCGTCACAAGCCCGGGGTTGAAGGGGCGAATGCGCTCTTTCACGCCGCGATAGACGGTGCGCAGGAAGTCGATTGTCACGGCGTCGTAGCGCATCAGGCGTGTCATCGTTGCCATGTCGGATGTGGCGTGAAGCAGCACACAGTGCGCGGGCAGGCCGTCGCGCCCGGCGCGCCCTGCCTCCTGGTAGTACGCTTCGACCGACGAAGCCAGCCCATAGTGCAGAATGAAGCGGATGTCGGGCTTGTCCACGCCCATGCCAAAAGCAACGGTGGCCACCAGAATGCGCGTTTGCCCCGCCATGAAACCCGCCTGGATGCGCGTGCGCTCGGCGTCGCCCAGGCCGGCGTGGTAGGCATCGGCGGCAACGCCAAGCCCTTGCAGCAGGCTCGCGATTTCCTCGCAATTGCGGCGCGTGCGTGCATAGACGATGCCGCTGCCCTCGAGCGCCGTGCAGAAGCCCAGCAGCCATTCGCGCTTCTCGTCCTCGTTGGCCGCCTTGAACGAGTTCAGGTGCAGGTTGGCGCGATAGCTGTCGGCGACAATCACGCGCAGCCTGCGCGCGTGGGTGCTTGCCTGGTTGCGTCCAAAGAGCTGTTGCTCAATGTCCTGGCGGACGCGCGTGGGGGCCGTGGCCGTGAGCGCAAGGATGGGCGGTGCACCCAAGTCCTTGTGCGCCTGCGCCAGATAGAGATAGTCGGGCCGGAAGTTGTGCCCCCACGAGGAGACGCAGTGCGCCTCATCCACCACCAGGCGCGCCACGCCGCGCGCGCGCAGCGTCTCGATAACGGGCCACTGGCGCAGACGCTCGGGAGCCAGGTAGACCAGACGATAACGTCCCTGGGCAATGGCCGCCCACGCCTGCGCCGCCGAACCACTTTCCATGCTGCTGTTGATGGCAACGGTCTCGGCGCGCAAGGCTGCGGGCAGGTTGTCCAGTTGATCCTTCATTAAAGCAATGAGTGGTGAGACGACGAGCGTTAGTTTTGTGCTCGGTGCGTCCTCATCCAGAAACGCGGGCAACTGGTAGCAGAGCGACTTGCCGCCGCCTGTGGGCAGAATGGCGAGCACATCCTCGTTGCGGCAAACCGCGGCCAGAATTTGGGGTTGCCACGGTAACAACGACTCGAAACCGAAGAGCGCCTGCACGGAGGCTGTCAGGTGCGCGTGCTCCTCTGGGCTCACGGGCGCGTCGGTCGGGGCGCTTGCGAGCGGCGGCGCGGGTAGAGGCTCCTCGGCATGCGTCGGACGTGCGGCGGGCGCAGGAGCCGCGCGTTTACGTTCAGCCTGGGCGGGTGCGCTCTCGGCAATGAGTGCGCGCATTTCTTCCAGTTCGCGCCCATATTGCTCATTAAGACGCGTGCGGGCGTCGTCGCGCCGAATCTCGTCGGGAATGGCGTCGAAGAGCGCAATCAGCGTGCACATCTGTTCAGGCGAGGGGCCAATCTCATTGCCTTCACCATCATCGGCGCGCACGGCGTAGGCCGACGCAGCCACAAAATCGCCCCGCCGCAGCGCGACCTCTGCCAGTCCCAGGCTGGGCGCAAGCGCGCCGGGGGCCATCTCGCTGTAGCGGCGAAACGCGGCTTCAGCCTCATCCAGCCGATGAAGCGCCAGCGCCAATTCCCCCTGAAGGCGCGCCACGCCGTGGTAATCCGGGAAGTCGCCCGCCAGCGTATTGGCCAGTGCAAACGCCGCTTCGGCTTCGCCGTCGGCTGCTTGAATCTCAGCTTCCAGCAGCGCGGCGGTCACCGAGTAGCCCTGACGCAGCCGCTGCGCCATCAGTTCGCGCGCTTCGGCGTAGCGCTCCTGCCCGCTGAGGGCGCGCGCGCGGAAGTCCATGGTCGAAATCTTGTCGTCCTGCTGCCACGCATCGAGCAGCGCCAACGTATCGACGTATGCCTGCCAACGCAGCAAGAAGGCGACCACGCGCCGCACCGTATTGCCGTGCAGCGCGGCAATCTGCGCGGGCGTGCTGTTCAGTTCATCAAACAGGCTGTGATTGCTCATGGTTTTGGAAACGAAAAGGAACGTCGCCAAGCGAGGCCGACGGTGGGCTTGAAGGGACTCCCAAAGTATACTAAAGCCCGAGCCGATGCTGGGTATATGGATGGAGGCTGGTTGCTATGCGCATGCTCGCGGTTGACCAAGCGAAGCGAACACTGGCAGCGCTGGGCGTTGATTGGCAGACGGCGCGCGTGATTGACGTGGGCGGCACGCGCCAGGTGTGGCTAAGCTTGCCCAGGCACGCGCCAGGCGACCACGCGCGTCAGGGTGCGTCCGGGCTGCAGGCATGGCTGGCCGCACAGGCCGAGGCGGCCGATGTCGACGTGATTGTCACAGACAACCCGCTGCTTGCGCTTGCGCCGAATCTGCAGTTCTTCGATCGCGGCTTCAACGCACAGATGTTGGGCACCGAGGCAGATGTCGCCGGTGATTTCCTGCGCAGCGAGGATGTGCTGCCGCTCTATGATCAGTTCGACGTCGTGCTCTCTTTTGACACGCTGGAGCACGTAAGCGATCCCTTTACCTTCTGCAGCAATCTGGTGCGCGTGGCCCGACCCGGCGGCATCATCTATCTCGCCACCGTCTTTGCCTGGGAGTACCATCCCTCACCGCAGGACTACTTCCGCTTTTCGCCCGAGGGGCTGCGTGAATGTTTTGCGCACACAGCCGCCGAGGTGCTTGCGTGCGGCTGGGACCAACCGGGCGTCAGCGTTTACATCTGCCTGCGGCGGGGCGCCTGACTCACGGTTTCTCCGCAGCCCGCACGACCCCGTTAGGGTCGCCGTAGAGAGTGTAGGCGAGCCAGGTGGGATTGGCGGGAGCCTGGTCGCGTATGTGCAGGCGGGCGGCATGGAATGCGTCGCCTAGTGCATCGCCCGCAAAGAGGCGCGCGTAGAAGTGCTGCGCAAAGGCCGCGGCGAGTTCGTCATTTACGTCCCACAGCGTGCCGATGAAGGCCCCCACGCGCGCCGTGTTGATGAGCTTATCCGCCCAGCCCCCCAACCCCGTGAGGCCAAAACCCAGCCGCCCCACGCTGCATGCGTTAAGGAAGAGCAGCGGCCGCGCAGCGCGCAAGCCCTTTGTGGCGCTGGGGCTCAGGTCGTCGGGTGTGAGGACGCCATCCTGCAGGGTGACGCGGGCGCGGCCGGGGTTTGCGGCGTCAAACGAGCCGTGCGCGGCCACGTGAACAAGTTGTACGCCGCCCTCGAGCAGAAGTGCCTGCACCGCGGCGCGGCTCTGCAACGGTGGAGCGGTGGCAATGCCGCGCGCGCCCATCTCGGCGTAGGTCGCTTTCTCCACATCGACGAACTCCAGATCAAGGTCGGGCGCGACGAGGCGCGCTGCTGTCACCCCTGTGCGTGCGACTGCCCCACGGCCGGCCAGCCAGCGCGAGAGCGCAAATTGCTCGGCCCAGAAAGGCTCCGCGCTCTCCTCTTCACTCACCACATCCACTGTGTACGGTTTCACCATCTCCCACGGAATCCATGGTTCGTCGGAAGTAATCAAAAAGGAGTGGATCAACCCCGCGTCGCGCAGGCGGCGAATCTCGGGCCAGAGCGCCGTTTTGAAGCGCTCGGGCAGCACCTCGTCCCACAATTCTTCGCCCAGCGCCGTGAAGAAGGCTGCCGCACGCGTCGTCTGTTCGGCGTCAAACGCAGGCTGACCGGCGAGGAGGCTGAGGCGGCTGAATTTCTCCTCGAGAAGTTCGAGTGGGTTGGCGCGCGCCAGTTCCACCTCGCCCGCGGGCGTCCAGTGAAAGCCGACTGCGGGGTTGGCGGAGTGAAGCGTGAAGGTGAGTCGATTTTCGTTGACGCCGCGCACCACGCGCAATTCGAGATCGGCAGGGGGTGGCGGGTCGAGCGGCAGTGCGTCGATCTGCACGCCCTCACCTACGGCTGTGGCGCGCGCCGTAGTCGTCGTCTCCTGTACGCTCGTGGCAAAAGCCGCGCTGCCAATCTGCCGCCCAGCGTGGTAGAAGTCCACTGTCAGCCGCTTGTCGCCTGCCAGATTCGAGCGCAGCAGGAAGATGGCGGGCTGCGAGGGCCTATCGGCGTAGACGAGGATGGTGCGCTGCCAGAGATCCAGCCGCTCCTCGAAACCGGGCGCGGTGAGGAGAACGTCCACGAGCTCAGGCGTGGCCGGGTCGATGAAGGGGACGGTCACAGCGGCGGCATCCGGCGCGCCGGGAGTCGTCACCAGTCGCACAGTCAGCGGCTCCCACACGGTGGTGCTGCGCTTGACGCTGCGGGGAAAGTCCACGTCGCTGTAGAGCGCGACGGCCACCGCTTCACGCTCAGATAACGGGGCCGGTTGGGGAGCCGGTTGCGGCATCTGCCCGCCGCCCAGCCGGGTGATCACCTGGTTGGCGGAAATCACCTTGGCATCAACAAAGGCGCGCCATGCCAGCCGTCGCAGGGCAGGGATGGCCTGGAGCGCATCCAGCGTGCGCGTGTAGAGCGCCAGCGTCGCTGCATAGGCGGCGCGCGCTGCAGGCAGGGCTGCATCGAGCGCTGCGAAGTGGGCTGCCGCAGCCGCAACCGCCTCAGCCGGTAGGCGCGGGTCGGCCGCGGCGCGGCGCAGCGCGTCCAGCGTAGCAACCATCTGCGGCGGCTGCCAGAACATGGCCTCGAGCGCGACAGCAAAGGGATCCGGTGCGGCGGCCAGTGCAGAGATCTGTGCGCGCTCATCGGCAGAGAGCGCCGCGCCCGCATTGGCCGATGCGTGGAGCGGGGCGCGCGCCGCCGCCAGCGCGCCTGTTACGCCGAGGAGCGGCTCGACGGTTGCGGCAAATACGGCCAGCGCCGTCGCCGGCTCGTCGCTCGCGAGTTCGGTGGCCAGCGCCGCGCGCGCGGCATCCACATAGGCGCGCGTTGCCTTGCGCGGCAGCGTGGGCCACGCGCGGTAAAGCGCGAGCAGATAGCCGGTGGCTGCGGCGGCCGTCGTTGCCATCAGACCAGCCCCTTGGCGTGCGTCGTCAATTGTTCTGCCCCCATCTCGGTAATCAGAAAGCCGTCCTCGAGGCGCACGCCTGTGCGACCCGGCAGGTAGGCGCCCGGCTCGAGCATGACGACCATGCCGGGTTTGAGCATCTCCTTGCTGCCGGGCACAAAGCGCGGCGACTCGTGGCCGGTAACGCCGATACCGTGGCCCGTGTGGTGGGGATACTCGGGAAAGCCCGCACCGGTGATGTGGCGGCGCAGCGCCCGGTCGATTTCGCCGGCAATCGCACCGGGGCGCAGCATCGACGCGCCCAGCGCCAGCGCCTCGGTGACGACCTTGTGGAGCGCTTCACTATCCACGGTGGGCGTGCCGGCGACATAGGTCGCGCACGAATCGCTCCAGTAACCCTCGCGGATTGTGCTCAAATCCACGACAATGGAGTCGCCCTCATTGAGTTGCCGGTCAAGCGGCCAGCCACCCACGTTCCAGTCGCGCGTGCCCACAATGCAGTCATTACCCAGGGGGATGCGGCGCCCGGCCGCCTTCTCAATGGCCGACTGCACGGCTACCCACACGTCAATCTCGCGCGCGTCGGCCATCACCGCGCGGCGCGCGGCAGCGTGGCCCACCTCAACCAACTCAAAGCTGCGGCGCAGCTTGCGAATCTCTTCGTCGGTCTTGATGGCGCGCAGCGGCGCCAGCACGTTGTCCAGCGGCAGCAGGTCGCGCGTCTTGTGCGTCTTCCAGAGGGCCGCCACCACAGTCGACGGTGTCTTCTCCATTTCGACGCCAATGCGCCCGCCCCGCCCGTTTTTCCAAAGCTCCGCCAGCGCCTCCTGCAGATGCGCGTGCCCTTCCAGCGGGGCGAGGTAGGTGAAGCCCGTGTAGGTGACGACGGCCGCGTCGCGATCGTGCGCAAAGCCACGCGTGCTGTCGGCCAGCGCATCCACCACAACCAATGTGAAGCACCCATCCTCGTACCAAAGCAGCGGCGGTCCGCCGGCAAAGGGATTGGGCCCAAGCTGTACAGAAGGCGCAAAGCCGGTGAGCCATGTCACTGTGGCCGGGTCGGCAAAGAGCGCCGCCGATAACTGCCGCTCCTGCAAGGCGCGACGGGCCAGATTGCGCTGTTCTTCGTGCATGGGGGCGCCTCCTCGTGGATCATGTGCGTGGGGTGGTTCGATTGTATCATACGGGGCCGGGGGTGCGGTGCAGTTTTGCAGCACACCGATTCCTGAGATGGCCCCCAAAACAGCAACGTAGACTACTTGACAGCACACACCACCCCGGTTATACTCTGCCCACTTGGTCGGTGCAAATGCTTTAATGTCGAAGGATGTGTCAGCCGCATGACCGCATCACTGCGTTGCTCGAAGCCTATCCTCACCTGCTTGTGTCGCTAGCGGGAGCGCCGGCATGACGCCGGCTGTCCCGCGCAACGCCAATTGAGCAGGTGATGAGCTTCGCGCTTGGCACC
The DNA here is from genome assembly GCA_964370975.1 of uncultured Caldilineaceae bacterium. Lineage (GTDB taxonomy): Bacteria > Chloroflexota > Anaerolineae > Caldilineales > Caldilineaceae > UBA5069. Next base: position 24,048 of record CAYJNV010000007.1, on the reverse strand, counting down.
GATGCGCTTTCAACTTGAATTTCGCGTGGATTACGCCGCAACAGCTTGCGTCGCCACGCTGCAGAGAGACGCACGCGTGCGCCGGGTTCATCAGCCGATGATCTCGGCGACGTTTTTTCTCACAGCCATTATCACATCACACATGATCGGAAAGGCAAACCACATGGCAACTGTCCTTGTACCCACTCCGCTGCGCCGTTTCACTGGCGGCCAGTCCAAAGTCACACTGCCCGCGCAGGACGTGGGCGGGTTGATTCAGGCGCTCGAGAGCAGCTACCCTGGCGTGGCCGAGAAACTGGTCGACGGCAACGGGGAGATCAAGCGCTTCATCAACGTCTTTGTCAACGACGACGAGGTGCGCAGCCTGCAGGGGCTGGCAACACCCGTGGCCGCAACAGACCGCGTCTCGATTGTGCCCGCCATGGCCGGCGGTCGCTGAGGAGCATTCATGTCTACACAGAACGGCGTGTATGCGCAGCGCCTCAACCGCGACCAGCTTGTGGAGAAGGCGCGTGCGCAGATAGTGGAAATCAGCGCAACGGAGCTGCGGCAGCGCACGGAAAACGGCGGCGCGCCGGCGCCCACGATCGTCGATGTACGCGAGCGTGAGGAATTTGTGCAGGGGCATATCCCGGGCGCGATTTTCATTCCGCGCGGCTATCTGGAGCTGCAGATTGAGCAGCATCAACCCGACCGCACGCAGCCACTGGTCATCTACTGCGCGGGCGGCGTGCGCAGTGTGCTCGCGGCGCGCAACCTGCAGGAGATGGGCTACACCACTGTGATATCGCTTGCGGGTGGTTTCAACGGCTGGAAAAACGCCGGGCTCCCCTTCAAGGTCCCCACTGTGCTCACGCCCGAGCAGCGCATTCGCTACAGCCGCCACACGCTGCTGAGCGAGGTGGGCGAGGCGGGCCAACTCAAATTGCTTGAGGCCAAGGTGCTGCTGATTGGCGCGGGCGGCCTGGGCAGCCCGGCGGCGCTCTACCTTGCCGCCGCCGGTGTGGGTACGCTGGGTATTGTGGATTTTGACACGGTGGATATCTCCAACCTGCAGCGACAGGTGCTCCACGGCAACAAGGATGTAGGCAGGCCCAAGGTGGACTCGGCGGCGGATCGGCTGCACGACCTCAATCCCGAAGTCAACGTCGTTCCCTTCCGCACAGGGATTACGAGCGAGAACGCGCTGGAGATTATTCGTGACTTCGACATTGTCATCAACGGCTCGGACAATTTCCCCACACGCTACCTCATCAACGACGCTTGCCAATTCCTCAAGAAGCCGCTGGTGGACGGCAGCATCTTTATGTTTGAGGGGCAGGTGACGGTCTATCAGCCCGCTGTGCCCGAGATGGGCATTACCGGCGGCCCCTGTTATCGCTGCCTCTACCCCGACCCGCCCCCGCCGGGCGAGGTGCCCTCCTGCTCCGAGGCGGGCGTGCTGGGCGTGCTGCCGGGAATTGTTGGCTCGATGCAGGCGGTGGAGGCGATCAAGCTGATTCTGGGGATTGGCGAGCCGCTTGTGGGGCGGCTGCTCATGGTGGACACGCTCGACATGAGCTTCCGCACGCTCACAGTGCGGCGCGATGCTGCGTGCCCCGTCTGCGGCGAGCACCCCACTGTGACTGAGTTGATTGATTACGAGCAGTTCTGTGGCTTTCACAAGTAGCCAGTTTGCTACGACACGAAGGTTCAGCGTAAGGACGGCGGGATGCATTGCGTCTAGTGTACGGATACACGGACGTAGGGATGTACGGATAGCGCAGATGTGGGGGATGGCATGAAGGTCAAGGGACTGAGTGTAAACGAGCTGCTGCCGACGCGGCTGCCCGCTACGCTCCTCGACCAAATTGGCAATACGCCGCTGCTGGACCTGAGCGCCTTTGCCCGCCGCCACGGCGCGCTGCCCTCGGCACAGCTCTTTGCCAAGGCCGAGTGGTTCAACCCGGGTGGCTCCGTCAAGGCGCGCGCGGCGCTGCGCATGGTCGACGATGCCGAGCGCGGTGGCCGACTGCGCAGCGGCCAAACGATAATCGACTCAAGCTCGGGCAATACGGGGATTGCGCTGGCATTGATTGGCGCGGTGCGCGGCTACGCCGTGGAACTGGTGATGCCTGCCAACGTGAGCGCCGAACGCAAGGCGCTGGTGCAGGCCTATGGCGCAACGCTCATCGAGTCCGACCCGCTCGAAGGCGCGGACGGCGCAATTCGCCAGGTGCAGGAGATCGTCAGCGCCGCGCCGGCACGCTACTGCTTCATCGACCAGTACAACAACCCCGCCAACTGGCAGGCGCACTTTGCCACAACCGGCCCGGAAATCTGGCAGCAGAGTGACGGGACAATCACCCACTTTGTGGCAGGGCTGGGCACCACCGGCACCTTTGTGGGCTCGGGGCGCTATCTCAAGGCGCGCAACCCCGCCATCCGCCTGATGGCTGTGCAGCCCGCCGACGAGTTGGCGGTTATCGAGGGACTCAAGCATCTGCCCACCGCGATTGTGCCCGGTATCTATGACGCCGCGCTGGCCGACGGCATCGCACACATTGACACGGAAACCACGTGGGAAACCACGCGTGCCCTGGCTCGCGAGGCGGGCATCTTCGTCGGGCCAAGCGGCGGCGCGGCCGTAGCCGCTGCCTTGGAGATTGCTCGCGCGCAAGCCGATGCAGTGATTGTGACCGTGCTGCCCGATGACGGCAGCAAGTATGTCAGTCTGGGATTGTTCGATTGAGCGCTTCGCTGCGCATACGAGGATCGGGAGCCATGTCGACCAAAGTGGATCACGCGTTGTTGAAGGCAAATCAGGCGGCGATTATCACCTTTCTTGTGATTGCCTTTCTTCTCAATTGGGTGTGGCTGGTGGCGTTTGTAGCGGCGGTGATGCTCGTGGGCTCAGTTTTGCCCGCAGCAGGCCTCTTCAAGATTGGCGCGCGCCGGCTGCTGCGGCCGCTGGGGCTTTTCATGCCGGACGTGCGCGAGGACCTGCCGCAACCGCACCTCTTCGCGCAGGCAGTGGGCGGCCTCTTCTTGGTGGCGGCGCTGCTGGCCTTCTGGGGCGGCGTGTCAACGTTGGGCTGGGCGCTCGCTGCCATCGTCATTGTGCTGGCGGCGGTCAACCTCTTCCTCGGCTTTTGCGCAGGTTGCTTCATGTACTACCAACTGGGCAGGGCAGGCATCAGGCCCAGCCTGCCTACCTGGCAGGCGGCAAAGCGATAACTGCAGGCTGACCGCAGCCGCCGCAATCATCTTGAACACTTGAACCCGGAACCTTGAACCCAATGCTCGAACGCATCCTGATTCTCCTGGCCGTGTCAGCCCTCTGCTTTGCGGGCTACACCGCGTTGCGCGGGGCAACGGCGTGGCGGCTGCGCAATCTGCAAACAAGCCGCGCGCCGCAAGACAACTCGCCGCTTGCCGAGATCGTAGCCGCCGGCCCGGCGCTGCTCTACTTCACCACCGACACGTGCGCGCAGTGCCGTTTCCAGCAAACACCGATTCTGCAGCAATTGCAGGCCCAGGTCTCGGCGCTGCCGGTGATCACGCTGGATGCCATGCAACGCCAGGGGTTGGCGCGCCACTTTGGCATCCTCACGGTGCCCAGCACGGTGCTGCTCGATGGGCAGCGCAAGCCCGTGGCCATCAACCACGGTGTCGCGCCGCTGCAGAAGTTGCGCGCGCAGGTGGAGCGGTTGACCGGGTGACTGGTTGACTGATCATTGATAACTGACAATTGATTATTGGCGTGTTGCCGCCGGCGCCACGTCAATCATCAATTGTCAGTTATCAATGATCAGCCACC
>CAYJNV010000007.1:19005-20239 GCA_964370975.1 uncultured Caldilineaceae bacterium | reverse complement strand
TGGTTGACCACTAAGTGGTAAGTGGTAAGTGGTAATCGGCGCGGTACCAATGCATGCGTGCCGATTACCATTTACCACTTACCACTTACTCAGTCACCCAGTCACCCACCCCGCAATTCCCCGCAATCTCCCACTCCTTGCTACAATGCGGTGAGCATTTGCGCTACGCCAGCGCTCCACCGCGAAATGAGGACCTGTTGTTTGAACTGGTATTTCTTGGTACGTCGGCCTCGGCGCCATCGGCGCAGCGCGGGCTCTCTTCCGCGCTGGTCATGTGCAACGAGCAGCGCTTCATGATTGACTGCGGCGAGGGCACGCAGCGCCAGTTGCTGCGCGCCGGCCTCGGTTTCCGCCGTCTCGACAAAATTCTGCTTACCCATGGCCACCTGGATCACATCCTGGGGTTGGGAGGGCTGGCGAGCACGTTGGGGCGCTGGGAGGCGCTTGACGAACTTAACATCTACGCCGGGCGCATGGCGATGACGCGTGTCCAGGCGCTCATGGAGGTGGTCTTCGGCGCAGGCAACATTCCGCACGTAGGGGTGAGCCTGAATGTGATGGATGCCGGGCTGATCTTCGAAGACAAGAACTTCACGCTCACCGCGTTTCCGGTGCAGCACCGGGGGCCGGACTGCTTTGGCTTCAGCTTTGAGGAGAAGGCGCACCGCCCCTTCCTGGCTGAGAAGGCCGAGGCGCTGGGGATTCCACAAGGCCCCGTGCGTCGCCAACTGGCCGGGGGCGAGGTGGTGACGCTGGCTGATGGCCGCACCATTGACCCGGAATCACTGCTGGGGCCGGCGACGCGCGGCGCCAAACTCTGTTTTGTGGGTGATGCAAGTCACACGGGGCCGCTCCACAAGGTTGTGGAGGGGGCGGACCTGTTGGCAATTGAGGCGACCTATCTCGACGCCGACAAGGATCTGGCGCGCCGCCACGGCCATCTCACGGCGCTGGCGGCGGCGCGACTCGCACGCAACGCAGGCGTGGGCACCCTTGTGCTCCACCACCTGTCGCGCCGCTACCGCGCGCAGGAGATCCTGGCCGAGGCGCAGGCCGTCTTCCCCAACAGCTTCGTGGCGAGCGACCTTGACGCGCTTGAAGTGCGCAAGGAAAAGCCAGCCACGCTGCGGTCGCTCAGGGGCTAGAAAGTGGTAAGTGGTAATACGTAATGAGCGGCGCGTCCTCGGGGGGCGCGCCCCGGAATTAGTTTTTACAGTGGGGCCGCAAGACAATT
>CAYJNV010000007.1:0-18995 GCA_964370975.1 uncultured Caldilineaceae bacterium | reverse complement strand
GGACGCGCCGCTCATTACGTATTACCACTTACCACTTACCGCTTGCGTTTACTTGACCTGCGGACCCCAGCTTACCACCTGCTCCGAGGCATACGAGTAGTCGATCTCAATGCCCAGGTCCAGCACGCGCTTGCCGCTGCCGTCGGCGTTCATCACCCACAAGCGCCAGGGGCCTTCGTCCTCATCGGCGCGGCGGCTGCTAAGGTAGACAATCTGCGTGCCGTCAAAGCTCCACGCTGGGGCGACGTTGCTGGGCAGTTCGTCAACCAGAGTTGTCTGCGGGCGGGTGAGCGCCGTCTCGCCCTTGCCTTCCGTGTTCACGCGGAAGATCTCCCAGTGCGTGCCCTCTTTGGACATGAAGAGGATATAGCCGCCATTGGGCTGCCAGTCGGGGTCGTGCACCCAGTCGGCGCGCAGCGCTTCCTTCGTTTGCCCCGTGGGCGTGTCCTCGGTGATGTCGAAGCCCGCGGCGTTCTGGTAGACGATGCCGCCGTCGTTCCAGTCGGGGGCTACAGCTGAGTCGAGCGCGTTGATGTCGCGGAAGCTGCCGCTGCCGTCACTGGCCACGCGCGAGAGCCCCCAGTTGGGGAACTCGAGGCGCTCCGCATCCTTGAGGAAGGCGCGGCGGAATTGCGGAATGACAAGGAAAGGGAACTCCTGAATCAACTGCTTGAGCGTCTTGCAGCCGATAAATTGAATGTCGTAGCACTTCCACGAGCCGGCGAGGCGCGTAAAGGCAATCCAATCCCCGTCGGGGCTCCACTTGGGAGAGCGCAGGATTTCGCCCTCGCCCCAGATCTTTGTCTCCTCGCTGCCGTCGAGGTTGATTGTGTAGATGCCGTTGTCATCGCCGCCGCCGCGGTTGAAGGCAACCTGTGTGCCGTCGGGGCTGATGGCCGGGTCGTAGCCGTTGGTGAGGAAGCGCGCTTCACCGGTGTCCAGGTTGTAGATGTAGATGTTGTTGCGCCCATCCTGAAAGGCGAGGTTGCCGCTGAGGCCGGTCGGCCCAGTGCTGGAGAGGGACGCGGGCTGTGCCGCAGACTCGGTAGGCGTGGGCAGCACAACGGGCGCGGCCGGCCCCGTCGTTGCCGCTTCCGTGGCTGCTGGTGTTGTGGCGCCCGGCGCGGCGGATGACGGCGCCGGCGCGGCGGGCGCAACGGAAGCGCTGCCATCGACCACGGGCAATTGATCAACCGGCACGCTGCTCTCGATGTAGTTGGCCGAGGCCCAGGCGCTGCCTCCCTCGGCGGCAGGCAATTCCAGTTGCACCCAAGCACCCGTGGCGTCGCGACCGAGGAGCACAAACTGCTCGCGCGGCTGTCCCTTGGCCACAATCAGCGAATCGGCGTTGGGGTCGGCGCGCAGGTTCAGGCGCCCGCCGGTGAGCAGCACAGTGCCCAGCGGGCGGCCATCGGCAGCGGGCGCGGGACGTGACACGCTCTCCGCAGCGGCGGCTGGCGCAGCGGCAGGAGCAACGGTGGGCGCGGCGGGCACTAACGCACCAGTGCGCGCAGGTGCGGCCGTTGGCGCCGCATCGTCTGCGACCGGAGGCGCTGCGGGCGCCGTCGTCTCGGATTCAGCGGATGATTCGGCCACAGGCTCGCCATCCACAACGGGCAGGCGGGCGGTATTGAAGGCCACGATACTGTCGGCCGTCACCCAGCCCATGCTGCTGTCGCTGAGCCGGGTGCGCAGCCACTGGCCCGCTTCATCGCGCGCGACGAGCGTAATCGCCGTACCCACAGAGAGCGCCTTGACGACAATGCCATCGGGCGCGTCGAGCAAGTCGGCGCCATCAATCCCCACCACGCCGACCACGTCGCTCAGCGCCGGGGCGCTGCTGTCGGTGCGCGGGCGCGTCACCACGCTGACGGCGGTCGCCGCGGGGGCAATAGTGGGTACGGGTGTGGCCGTTGGTGGCACAGGCGTGGCCGTGGCTGTAGGCGTGGCCGTGGGCGGCACAGGCGTGGCCGTGGGCGGCACGGGCGTGGGCGTGGGTGGCACGGGCGTGGCTGTGGGCGGCACAGGTGTGGCTGTGGCTGGTACAGCAGTGGGCTGCTGCGCCTCGCCCGCGGCGGGGGCGTCTCCCATCATCACAGGCAGCGCGGCGGTGTTGTAGGTAATCAAATCCTTAACAGCCACCCAGCCTGTTTGCCCGTCGGCCGTAGAGACAACAACCCAGGTCGCATCGTCGTTACGCCCGTAGAGGGTGACAAAGGAGATGGCTTCGAGCTTGCCTGTGACCGCGCCACCCGGCACATCGTAGAGGTCGGCGCCGCTCGGGCGCACAACGGCCTGCTCCTGCGCGCCTTGTTGCGGGCCGGCGGCCAGGGGCGCGGGTACGGCCGCCTGTGCCACGGGCGCACCTGCCAAAGGCAGAATCATTGAGGCGACAAGGGCCAGCGACAGCGCGCGCGCTGTCCAGGCTGCCCATCCGCGCGGCGTGCGCCGTGCGCTGTTGGACTGCTGACTCATGGGAGGCTCCAGACAGAATCGCGGCCGGTGAAGGGGTCAGGGACGAACGCCGCGATGGTTTGAGTGAACGAATACATAGTGAGTTCAACGCCCGTGTAGTTGCTGCAGCAAGCAAGCATGCGCGCCGGGCTGATTTGGGGCTCGTGCGTCATTATTGTGCGACGCGCAGCCTCGTTGCTGCCACTATCCTACCTCAATTTGTGTCACATGCCTTAATTTGTTTCGCGCACTCGTGTGCCGCAGGCGGCTACGCCAGCCGCTTGCCCAGCACGACAGGTCATCCGGATCGAGAGAAATCTGGTGCTGCACTCGCCGTGATCCCTTGTTATGTGTCTCATCCGCGCAATCTGTTTGCAGTTGCTGCTAAAGTGCTGCCGCCGTGAAACGCACAGGGTTGGTTAAGGGATCGGGGAACGGGGAACGGGGATCGGGGATCGGGGATCGCGCTGGAGTCCCCGATCTCTGTTCTCTGTTCCCTGTTACCGGTGTGCACATGCTGTCTTCAATCCGGTTCCGCTTTAGGGCGCCATGAGCGTGACATCAGCAAACATGCCGGGGCGCAGCAGGGTTGCGTCGCCGATAGGGCGGATGGTCACCTGTACGGTGCGCGTGGCCGGGTCCAGGGCCGGTGCGATAATGGCGATTTCGCCCGCAAAAACCTGATCCGGGTAGGCGTTAACGCGGATTTCGGCAGGCTGGCCCACGCGCAAATGCGCCAGACGCGTCTCCTCCACAGGCACTTCCACCTTGACAGGCAGGCTCTGGATTGTGAAGAGGCGTGCGCCGGGGGCGGCCTGCGCGCCCCGCGACGTGTAAACCGCGGCCACCACACCATCAATGGGTGCCTTGACAGTTGCCTTGTCCATCTCAACCTGCGCGAGGTAGAGCGCCGTCTCGGCCTGGAGCACCTGCGCCTGCGCCACCCTGATCTGCGGCTCTTTGGCGCCCTCCAGCAGGCGCGACTGCTGATCCTGCGCCTGGCTCACCTGTGCATAGGCGGCGGCAATCTGGTCCTCGGTTGCGCCCTTTACCAGCTTGTCATACTGCGCCTGCGCCGCTTCCACCTGGAGCGTGGCTTGCTCAAGCTGCATGCTTTGCGGCAGCGCGCCCACGTCGTTGCGGTCCTTGACGAGATTGTAGGCGGCCTGTGCCATCGTGACCGCTGCCTGCGCCTGGCGCAACTGCGCTTCGGCGGTGCGCAGGTCTTCGTCGGTGGGACCATCCACTGCCGTCTGGTAGCGGGCGGCGGCGGCGCTCACGGCGGCCTGCGCCGCGGCCAGCGTGCTCTCGTTGGCGGGCAGGAGCAGCAACTCCAACTGGGCGGCGGCGGTCTCGAGAGCGGCTTGCGCCTGCATGCGGCGCGCCTCGAGCACGGCGTGGTCCTGTTCAAGCAGGACATCGCCCGTGCGCACGACTGCGCCCACATCCACATTGAGTGCGAGCACCTTGCCGGGCACTTCGGCGGCGATGTCGATCTTCTCCTCCGCCACCACGTTACCCGTATAGCCGGCAGCCCGGGCCAACGCAATGCGGCCGCTGTCAGGCGTTCCACCCACCGGCGCAGCCGCGCTGGTTCGCACTGGGATGGGTGTTGCCGGCGCGAGGGTGGGCTGCGCCTGCTGCGCCAGAACGGGCTGCGCGTCTCCTGTGCGCGCGCCGCAGCCGCCCAACAGCAGCAGTACGGGCAGTGCAACAGCAGCAAGGCGGGCGCGTCGCCCGTGGGCCGGCTGCACACAATCATGTGGCTGCGGATAACGGTTCTGCATCTCCATGGTAAGGCTCTCTTTACGGCGCACAAGTGCGCGGTGAAATACTCGCATTAGGCGGCGTGCAGGTGTGTGGTTGACGCCAGATAGATGAACACATCCTCGAGCGTGGGTTCCACCTGGCGCGCATCGGTGACGGTAACGCCGGCCGTGCGCAGCGCGGCAGTAAGGCTCGCAGCCGACTGCAGCGCAGGGTCCAGCAGTGCGTGCACGTCGTTGCCCTGCAGCGCAACATTCATCACGCCGGGCAACTTCTCCATGGCCGCAACGGCCGCAAATGGGTTGCTGGTGGAGATCTTGAGAAGCAGACCGTGCACCGACGCCTTGAGCGCTGCGGGCGAGTCCAGCGCACGCAGAACGCCGTCCAGGATCATGCCGACGCGATTGGCGTGCTCGGCCTCATCGAGATAGTGGGTGGTCACAAAGATCGTGCGCCCGACGCGCGCCAGGTCGTAGATCATTGTCCAGAACTCCTGGCGCGAGATGGGGTCCACACCGGCGGTTGGCTCATCCAGAAAGAGGAGCCCCGGGTTGTGCACGGTGGCGCAGCCGAGGGCGAGGCGCTGCTTCCAGCCGCCCGAAAGCTGACCCGCCAACTGGTTCTCGCGCCCCTTGAGGCCGGCCATGTCGATCAACTCCGCCAGCCGCTGCCTGCGCTGCGCCCCGTTGACACTGTATACACTGGCGTAGAACTCGAGGTTCTCACGCACGGTCATATCCTCATAGAGAGCGAAGCGCTGGCTCATGTAGCCGATGCCCTGCTTGATCTTCTCGGCCTGGCGCAAGACGTCGTAGCCGAGCACTGTTGCCTGCCCCGAAGTAGGGGCCAGAATGCCGCACAACATGCGAATGGTTGTACTCTTGCCCGAGCCATTGGGCCCCAAAAAAGCGAAGATTTCGCCCTGGTGCACCTTGAAACTCAAGTCGTTGACGGCGATCAGCGAGCCAAAAGCGCGCGTCAGGTGGTGCACATCGATAATTGCGGGGGTGCTCATTTCGTCGCTCATCAGACTGTCCGCTTCTGAAAGAAGAAGGCAGCGAGGCCGAAGACCACCACGCTGTAGAGCAGAAGCGGCAGCGCGGTGGGCCATAGATACTCCAGCCCAATCCCCTTGAGCATGACACCGCGCACAATTGTAATGTAGTAGGTGAGCGGCACCAGCAGCCCCAATTGGCGGACGAACCACGGCATGCTGTCGCGCGAGAAGATGAAGCCCGAGAGCAGAATCGACGGAATCATGATGAACATGGCCGTCTGCGTTGCCTGCCCCTGTGTTTTGGAGATGACAGAGACCAGCAGCCCCAGCCCCAACGATCCCATGAGGAAGAGGACGGAGAGGCCAATCAGCACCAGCACGCTGCCCGCAATGTGAAAATTGAACATCAGCCGGGCGCCCACCAGCGCACCCACCGCGCCCACCGTGGAGGTGACAGTGTAGGGAATGATCTTGCCCAGCATGAATTCCCACGTGCGGATGGGCGTGACGATGATCTGCTCAAGCGTGCCCTGCTCGCGCTCGCGCGTAACGGCGAATGCTGTGAGCAGAATTGTCTGGAAGGACATGATCAAGCCGATGACGCTCGGCACCATGAAGACGACGCTCTTCATGCTGGGGTTGTAGAGGACGACGGGGCGAATTTCCACGCCGCCGCCGAGGCCGCTCAAGCCGCGGCGCGCCAATTGCGCACTGATTACATTGAGCGATTGCGACTGCCCAATGATCCCTGCCGCAAACGTTGCCGTGGAGGCGACGTTGGGATCGGAGCCGTCGACAACTAGCTGTGCCAGCCCCTTCTCGCCGCGCAGCAAGGCCTTGCCATAGTTGGGCGGTATGTGAATCCCCACCTTCGCATCGCCGGCATCAATGGCCCTGATCATGTCCGCTTGCGATATGGCGTAGACGGTCACGTCGAAATAGGTGCTGTTCTGCATCGCGTCGATCAGCGTCTGGCTTTCGGGGTCGTTGGCCTCGTTGAAGACCACCAGCGCCAGGTGATCAACTACGGTGTTGAGCCCATAGCCGTAGAGCAGCAGCATCATGATCGGCATCGCGATCACCATGCCCAGCGTGCGCCGGTCGCGGCGAATCTGAATGAATTCTTTGCGCACCATGGCGCCGATACGAGAGAACAGGGTGAACCTCCGTCAGGAGTGCAAGAGCCGGCGAATTACACTGCCCACAGCATCTCAACGCAAAGACGCGAAGGACGCAAAGAAACGCAAAGACAAGCAACACCAAGAATGGCCTTTCGCGCTTCCGCTCGTGTTGTTTCTGCTTTCCTTTGCGTTTCTATGCGACCCTTGCGCCTTTGCGTTGAGTTGTACATTGTTTTCACGGAAGCGGGCCAAAGGTGACGTCGGCGGGCATACCGGGCTTGAGTGCACCGTCGGGGTTGTCAATGCGCAGATTGACGCCAAAGACAAGGTTCAGCCGGTCGGCCTTTGTTTGCACGTTGCGCGGCGTGAACTCGGCGGATTGGTTGATGGATTTGACGACACCGTTAAAGATGCGGCCGGGGAAGGGGTCGGCAGTGAGTTGCACCTGCTGCCCCACCTTGACGCCGCCCAGGTCGCGCTCCAGGATGTAGGCCGTTAGTTCGAGTGTGTTCAGGTCGGCCAGAGCAAGCACAGTTTGCCCCGGCGTGACGACCTCGCCCTTGTGCATAGGCACGCGTGTGACGACGCCCGCAATGGGTGCGTGGAGCGTGTACCTGGCAGCCTGAATCTGCAACTGCTGCATCTGCGCCGTATTGGCCTGGAGCATCTGCGTCTGGATCAACTGGTCATCCAGCCTGGCCACAATCTCGTCGGCAGCCACCTGCTGCCCCTCGTCCACAAGCGCGACCAGCCGGCCAGCCGTCTCAAAACTCACCAGCACTTCGTCGGCCTTGAGCGTGCCCGAACCCGTGATCGCGGCAGGTCCCTGCGCCTGGCTTGGCAGCCACCACCAGGTGTAGGCCAGCCAGCCGCCCACCACCAGCAGGATGAGAACAAGTAGGGGCGCGACGGGGCGGTGGCCGTGGCGCGGCCTGGGCGGCGGCGCGGGTTGCATGACGAATGGGTCGGGCGTTGAAGCAGAAGTGCCAAACGAAGGGCTCATGCTGAATCTTTCTGCGGGTGGGCTGACACGCCGTTGAGGAGGATGTCGATCTGTTCGTAAATGACGGTCTTTTCATCACCCGCGAGAAACTGGGGCAAGGCCGATTTCACAACGAGCAGCGAAAGCACAATGCCGAAGAAGGTTTGTGCGCGCACCTGCGCCGAGCCGGGCCGCAGTTCACCGCTGCGCTCGTAGCGCGCAAAGAGCGCAATTACGTGGGCCAGCATAGGGCCAAGTGTATATGCCGAAATCAGGCGGGCGACATCGGCGTGCTGAAACACCTCGGCAATCAGAAAAGGAACAACCTGGCGCACGGGGGCGGCTTCGTCGAGAATCGCGTCGGCAATGCGACGGAGTTGCGCCGCACAATCCAGTGAAGCGCCGGCAGGATCCTCACTCGCATGCGTGATCATGTCAAAAACGGGAATCGATTGCGCCACGGCGCCAATCAGTTCGTCCTTGTTGCGGAAGTGCCACTGCAAGCCCGAGCGGGAAATACCCGCGCGATCGGCAATCACATCCATGGTGGTGGCGTGCATGCCGCGCTCGCTCACCAATTGAATCGTCGCCTTCACAATGCGCGCGCGCGTGTTCACTGGCTCGGTGGCGTCGCGAAGCGGGCCGCACGCGTGCAGCAGCGCCGCCTTGTCGGGGAAGTAGCGATAGAGTGTGGCGCGGCTGACGTGCGCTGCCGCCGCCACCTGCCCCACTGTGACCGACGCCGCGCTCCCCTGGCTCTTGATGAGGGTGCGCGCCGCCGCCACAATACGATCGCGCGTCAGGTTGTCGCTCATGCTCTGAGACTAAGCACTGTGTACAGTACTGTCAATATGGGAATGTCTCAACAGCAGGCAGTGGGGCGTGGCGAATGAGCGGTGGGGTGAGGGGAGCCGGCTAGGCCACGGTGGTATCGATCACACGCACGGCGCCGGCCGCGGCCAGTGCCTTGGTGACAACCGGCGCTGCAGATGGTTGCACAAGCGCAATGACGTTGCCGCCGCGCCCGCCCCCGCTGAGTTTGGCCCCCAGTGCGCCGGCTGCGCGCGCCGCCGCAACCAGCCGCTCGAGCGGCGCGCTGCTCACGCCCAGTGTTTCGAGCAGCGCCTGGTTGGCATCAAAGAGCGCGCCGAGGGTCGCGGCGTCGCCCGTCTCAATGGCTGTGCGCGCGGCGTTGGCCAAGGCTGCAATGGCATCGAAGAGCGCGTCAAGATGGGCAGGATCGCGCTGCCAGGCGCGCCGCACATCGCCCACGGTCTCGCGCGTGGGCGCGGGAATGCCGCTGTCGGCAATCAGCAGCGTGAAGGGCGCGCCCGGCGCAAAGGGTTGCGGCTCGCTCCCGCGCACAAACCAGATGGGCATGCCCCAGGCGATGACCGTGTTGTCGATGCCGCTGGGGGTGCCGTGGTAATGGCGCTCGCTCTCGTAGACGAGTGCGCTTACCTCGACGGGGGACGCTTCCACCCCGGCGTGGGCAAAGAGGGCGCGCACAAGCGCCGTGCTCAGCGCCGCGCCGCTGCCCAGTCCGCCGGCGATGGGGATATCGCTGTGCAGCGTGATTGTCCAGTCGGGGTTTGCGGGCGCGCCGGCCTGTGCCAACGCCAGCCGCGCGACGTGCGCAAGGGGCTGCGTGGAGGGTGCGTCGGCCAAGGCGAACGCTTCGTGCACGTCGGGCAGCAAGATGCGACAACCGCTGCCGGGTGCGCCATTCGCCACGGTGGCGGTGGCCGTCACCTGCCACACTGGCGCGGCAATTGCCGGCCGCCCGTAGACGACCGCATGCTCTCCCAGCAGGATGATCTTGCCCGGCGCGCTGGCTGTGGTCATGACCTAAACTGGATTCAGCGTGAAAGCGGCATTTTCAACGCAAGGGCGCAAAGTGCGCTAGGACGCAAGGAACAGCAGAAGGAGGAAAAGGCCGTCCAAATCAGTCAACTGCATCCGGCGGAGAGTCGAAAGGCTCCTGGTGGTTCCTGCCCTTGCTTTTCCTTGCGTCCTCGCGCACCTTGCGCCCTTGCGTTGAGACTGTGAAGTGCAATGCGGGATCAGATTACAGCCACTCGCGCGGCGGCATCATCTCTGTCTCAAGATAGCGGGGCGGCTCTTCGGCAAGGGCGCCAATCAGCACATCCGGGATGTCGGTGATCAGCGCGTCCACGCCCAGCGCGGCCAGACGGCGCGCCTCGTCAATCACGTTCACCGTCCACGCATTCACTTCCAGCCCGCGCGCCCGCGCCCACTGCATCACTTCCTCATTCACCAGCGGCGACTGCGGGTGGATGGCTTCGGGGTTGAGGATAGAGGTGAACCAAGCGTACTGCAGGTGAGGCGGCAGACGCACCTCGTAGAGCAGCCCCAGACGCACGCGCGGATCCGCCCAGCGCATTTTGATCAGCGAAATGGGGTTGAAACTGGAGACGATGACCTGGTCGTAGAGGCCACGGGCGCGAATCAGCTCCGCCAGCGGCTCGACGGCGGGCCCGCCCTCGGGGTCCACGCTCTTGATTTCGACGTTGACGCGGCAGCTATCGCCCACCAGATCGAGCACCTCTTGCAGCGTGGGCACGCCTGCGTCGGCGTAATCGGCACTGAGGTAGCTGCCCGCGTCGAGCGCGGCCAGTTCGGCAGCGCTGAGGTCGCTCACAAGGCCGCTGCCGTTGGTTGTGCGTTCCAGCGTAAAGTCATGAATGACGACGAGTTGGCCGTCGCTGCTCAACTGCACGTCGAGTTCGAGGCCGTCGACGCCCATGTCGAGCGCGATCTGGAAGGCAGGGAGTGTGTTTTCGGGCGCGGCGCGACGTGCTCCGCGATGACCGAAGATTTGCGGTTGGCGGGGCATGCGTTCGCGTCCTGTCCAAAAGAAGGGGTACAGTCCAGTACGCGGATATCACGGATATGCGCGGACTCTTTCGCCGTTATCCGCGTACTTCCGCGTTCATCTGCGTACCGAATCATCGTCCGTGTGCGGCAAGCTGCGCGCCAGTTCCACCAGGCGCGCGCCGTCAATCAACTCGAGCGGCTTGCCCACTGCCCAGCGCCGCGCCGCGGGGCTGATGTTGCCCGTGGTGACCAGGAAGCCTTGCGTCGCGCCGCTGTGCAGCATGGTGCCGTAAAGGTCGCGCACGATTTCCTCGCCCACTGTGCCGCGGTAGCGTTTGCACTGCACCACGGCGGTGGTCCCATCGCGGTCCGTGAGGATGATGTCAATGCCGCCATCCTTGACGTCGGGCGTGTTGTGCACCTGGTAACCTTGGCGCGCGAAGATGCGCTGCGCCACATATTGCTCGAACGCCGAAGGGGCGAGCGCCATCATCTGCTCGACATTGAGCGCGCGCCATCCCGCCGGCCGCAGGAGGCTGACCCAGCGGCGCGCAAGCTCCCAGCCCACGAGCACAATCAGCACACCCGCAGCCACGAGCACGGCGGCGATCGCGAGGTTGAGGGGCGCGAGCAGCGGTGCGCCCTGCGCCCACAGTCGCCAGCCCAGCCAGCCAAATAGCGCCAGCCAGAGCAGCCCCGCCGCGCCCACGCCCAGCGTGTAGGCAACGAGCCGCCGCACGGGCCGCCAGCGGGGCGGCTCGAAGGCGAAGGTGCGCGTCTCGAGTGTACGGCTCTGTGCGGTCACACGGGCAGTATGGAATAGATATAAACAAACTGCAACTGCTCAACGCAAAGGTTCAAAGAAGCGCAGAGAGACGCAATGGAAGGGCGGGAGCTGGGTGGGCAAGTGCGGAGGGGTTGCACAGAGGCGCTACGGCTGTGCGTTCAGCGAAATCACCACCCCGTCCCCCGCCCCATTTGCCGACCCTCCCGTCACCGGCAGGCGCGCGAGCGTGTCCAGGTCGTAGAGGCCAACTGCGATGGTTGCGGGTACGGCGCCAGGCGGGATGACCAGCGTGCGGCTGTCGCGCACGATCTCGTCGGGGAGCCACGCGTCGGGCGGGTAGAGGCCGCCGTAAGGTGCGCCATCGCTCTGGGCGAGCAACTCTCCGGCGCTATCCAGCACATGCACAAAGATTTGCTGGCCGGGCGGCGTCGCAGCACCCGCGCGCCAGTAGAGCGTCGCCTCCAGACTGTTGCCGCCGACATCAAGGTCGTATCCAAGCAATGTGGCCGCATCGCCAAACGTGGCGTCGGTGCGGTGGGGTATTGCGGCTTCAAGCACGGGTGGCTGGGCAAGAACGCGCGCCTGTGGCGACAGGTCCGCCTCGCCAATGCGCGCCTGCTCGCCCACAGGCGCCAGGCCCGCGCGCAGCGTGTAGAGAATGGGCGGCGTATCGGGCGCAACGGGGATTTCGTGGTCATCCACCACATAGAAATCGCTGTTCCACGAGGAGGTAGGGATGTCGCCCGGGTGCATATTGGTGGACGCGCCGAACTCGGTCTGATCCGACCCGCCGATCAGCTGCACAAAGGAGCTGTAATTTGCATCGATGGGCGCATAGCCTTGCCAGTAGAGACGCAAGCGCACAGATCCCCCCTGCGGCGCGTCCGTCTGCGCCAGGTCCCAGCCAATCAGGCGGATATCCGGGCCAATCGCCAGGCTTGCTGCGTGCTGCGCTGGAGACGCGCCCGGCGCCGAGGTGACCCGGAAGAGCTGTGTCCGTGGTGCAATCCACACCACCTTGAGCAGCGCGATGACGAGCATCATGCACGTGAGCGCAAGCGCCGGGCCGCGCGCTGCGGACGCAATCGGCGCGCGCACGGCCGCAGCGCCCCGAAATCCGATAGTGAGCATCACGATCGTGAGCAGCAGCCCCACCAGCGCTATGTAGTTGGCAACGTTCTGCACGGGCGTACCCGCATAGCGCAGCAACACCTGGCTCTCGCCGGCGGACACCGGCACGCAGATCAGCCCTGCGGCGGTGCATGGTTCTATCTCTACGGCGTTGCCGTTGACCGTGGCGCGCCAACCCGGGAAGTAGAACTGCGCTATGGGCGCATCACCCGGTCTGTCGGCCGTGATGCGCAGCGTAAGCGACGACGGGCGCACGCGCTCGATTTGCCCATCCATGCCGGGAGGCGGGTCGACGAGCGCGCGCCGCACACCCTCCTTGTCCAGGGCCGCGCCTGCAGGAGAGCCGCTTGTCCAGATGCTCAGGTACTCGCTTGCCGAGGTTGTACCGGCGGCGCGATAGTCTGCCTCGTAGCCTGCCAACCCCGCGCGGGAGGCATTCACAGGCAGGAAATTGCGTGGGAACTGAAGGTTGGCCGTTGTCACAATCAGCCCGAAGAGGGCGAGCGCAGCCCCAATCGCCTGCAGACGCGGCCGCGCCGTCAGCCATTCGAGCGATGCCCCCGCCAACAGCGCAACAAAGAGTGTTGCGACGCCGTACAGGCGCGAGGGGAACTCGGCAAAGGCAATGTAGGGCACCGTGTGCCAGATGGGCAGCGACGGCTCGAGCATGAGGAAGGCCGCCAGCAATCCCGCCCCCAGTGCAAAGAGGAGGTGGCCGCGTTGCACGCGCGGCAGCCGCGGGCGCAGGATCAGCAGCGTGCCTGCCCCCGCCAGCCCCAGCACAAGGCGGCCGAAGTTGAAGGGGAATATGGGGTTGGCGGCGCGGCCGTCCACCAGCGGCGTGGTGGCAAGCTGCTCGGCCAGGGTTATGAAGTGACCCGCCACATCAAAGTAGCCTTGAGTCAGCACATGGACGCGCGTATAGCCGGTCTCCGCCAGCGCCGGCAGCCAGAAAACCAGTCCCATGAGACCAGCGCATGCTGCACCAATCAGCAGGCGCGGCCAGGGGCGCGCGTTCCGGTGCGCCAGCGCCTGCCAAAGCACATAGGCGGCGGCGAAGGGTGCAAAGAGCATGGCGCTGATGTTGTGCGCCAGCAGCAGTGCCGTCAAACTGAAGACCGCGCCGGCAAAGGCTGCGCGGCCTTTTTCCACCACCAGCCGCCGCCAGAAGTAGAGAATCCACGGGAAGAGCGCCCACGCCACAAACTGTGCGTAGTTGCCCTGGATGAAGAGTTCGCGGAAGCGATAGGCGGCAAAGGTGTAGGCGGCAGCGGCCACCACCGCCGCTGCGCGCGACAAAATATCACGCGCCCACAAATACATGCCCAGCGGATAGGCGATGCAGGCGATCAGCAGCACACCCTTAAGTGCGGCTTCAGGCGAAGGCAGTGCAAAGCTGAGCAGCCCGCCCACGATGTAGAGCAGCGGCGCATAGAAATTGAAGAGAGGATAGCCGTAGCCCTGGTAGAGGGCCGTATGCCAGCGCGGCCAGAAGACGCCCTGCGCCCAGGCGTCGCTCCACAGGGCAAGTCGGTAGAGGTGGAGCATGCCGTCAGCGGTGTTGGGCACACCGCGCGCCAGCAGCGGGCTGAAGAGGAGCAGCCCCAGCGCAATGGGGACAAGCGCATAGAGATCGAACGCAACCAGGCGGCTGCGCAGTGCGCGCATGGACGACGCTTCTCGTAGGTCACGTCTCCGACGTGACGGTGTGGCAAACCAAGCATCCGACGCGAGGCCTGCAAATGCGGAAGCCTCGCTTCGAAAACAGCGTCACGCCGAAGACGTGACCTGCCGTCAACCCCCGAAAAGGCGGCCCAGAAGACCCTTCTTCTGGGGCGGCGGGGGCGGGAGTTCAAGGTGATCGGGCTCTTCTTCTTCCTCATCGTCATCGATGATGCCCAACTGCCGCTGCAGCGCCTCCGTCATGGCATAGGGGCTCCACATGGGCTCCCACACAATCTCCACATGCACGGAGGTTGCGCCCGCCTCGCGCAGCACCCTGTCCACATTCTCCAGAATCTGCGGCCCCATGGGGCAGTGCGGCGTTGTGAGCGTCATGGTCACATCCACAGCATCATCATCGGCCACGACAATGTCATAGACCAGCCCAAGGTCCACAATATTCTGATAGATTTCGGGGTCGATGACCTTCTTCAACGTCTCGCGTGCACTTGTTGCCGTCAACGCGTGCGTGCCAATATTCTCCGTCATGGCCCCTCCTGCAGGAACATTCCTGCGCAAAATAGAATGCGAACGCCCGAGCCATGCCCATGCCGGTTGTCACTGGCTCGGGCACGCTGCGGGCGCTCGCACCTCGGTCTAGTGGTGCTTCTTCTGCAGTACTTCAATCATCATGCCGTGTGTTGCCTTGGGGTGAACGAAGGCCACGAGGCCGTGGGGCCCCTGGCGCGGCGTCTCATCCACAAGGCGCACATCCTGCGCCTTGAGTGCGACCAGCGTCGCCTCGATATCGTCCACCTCGAAGCAGATGTGGTGCGTGCCTTCGCCCCGGCTTGCCAAATAGCGCGCTGTGCCCGACTGGGTGTCCGTGGGCGAGATCAGCTCAATCGTGCCGTTGCCCGCATCCAGAAAGGCGGCCTCCACCATCTGTTCAGGGATCACAATCCGCTCGAGCAGTGTGTAGCCCAACTGGTCGCAATAGGTGGCCAGCGACTCATCGAGGCTGTTCACCACCAGCCCCACGTGGTCAATGCGCTTGAATAGTTGCTCACTCATGGCTAGACCCAATTCTCAGGTGTGTATTCGCCGAAGACCCGGCGCATTGTATCACTGATCTCGCCCAGCGTCGCGTAAGCCTCCACCGCCTCCACAATCGCGGGGAGGATAGGAGCGTTGGCCGCGCGCGCCGCAACATCAATGCGTGCCAGCGCGGCTTCCACCGCCGCGGCGTCACGTTCGGCGCGCAGTGCAGCCAGTGCTGCCACCTGTTCCGTGCGCACACTCTCGTTCACGCGCAGCAGTTCGCCCATTGTCTCTTCATTCGTCTGGAAACGATTGACACCGACGACGATCTGGTTGCCCTTCTCAATCGCGCGCTGGGCACGGTAGGCGGCCTCCTGAATCTCGCGCTGAATGAAGCCCTCTTCCACAGCGCGCAGCGCGCCGCCCAGTTCGTCAATCCTCGCAATGTAGGCTGCGGCCTGCTGCTCAATCTGGTCCGTCAGCGCCTCAATGTAGTAGGAGCCGCCGAGGGGGTCCACCGTGTCGGCCACGCCGCTTTCGTAGGCAATGATCTGCTGCGTGCGCAGCGCCACCTCCACCGCGTGCTGCGTGGGCAGTGAGAGCGCCTCGTCCTTGCTGTTCGTGTGCAAGCTTTGCGTGCCGCCCAGCACCGCCGCCAGCGCCTGCATGGTAACGCGCACGATGTTGTTGTCGGGCTGCTGCGCGGTGAGGGTGCTGCCCCCCGTTTGCGTGTGAAAGCGCAACTTCCACGAGTCGGGGCTTTGCGCGCCAAAGCGCTCGCGCATGATGCGCGCCCACAAACGTCGCGCGGCGCGGAATTTGGCCACTTCTTCCAGAAAATTGTTGTGCGCGTTGAAGAAAAAGCTCAGCTGCGGCGCAAACTTGTCCACGTCCAGCCCGCTCTCCTGCGCCTGACGCACATACTCGATGCCGTTGGCCAGCGTGAATGCCACCTCCTGCACCGCCGTGCTGCCTGCCTCGCGAATGTGGTAGCCGCTGATTGAAATGGTGTTCCACTTGGGCACATCCGTGGTGCAGAAGCGGAAGATGTCGGTAATCAGGCGCATGGAGGCCGCGGGCGGGTAGATATAGGTGCCGCGCGCAATATACTCCTTGAGGATGTCGTTCTGCACGGTGCCGCGCAGTTCTGTGCTGGGCACACCCTGTTTCTTGCCCACCGCGATCACCATCGCCAGCAGCACGGCCGCGGGCGCGTTGATCGTCATGCTGATGCTTACCTTGTCGAGCGGGATGCCATCCAGCAGCGTCTCCATGTCGCGCAGGCTGCTGATGGAGACGCCCACCTTGCCCACCTCCCCCTCGGCGAAGGCGTGGTCGGCGTCATAGCCAATCTGCGTGGGCAGGTCGAAAGCAACCGAGAGCCCCGTTTGCCCCTGGGCGATGAGGAACTTGTAACGTTCGTTGGATTCCCGGGCGTTGCCGAAACCGGCGTACTGGCGCATGGTCCACAGGCGGCCGCGGTACATGTTGGGCTGCACGCCGCGCGTGTAGGGGTACTCACCGGGAAAGTTGAGCGCATCCAGATAGGCGTCCTCGGCGCTTGCACCGGCGGGCAAGGGTGCAGGCGTGTACACCGTCTCCACGCCCATCTCATCGCTGCTGGTGGTGAACTGTTCGCGGCGCTCCTTGAAGCGCCTTGTGAGGGGTGCGAGCGTATTCTCCTGCCACGTTCGTTTGAGCGAGTCCAATTTGGACGGCGCAACCTCAATCATTTTTGGATTTCCTTTGATGCGATTTGAACTTCAATCAGGAAAATTCCTGTACGCAGAAACAACGGAAAGAGCCGGAAAGAACAGGAAACCACATCAAATGGCTGCTCTTCATGTTGTTTCCGCAGTTTCAGCACTTTCTGCGTACAGGAATTGTCACATCTCCGAGCGGCCCAGAAGGGCGCGGCCGAGAGTCAACTCGTCGGCGTACTCGAGGTCGCCCCCCATGGGCAGGCCACGCGCCAAGCGCGTGACGCGTATCCCCAGCGGCTTGATGAGGCGCGCAATGTACATCGCCGTCGCCTCACCCTCGAGGTTCGGGTTGGTGGCCAGCAGCACTTCGGTTATGGGGTTGCCCTTCTTCTCGGCAGTCTGGATGCGTTGCAGCAACTCGGCCACACGCAGGTTGTCTGGCCCCACGCCCTCAATCGGCGAAATCGCGCCGTGGAGCACGTGGTACATGGCCTTGAACTCGCCCGTGCGCTCAATCGCCTGCACGTCAAGCGGCTCTTCCACGACACAAACAACGCTGCCGTCGCGTTCGCCGCTCGAGCAAATGACGCAGGGGTCGCGGTCGGCAATGTTGAAGCAGACGCTGCAAAAGAGCGTGTTGGCCTTGAGGTTCTCAAGCGCCTGCGCCAGGTTGTGCGCCACTGCAGCGTCGGCGCGCAGAATGTAGTAGGCGAGGCGACTGGCCGATTTGGGGCCAATCCCCGGCAGGGCGCTGAAGGCGTCAATCAACTGGCTGACCGGTTCGGCAATGGTTTGCATGGTTCATCTCGCAGATTCGGATAAAGCGCAACACGAGACCTGCGACGCAAAGGCGCAAAGGCGCAAAGGAAACGCAAAGAACAACCAAGCTTTTGCCTTTCTTTGCGCTTGTGGTCTTACCTGGGTTTAGTGGACAGATAGATAAGCAAGAATGTACTATCTGACCACCTGCAAACCCAAGGAGACATAACCAATGAATGTGCGTCGCGTCTATCCAACCGAATTCAAGCGCCAAGTCTTGCAAGAGTATTACACAACGAAAATCAGTCAGAGCGAGATCGAACGCAAGTACGATATCGGCACCAGTTGCGTCTGCCGCTGGCTCAAGGAAGACCAAGCCCACCAGAAGAACGCCTTCCCCGGTCATGGGCGCTTGCCGGCTGACCAGGTCGAGGTGGCTGCTCTGCGGCGTGAACTCGAACTTGCCCAGCAGAGCAATCTGATTCTAAAAAAAACGTTGATGCTCTTGGCACAGGATCAGAAAAGCACTTTCTGATGGTCGAGCAACTGCGCAAAAAAATCCCTGTGAGCCAGCTCTGTCGTGAACTGCCCATCTCACGCAGCGGCTACTGCGCCTGGCGCAACCGACGCACTGCACCGCCCTGTAAACGGCGGCAGGAAGACGCCCGGCTGCTGCCCCTGATCGAGGCTGCGCACAAGGCCAGCCGTGGCGCCTACGGCTACCCACGTGTCTATCTCGCCCTGCGCGCTGAGGGCGAGACCGTCGGCCCGGCCCGGGTCGCACGGCTCATGTGTGAGGCGGGCATTTGCGGGCTGCGCACTCACCGTCGGCGCATTGGCACCACCAGCAGCGACCCTGCCGCACAGAAGGCGGCCAACATACTCAACCGGGAGTTCACTGCCGCGACGCCAGACCAGAAGTGGGTCGCTGACGTCACCTATGTCGAGACACAGGCCGGCTGGCTCTACCTGGCGGTTGTGCTCGACCTCTATGCCCGCAAGGTGGTGGGCTGGGCCACCAGCGCCGACTTCAATGCTGCGCTTGTCTGCAAGGCGCTTGAGAACGCATTGGCCACACGCAAGGCGCCGGCCTTGCACCATTCCGACCGTGGCGTGCAGTATACAAGCCTGGACTACCAGAAGATGCTGGCGGAAGCGCAGATTCAGCCGAGCATGAGTCGTGTTGCGCAACCCTATGACAACGCCGTGATGGAAAGCTTCTTCGCCACCATCAAGGAAGAACGGCTGCACAAGGAATCCTACGTTAGCCACCGGCAGGCCAAGACGGCGATCTTCGAGTACATTGAGAGCTTCTACAACGTCACTCGCTTTCACTCAACCAACGGCGGCGTGAGTCCAAACAGCCGCGAACGCGCATTTCAACAAGCGCAACAGGCCATGAACAACAAGAACAACAAGAACAGCAACAAAAGCGCCGAAATGGAAAAAGCAACAACGACCGTCACCGTTGCTTAACCGTCTGTCCACTAAACTCAGGTAACTTCATTGCTTTGCGGCTTTGCGCCTTTGCGTCGGTGGTCAGCTAGAATCCCAGCCCCGGTGGCAGGTTTAGCCCGCTGGTGACGGAACCCATGCGCTCTTCCTTAAGGGCGCGCGACTTCTCAAGCGCTTCGTTGACTGCCCCCAGCACCATGTCCTGCAGCAACTCCACATCATCCGCCGAAACCACCTCGGGGTTGATGGTGAGGGACTTGATCGTCTGCTGACCGGTGGCGACCACCGTCACCATGCC
>CAYJNV010000006.1:0-32877 GCA_964370975.1 uncultured Caldilineaceae bacterium | reverse complement strand
GCCCAAACGAAGACAGCCACGAAGCCCAGAAAGAGAACAAGCGAAGCCGGCAGCAGCGCCGGCTGCCATCCCGAGAAAGCAAGCGCAGACAGCCACACCATCCCCAACAGCACTTGCGGGTGGAATCCCCCGCGTATCTCCATGCCGTAGAATTCAAAGCCGCCCAGCAGCATGGCGACGATGGCCATGGCCGCGAACCACCAGCCACCGAGCCAGGAAATGGCGACTACTACCGCGAAGGAGGAGACGCCAACCAGGGTGCGCAGCAGCATGGGGGGAGGTGCGGCTAAACTTGTGCGACGGGCGTCGCAGGAGACTGTGAATTGTCGACTGGAGGTCCCTGGGCCACGACGCCGCCGAAACGCCGCTGTCGCCCGGCATAGGTTGCCAGCGCACGGTATAGTTCGTCTTCGTTGAAGTCGGGCCAGAACGTGGGGGTCTGATAATACTCGGCGTAGGCTGCCTGCCACAACAGGAAGTTGCTCAGACGCCACTCGCCTCCCGTGCGAATAATCAGATCGGGGTCGGGCAGGTCGGCCACATAGAGGTGGTGGCTCAGGAGCTCCTCGGTGACATTTTCGGGTGCGATGCCTTCCTGCATGATGCGGCGCACGGCATCGAGGATTTCGGCGCGCCCGCCGTAGTTGAAGGCCACGTTGAGGATAATGCGGCTGTTGTCCTTCGTCACTTCGAGTGCATTGCGCACCTGGCGCTGGAGCTGCGGGTCGATTCCTTCCAGCCGCCCGCTGTGAACGATCTTCACGCCGTTGCGGTTGAGGTCGCCCAACTGGCGCTGTATCGTTAATCCCAGCAGCCGCATGAGCCCGGTGACCTCATCGGGCGGGCGGCGCCAATTCTCGGTGGAGAACGCATAAATCGAGAGGACTTCGACACCGAATTCGACGCAGCTCTCGAGAATGCGCTTGATGTTGTCCACACCGGCGCGATGGCCGGCGAGGCGCGGCAGCCCGCGGTTCTGTGCCCAGCGACCGTTGCCGTCCATAATGATGCCGACATGGCGCGGGACTGAACTCAATTGGGGACGCTGCTCGAAAGGCTGACTGCTCAAGGCAAGGCTCCTGAAAATGGAATGCGCGTTGGTGGCTCGTGTTGGCGCTAGACCGTCATGATCTCGACGTCCTTGTCGTGCGCCAATTCGTCAACGCGCTTGATCATCGCGTCGGTCTTCTCCTGGATGCGCTTCTCGCCCACTTCCAGGTCATCCTCTGAAATGAGGTGCTCCTTCTCGAACTCCTTGAGGTCGTGGATCGCGTCGCGGCGAATGTTGCGCACAGCCACGCGCGCCTCTTCCGTCCGTTTGTTGACCACTTTCGTGAGTTCGCGACGGCGCTCTTCGT
Organism: uncultured Caldilineaceae bacterium; assembly: GCA_964370975.1. GTDB lineage: Bacteria > Chloroflexota > Anaerolineae > Caldilineales > Caldilineaceae > UBA5069. Next base: position 31,519 of record CAYJNV010000006.1, on the reverse strand, counting down.
TGAGTGAAGGGATATTCAGGCGGATGGCCAGCCCGTCGTTGTTGGGGGTCAGCCCCAGGTCCGAGGTGGCAATTGCCTTCTCAATCATGTGCATGTCGCCCTTGGCATAGGGTTTGATCATGATCTGCTGCGCCTCGGGAATTGAGATTGTGGCCAACTGCTGCAGCGGCGTGGGCACGCCGTAATAGTCGACCTTGATGCCATCCACCAGCGCGGGCGTGGCCCGGCCCGTGCGGATTGTGAGAAAATCGTGGCGGAGCGACTCGATCGCCTTGTTCATGCGCTCCGTTGCCTCATGCAGGACATCATCGATCATGAGGAGGACTCCTTGTGTGGAGGGACGGTGGTTAAGATAGATGGATGGGGAGCAACTGGCAAGGCCGTATGGCGGCCCGCGTCTTCCGCTTCGATTGTAGCAGAAAGCGGGCCGCGCAGGAAACAAGCGTGTGCGCAAGGAAACTTGCTCACCGGGTCGTCAGCAAACCTGGCGAGGCGCGCAAATATTGACTGAAGATCGGCAATTGAAGAGCGGGAAAGAGACTCCGCTCATCACTGCCAGTTTCCTGTGGCCGATTACCAACCCATGTTACGCAGCGCGTTCGCTGTTTGTAGCGGAAGGCCTCTCGGCCTTCGCGTCTCTTGAAATTCCTGCACGCAGAGCGCCAAAACGAAGGCCGGGAGGCGTTCCGCTACAAACAGCGAACGCGCTGCGTAATGTGAGTTGTCAGTTCGCAGGAATCTACTGCCAATGAACCAATCAGCCGCTCAAGCCGTAATGATAGTCCCGACGGGCTGCCCCGTCACCACCTTGACGAGCGTGTCCTCGGCCCACAGGTTCACGACCTGAATGGGCAGATCGTTGTCCATGCACATGGCCATGGCGGTGCTGTCCATTACGCCCAGCCGGCGGTTCAGCGCTTCGATGTAGGTGAGCGTCTGGTAGGGAACGGCGTTGGCGTTCTTCTTGGGGTCCATATCGTAAACGGCGTCGACTTTCGTCGCCTTGACCAGCAATTCGGCGTCAATCTCCATGGCGCGCAGGCTGGCGGCCGTGTCGGTCGTGAAGTAGGGGTTGCCTGTGCCTGCGCCGAAGATGATGACGCGCCCCTTTTCCAGGTGGCGGATTGCGCGCCGCTGAATGTATGGCTCGGCGAGAGCGCGCACCTCAATCCCCGTCATCACACGCGTGGGGATGCCCTCGCGCTCGAGCGCATCCTGCAGCGCCAGCGAGTTCATCACTGTGGCGAGCATGCCCATGTGGTCGGCGGTCACCCGCTCCATGCCGTGGTCCAGCCCGTCCTGCTTGCCGCGCCAGAGGTTGCCGCCGCCGATCACCAGCGCCACTTGCACGCCCATGTTGACGATTTGCACGACCTTTTGCGCTACAAACTCGGCCTGGCTGGGGTTAATGCCAAAGCCGCCTTCGCCTGCCAGCGCCTCGCCACCCAGTTTGAGCAGGATGCGCCGATATTTGATTTCTGCCATCGTCCTTCTCCTCGTTGTGTGACGCGGTCGCTCCACGACCTGACTATACCATGTCGCGCCAGGCCGCGCCGATTCTGCATAAACGAATGCCCAGCCACCTGGGCTGGGCATTCGTCCGTTGCATTTGCGTTACTCGCCGATGGCAAGGCGGCTGAATCCGCCAATCTTGATGTTTTCGCCAAGCTTGGCAATCGCCTCGGTGAGCATCTGCTGGATGGTCACGTCGGCGTTGCGGATGTTGGGCTGCTCAAGCAGGCAGACTTCGCCATACCACTTGTCGAGCTTGCCTTCCACAATCCGCTCGATGACGGCGGCGGGCTTGCCGCTTTCGGCCATCTGTGCGGCGTAGATTTCCTTTTCCTTGGCAACGTCTGCGGCGGGGACGTCCTCGCGCGCCACGTAGAGCGGGCGGCTCGCGGCTACCTGCATGGCGATTTCGCGCGCCAGTTGCTGGAAAGTCTCGTTGCGGGCCACGAAGTCCGTCTCGCAGTTGAGGCGCACCAACGCGGCCATCTTGTTGTTACTGTGCATGTACTCGCCAATGATGCCTTCGTTGGCGGCGCGGCTGGTCTTGCTTGCAGCCTTGGCGAGCCCCTTCTTGCGCAGGTAATCGGCGGCCTTTTCAAAGTCGCCGTCATTCTCGGTGAGCGCCTTCTTGCAGTCCAGAACGCCGGCGTCGGTTGCCTCGCGCAGCAGCTTCACCATCTCGGCGGTTACTACGGCCATATGTCATTCTCCATTCGTCGCCCCGCGCCTCTGGTGCGGAGCCTTTGTGCGTTCGGTCGCCACGGTGGGCGGCCTGGATGATTAGGCTGCAGTCTCTGCGCCGGCTTCGGCATCAGGGACTTCGATCTCGGACAGGTCGACGAGCATCTCTTCTGCAACTTCGTCTAGCTCGGCGTCAATCGCTCCTTCGAGCGCTTCGACAATCTCTTCGTCATCTATGCCGCGCAGCTTGGCCAGCGTGCTCGGCCCCAAGTACTGCTCCATGTCGGCCATTTCACCCTGGCTCACGCCCGAGTCGACCTGCACCTGGTCGCGTACGTGAATGCCTTCCATGACGGCGTCGGCAATCACCGAGACAATCAGCTTGACGGAGCGGATGGCGTCGTCATTGCTGGGGACGACATACTCGATGGGCGTGGGGTCGGCGTTTGTGTCAACCATGCCCACGACCGGGATGTGCAGGCGGCTGGCCTCGATCACGGCCAGGTCCTCGAGGCTTGTGTCGACCACGAAGACGATGTCGGGTAGCTTGCGCATGACCTTGAGGCCGCCAATGCGCCGGTTGAGTTTGTCTACGTCGCGCTGGATACTCAGGCGCTCTTTTTTGGTGTAATTCTTGAACTCGCCGCTATCCATTTTGCGCTCGGTGGTGAGCAGGTACTCGAGCCGCTGGCGAATGGTGGCCCAGTTGGTGAGCGTGCCGCCCAGCCAGCGCTCGCTGACATAGGGCATTTGGCAGCGTTCAGCCTCGGCGCGGATGGTGGCCTGCGCCTGGCGTTTGGTGCCCACAAAGAGCACTGTGCCGCCCTTGGCAACGACATCGCTGATGCGTTTGGATGCGGCGTTCAACTCCGCCAGCGTCTGCTGCAGGTCAATAATGTGAATACCGCTGCGCTCGGTGAAGATGTACGGGCGCATTTTGGGGTTCCAGCGCTGGGTGCGGTGGCCGAAGTGGACGCCCGCCTCCAGCAGTTCCTTCATTGTGACTGCCATGTGAATTTCTCCTATGGGTTGTTCTTCCGCACCCTTCATTCCGCGAACTGACCACACGCACGTGAAAGCAGCGTATGGCACCCGGTTCGCCGGTCCGGGGGCGTGCAGGATGGATAGACGTGGCATCCGGCCGCGCCTGTGCGCTTGTGCCTGGACACCGAAGGAGAATTGTACACCAGGCGCGGGCCAATATCAAACGCGCGGGGCCGTGAATTCTGTCGCAAGCGTCACGGTGGCTGCACACACTCATCACAAATGAGGGACAGACGACAACGAACTGTCCGTCGCAATCTGTCCCTTATCTGTGATGAATGTGTATAGCGGTGGACGCTAGTTGCTGCGCTTGTAGTCCACAAAGCGGTAGCCAAGCCCCCGCTCGGTGAAGATGTACTGCGGAGATTCCGGGTGCGGCTCAATCTTCTTGCGCAAGTAGGTGACGTAGAGGCGCAGCAGGTGATTGTCGTTGAGGTACTCTGGCCCCCACACTTTCGTGAGCAGCGTCTCGTGGGGGATGACCCAGCCCGCGTTCTGAATGAGTTGGTAGAGCAGGCGATACTCGGTCGGGCGCAGGTTGATGCGCTCGCCATCCACGATCACGTCACGCCGCTGCAGGTCCACCTGCAGGCGATCGTCAATTGTGATTGTCTGCTTCTCGAGACGGCCGCTGTTCTCGGCGCGACGCAGCACGGCGCGCACTCGACTTGAAAGCTCGCGCGGGCTGAAGGGCTTGGTGATGTAGTCGTCCGCGCCCAGGTCCAGCCCCTTGATCTTGTCGTCTTCATCCGAGCGCACGGTGAGCATGATGACCGAGGTGTCGCTGATCTGGCGCAGCCGCTTGAGCGTCTCGAAGCCATCCATACCGGGCATTTCCACGTCAAGCAGCACCAGGTCGGGGTTGAAGTCGCGCACCTTCTCGAGCGCCACCATGCCATTGTTGGCCTCGAGCGTGAAATAGCCCTCGAGGTCGAGGTTCATTTTGACGAAGCGCACCATGCGCGGTTCGTCGTCGACGACCAGGATGGTGATGCGGGGTTGGGTGGTCATGTCGAGGCAGTCTGGATGGAGATGCGGGTTGAGGGGAACGAATATTCCCAGTTGCCAGTCAACGCGGAATCGCACACGATTTCGGCGCCTAGTTTGAATCGCTAAAGCCGGGCACGGGCAGCGTACTGTAGCGCAGCACGCCCACGTCCACCACCTCCCCGGACTCAACCTCAACGAGGATTGTTTCCCCAGTGACGGGATTCTCAAGTTGGTACGAAGTAATTACGGCATCGAGGATCAGTGAATACATACCTGGTGGCACCAGGTTGACTGCAAAGCCGCCGTCGTCATGAGTCGTGCCCTTCTTGGCCGTGTCCGGGGCATATCCAGTGGCTTGCGGGTTGCCGTTTTCGTCGCGAATGACTTCGGCCAGACCGATGATCATGCCTGCGACAGGCACGTCGGCGCCGTCGCGGGAGATGAGAATCTTCCCCGTTATCGCACCCGTCTCGCCAGAGGTCTCGCCGGTCATGCCCGAAACCTCACGCTCAGGTGTGACGATGGGTGACTCGGACACCGGTGTAGCAACGGGCGAGTCGCCCGCCGAAAGCAACGGTGACTCCGCAGCCCCCCCCGCCACGGGCGCCGGGATCGAAGTGGCGGACGGTTGGTCCGCTGCAGACGAAGCGGTCGGCGCCTTGTCCTTCCCGCAAGCTGTCAGTGCAAGCGTCAAGAACATAAGTATCACAATAGACGAAGTAGCGTGTCTCTTCAGCATAAAGACCTCATGGCTCTCTCAATTTTCGTCGCTTGGCGACTCTGTTGCGCTCGCAAGGCGCCTTTCAGGGAAAAAATCACTGTTCCGAGCTGGCTTTGCCGTTATTGTACCGCAGCACTAGACCATTGCTGCACACACGAATCTGCCGGCACGGCAGCGGCGCGTTCATCGGGCAAGGGAACGGGCGAGGAGCATCCTCGCCCGTTCCACAATTCGTCCCATGATCGCGGCGCCCATGCAGCGCGCCACGGAACTTTCGCCTACTTCTTGATTCCTTCGTAGACGAGGAAGTTGTCCACACCCGGCGTCACGCTCAGCTCGTTGACAATCGCAACGAGTGTGCTCGGCGGATTGGAGCTGCATGTAGCCGCACCGACGTAGCCGGCGCCGAGCTTGTTGAACTGAATGTCCGATACGGCCTGGCCGGGCTGCAGGTTGGCGTTAACCTTGTAAGCGTTGTTGCTGAAGACGCACTCGACGGCAGTCGCGACGCCCACATTCTGAACGCTAAAGCCCGTGAAGAAAGCGCCATTGCGGTCCATGATCAAGGGCATCACGACGACGGGGCCTGCTTCAGCGGCGTCAAACGCACCATACGCTTCGCCGTTGCCGACGCCCAACTGGTTGCCCACGGCCACAAGCGGCTGGTTGGTGCTGTTTGTCGAGACGCGTGCCGAGCCGACGAAACGCGCACCATTGGCGCAGTTCTCTCCGGCCACTGTCTGCAAGAATGCACGCAGCGCAAAGGTGTTGGACCCGCCCTTGGCAATGGTCTGTGTCTCGGTGCATGCTGTGCCCGCAATGCCAGGTGTGTACTGTACAGTCACTTCTGTTGCCTGATCACCACCATTTTGGATCTGCAGACCCGTGACATAGCCTGAGTTGTTGGAATTGATCAGAGGGAACACTGGATTTGTCGTGCCACCGGTGAACCCGGTGTAGGCGAACATAATCTGGTTGTTCTCCTGTATTACCGCCGCCACAACCGGCTGGTTGCTCGTGACAGTGCCTGCAAAGACCGGAACGCTGTGCGTCTCGGCTGCCTGGTAGAAGACCCTGGCAGCGCCAGCCTTGACAACGAATGGACCGACGTTTGTGCCGTCACTGTAGGCGACCGACACACTGGCATCACCCGCACCGGCGTTTTGTACGCTGTACCACGTGGTGAAACCCGAGTTGTTCTTGTTCAGCAACGGCAACAGCACCTTGGTAGCGCCGCCCGAGCGGCCCACGTACGAAGCACCCGCTTTGAAGTCGGACGAGAGAATGTTGCTGATTGCCGCAACCTTCTTGTCGGACGAAATCACAAACGAGCCACTGAAGCCGTTCGCTACGTTGCTGATCGGGAAGTACGTCTTGGAACTGTTGATCGGAATTGTATCATTCAGTGGCGAACCGCTCTGCGTTCCATCGGCATTGTAGCCGATGAGCACGACTGCGGCCTGAACTGTGTCAAGGTTTGCCACCTGGATACCCGATGTATAGGCGGCGAACTGGGTGTTCTGCGCCAACGCAACCTGCGCACCACCTACGACGAAGATGCCTGCCAGCATCGCTAATACAATCAGAACGCGTAATCCCTTTGACATTGTGTGCCTCCCCTGGAAAGCAAATTGAAAGCGGTGACTGTCTACTTTGATCTGACGTGACTTGAAAGCGCCGCGACAGAAACTGGTCGAATTGCCTTAATTCCGGCGCGGCGTGCAGGAAGTGCCGAGGTCGTCGAACATCGACCTGCCATTCGCTGCGACCATCATGCGCCATTTCGCGCAGCACTTCAATACAACGATGGGGGTATTCTGCTCACTCTTCTGCATCCAGGCGCAAATGCCGTCGCAAACGCGCTGCGCGGCTTTTCTCTGGAGAATGATACTCCGTTTGGGTGATGGCGTTTGCCCCAGTATCACCAGGTTCTACGGGCGCGCCGCGCGCCGCCGATGTGTTGTCACAGCCACAATCAGCCCGCAAGCAACAACGGCGAATAGGGTTTGCAGGATGCGCGTGAGGACCGCAACGACAACCGCGAGGGAAGAGGGCATGATGGTGCTAAGCAGCAGGGTCAGCCCCACTTCGGTCAAGCCGAAGTTACTGGGCAAGAAGAATACGAAGATAACAAGGCTACCCATCAACGTCCATGCAAAGGTGGTGTAGCCAATTGCCGCAAGGGGAACGCTGCCCACCTCATTCGCGATAAGCCAAAAGATGACGGCCCCGATGAGCCACGCCAAAATGTCAACAAGCAGCCACCTCGCGAGGGAGCCCATGGGCAGCGGCGGCACGGCTGGTAAGCGCAGACGCCTGACAAGCAGCGCCAGCACCCGAGGGTTGAATGCCAGTATGCCTGCGGCCACTGCTAAAGCCAGCACAGGCAGCGTGGCCGCAGGCGTCTGAGTTGCCACCAGAATCCCAAGCGCAAACGCCAACAGCGCTCCCGCCACTGTGGACAACAGCAACTCAATCGCGCTGCCCACGGTCACCGAACGCGCTGTCTCACCCTCTATGCGGTAGAAGGCGCTGCGTCCCACTACATACCAGATTGTGCCGGGCAGAAAGCGCGAGAGATAGGTGCTCGCATAAATGTGAAAATGGTCCACCATGGCAAGCCGCGAACCGACGGCACGCATGATGCTCCCCCATACCCACGCTGCACCGATCAGGCCGATGAGCATCAGCACCTGGCCTGCAACCAGTCGCGGCCAGGCGTGCTGCACGTTAATTGTGGCAAGGGCGTCGCGCTCACGGAAGAGCAGCCAGCCGAGAATCAGCGCCATGAGAAGGGCTGTAATGCCGGCTGCAAGGTAGCGGCTGCCGCGCCGTGGCGTTGGAGTTTCGCTTTCGTCGCCGAGCCTACCGGGCGGACCCGGTGGCGCGGGAGCCGGGGAGGGCGCATCGGGCCGACTCATGACGTGGTACGCTCAAAGTGAGTGGGAAGCGTGGTGTAGTGGGCCGCTGCCGACGCCTTCTCGGCGTTTGACGACCGCCGGCACAGGAAGACCAGTTGGTTGGCGAGATTGACCGGAAAGGCAGCAGCAAGTGCGGCGCGCACGATCTTTTGTGGACTGCGCAGCATGACGTCAAAGTCACGTCGCGTGCGCGGGCGGTTGACTTCAGTCCATGCGACCAGTCGTTCGGGCATGAGCCCGGCCCGCTGCAGCATTCGCTCCCATGTGCCGCGCGTCGCATAGCGCTGATGGGGTTGCCCATCGTCAAATACCTCGCCATGCTGCCAAACGTACTTGACGTTGCCAAAAATGCCGTAGGCATTCGGCAGCAATACGACCGCGCGACCGTTCGGCTTGAGAATACGCGCAAGCTCGGACGCGCCCTGAAGCGGATCGTCGTAGTGTTCAAGACTCCCGAGGCTGATGACGCGATCCACCGAACCATCGGGCAGCGCCATGCATTGGCCGTCAGAGACGAGCCAGGAAGCCGCTTCGGGTGCTGACGCGGCCACAGTGGCAATACCTTGGTAGGAGAGATCGGCGCCCACCGCACGGATCCCCTGTGCGGTGGCCAGTTCCACCAGCCGCCCGTTGCCGGTGGCAACGTCAACCAGCAAATCGCCAGGGGCCGGGCGCGCGAGTTCCAGAATCCACAAGTAGAACGAGTCGCGCATGATGAGCGAGCGTTCCTGGAAGAGCTCATCGTACGCGTCTTGAATGGACTGGCCCTGACGTATGGTTGCGTGCTGAATGTCAATCATGGATGTGCCATGTCCTTGTTCTTCTGTGGGCTCGGTGCGGGCCGACCCACCGGTTTGCGTGCCGTCGCGACAAGCAGTGGCCCTGCCCCCGCCACAGATGGGACGAAGAATACCGGCACGCTCAACAGCCGGCTGATCGGGTTGTACAGGGCCTTCGATATTGCGCCTTTGACGCCTGGGGTTGCACCGCGGGCGTTCAACCAGAAGCGCACGTTGAGGGCAAAGATGGGGTAGGAACCTATCGCCGTTGATTGACCGAGTAACTCTAGACCACCGGCGCGCAGAGAGTTTGCCAGCGTCGCGCGCGTGTAGATGTACAAGTGGCGCGGCGCATCCAGTCCGGCCCAGTACAAGCCAAAGAGCGATGCATCCCAACTATCGAAATTTGGCACGCGGATAACGGCAACTCCACCTGGGCGCAGAACGCGATTGATCTCCGCGAGCGTCCCGACAGGGTCATGCAGGTGTTCCAGTACATCCCACAGCGTCACAGCGTCAAAGTGGTTGTCCGGGAAGTTGGCCTGTTCAAGCGTGCCTGCGAAGACCTTGAGCCCATTGTGCTCACGTGCGCTTTGCGCCGTCTCCTTACTTAACTCAACGCCCTCCACCTCCCAGTTGGCTTGCTCGCGCATGGCAACGAGGAAGGCGCCGGCAGCGCATCCCAGGTCAAGCAGACGTCCTCCTTGCGGTAAGGCACGCGTGACAAAGCGGCAACGCTTCTGCATTCCATAATCGTAGGCGCGTCGCAGTAACTGGCCTTTGGCGCGGACGCGATGGTTGGCGTAGGACTCGTAGGTTGAAGGATAGTGCACCCCGATTTCGTCTGGCGTGGGGCGCGGGTTCTGGTAGACAAGCCCGCAGGCATTGCAGCGTACGAGACGGGCGTGGACGTCGGGACGATCAAGGAGCAGATCGGGGACGACGGCAAATTCGGTCGCGTCGGCGGCGCCGCAGAGGTTGCACACTACAGTTTCCATGTGGCATTGATTCCATCTTTACCCGCGTCAATGCGGTGTTCCGATAAGGATGCTGCGACTTCACCTCGCGACGCGTGAGATGGAGTCGCAATCACGGCGTCAAACAGTGTCAACGCGCCCAGTGCGCAAAAGATGATCAGCCCGGGCAGCGCCGGGAGCATGAAGCGATCTTGTCCAAAGAAGGGCATATGTACTGCAAGCCAGTAAAGGTAGAAGAGCAACGGCCCCCACTGCAACAGGGTGCCATGTCCGCGCGCGAGCATTAGTGCCAAGACGCCGAAGAATACGCCCGCCAGCATCGCCAAATAGGCCCCGTTGACAAGCACGTGTGCCCGCAGGCCGGTTCCGCTTTGATTTTCCGCCATCGCCGACAGCGTGTTCCATTGCAGGCCAAAATCGAACCCGGAGACGAAGTAGACGATTTTGGCGCCGTACAGCACAAATATGCGCTTGGGGTCAGTCTGCAAGGTCGCACGGATCCATGCACTTCCGAGCCGATAGCCTTCAGACTCCATGCCAATCTCATCACGTTGTTCGGCAAGCGGGTAGAGTGGATTCAACGCGGGGTCGTGCGGAAACATATACGCCCCGTGAGAATTCGGATTGTTGCCTATCCAGAAGTTCATCCCACCATTGGTGGAAACAGGAATGATCTTGCCGAACGTCAGGTAATTGCGCGCTGTCCAGGGCAAAACGATGAGCGCAGCAGTGGCAAAGAGCGCGACTGCCCACAATGCCGCTTGCTTTACATTGCGTTGACTGCTCCATCTCACAAAGACCCAAAAGGGCAACAAAAGCAGCCCCGTCGAGCGGACGAGCGCGCCCGCTCCCGCCATAATCCCTGCTGCAATGCCAGCATTGACCGTGGGTGCAAAGGCGGTGGTTCGCTGCGGTGGGCGGGCCGCCAACAGGTAGCACAGACTTGTCAACCACAGGAACACAAGTTCCGTGCTGACAAGACTCGTATAGACTACAAAGCCCGGAAACAGCGCCAGCAGAAGCGCGGACATCAGGCCCACGCGTCTCCCAAACAGGAGAGATCCAAGCCAAGCCGTCTGCGCCACCGTCAGCACCGAAACCACCAGGTTGAGCGCAAGCGCAGTCTCAGCAGTCACCCCCGTAATCAGGAACAAGGCGGCCAGAATTGCCGGGTAGCCCACAGGCCATCCGACCAGGGGTTGCATACTCTCCGCATCCCAAACATAGCCATGGCCATTCACGAGTTGCGTAGCGGCGGCAATATAGCCAACCGAATCGGCGTACGGTCGAGTAGGGAACCAATACAGCCAGGCAACGCGCACAACTGTGGCAAGCACCAAAATCACTGGAAGGCTCCACCGACTGGAGCCAGTCACGATCGCTAAGTTGCGCATCGAACTACGTGCACGTGGTGCGAGCAAGATCCAGATGATGCCAAGCACCCCCACAATGGGCATCACCCATTGCAGGGCCCCAAGCAGCGCGACTGTCTTCTCTTCAAGCAGATGATCCGGCGCAAGTCGCACTGCTGCCGCAACAACCAAGGCCTGGGGAATGAATAGAAGTGCGATTGCCGCAGCGCAAACGATCGCGAACGAATTACGCACGACGCGTTGCGCGCGCTGCGATAAAACAACCGACGACTCCAATGTGCCGGGAATTCCGAGAGCATCGTTCATTGGTCGCTATTCGACCTGCCAGTTGCATTGTGGCCGGGACTATGGGTCTGCACCCACCCGCTAAGCCATCCCTGCAACGTGGCGGCGGCCATCTGCGAACGGCCTGCGAGGAGGTCGCGTACGGCCATTAGGAGCGAACGCGCCAATGTGTAGGGCATGAGCAGTAGAAGCCGCTGCATTGGCCCCGCATGCAGGCGGTAGAAGCGCGCCTGGTAGAAAATGCGCCAGCGACGCGCGGCCGGGTGCGTACTCCCCGTGCTGCGCGACACTTTGTGCGCGATGCGCGCTTCCGTTGCGCAGCCGAGGTGAAAACCAGCCCTGGACGCGCGCAAGCAGAAGTCGGCATCTTCAGCGTACATGAAGTAGCCTTCATCCAGCAGCCCTACACGCGCGAAGACGTCGGCGCGCACCATGAGCGCACATGCGGTGAGGAAGTCTACTTCCAGCAGCGTCGGCAGTTGCGTGGGCGGCGGCTGGTTGCGCCATAAGCTGCGCGTAAGCAGCGTACCCATAATGCGCCGATCGCCCAGCGACCAGACACGCGGAGGCGGATCACTGTAAAGGATGAGCGGGCTGAGAAGCGCAAATGTGTCTGTCGCTGCCGCGTCGAGCAGCGCGCGGCGTGCGCCCCGCTCCACAAGAGTATCGTTGTTCAGTAGCAGCAACCACGCCGCGCCCGTGTCAAGTGCGGCAGCAATGCCGACATTGCTACCTGCGGCAAAGCCCACGTTCTGCGGCAAATAGAGCTGTCCCACGCCTGGCGGCAGTCCTGCTGCAAGTGTTCCTCGGCCTGCTGTTGATCCATTGTCCATGACCAGGATATCAGCGGGCTGGAAACCATCGATGAGCAGCGATTGCACACATGCCAGTGTGTCGGCAGCAAGATTCCAGTTCAGCACCACCACGCGGAGCGGATACGCGGGCTGATACGCAGTTGCGCCGGCCAACGCCGACGCCTTAGGGTCTGCTTTTTCGGCGTCACCGTTCGCTTCGTATTCTTCATTGCGGCTACGCTGTCTGCTCTGCATAATCTGCAAGTATAGCGTAGCGGCCCTATAATGGCGGAAAACACTCCGTCAATTGGCATTGTGGTGCAGGCCACAGTGCCAATTGACCGGCCGAATGAGCGGGCCAGCATCGCAAACCCCTACTTGGTAGAACGAATGCAGATTCTATTTGTGGCCGGCCGCGAAATGAGCTACGCGCGCAATGATGTCCTGTTGCGCGCGTTGCGACGAATGGGTAGCGTTGACGTCGTGGCACCCGCCGCACCGCCTGCCTCACTACTACGTTCGAGCGCCACCGTGACGGCGCAGGCCGTCAGGCGCCTAGTCACGCGCCGCTATGACCTCGTCTTTGTGGGCTTCTACGGGTCCCTCATTCTGCCGCACCTGCGTCCGCTGACGCATTCGCCTATCCTCTTTGATGCCTTCATTTCCAATTACGATACCCTCGCGTTTGACCGCGGAGCGTTTGCACCCAATTCGCTGCGTGGCCGCCTGGCGCTTGCGCTGGACAGGATTCCCAGCGCCATGGCCGATGCCATTCTACTGGATACACAGGCGCACGTGGAGTATTTCATCGATGTCCTGGGTGTGGACGCGCGCAAATTGCATGCACTGCCGGTAGGCTGCAACGAGGAGATATTCTATCCATTCGCGCAAGCCGGCGCCGCGCGGCTGCCGGGCATACAAGATGACAGTGCCTCGCGTACTACCGTTTTCTACTACTGCACCTACCTTCCGCTCCATGGCGTTGAGACGGTGCTGCATGCCGCAGCCTACCTTGAAGGGCTGGACATTCACTTTCACCTTGTGGGCGACGGTCCTATGCGGCCGGCCATGGAGGCGCTCGCACTTAATCTGCGCCTGCGCCATACCCGTTTCTTGGCGCCAATGCACGCGGCTATGATTGCCGACAAACTGCGTGGCGCGCACATTGCGCTTGGGGGTCACTTTGGCCCCAGTGCAAAAGCGCAGCGCACTATCCCGGGCAAAATCTACCAAATGCTCGCGTGCGAACGCGCAGTGGTTGCCGCAGACAGCCCTGCCAATCGCGAGCTGCTTGCGCATGGTCGCTCGGCGTGGCTTGTACCGCCCCAGGATCCGCCGGCGCTGGCGCTGGCGATTTTGGCGCTGCATGACAACCCATCAGTACGCGCCGAAATTGCGGCAGGAGGTCGCGCGGCCTTCCTGGCCTCAGCGTCCGAAGAGGTGATTAGGAAGCGGCTGGCGGAAATTGTGAGGCAACTTGCGCTCTAGTTTGGGCAGTGCTCAGGCGTCAAAACGGTAAAGAGCCGTGCAACCATAGATGCCGCAGAAGGTGAAGCGCTCGGCGTCAAGCCCTTCGGTGACCGCCTGATAGACCTGATAGTTGTGGTTTTGCGGGTCGCGGTTGAAAGGGCTGTTGAAGTCGTGGAAGAGGCAGAAGGCGCCCGGTGCGAGCGCCGTGGGAAGCGCCTCGCAGGCAGCGCGCACGGGAGCATAGGTGTGTGCGTGGTCAACAAAGGCAAAGGCAAAGCGCAAGCCTTCGTCGGCGAAGCGGCGCGTTGCGTTAGCCGCCTCGTCACAAACCAGGGCGCAGCCCAGCGCCAGGTTGCGGCGGCGCAGTGTGCGCAGGGTGGCGGCAATGCATGCGGGGTCGAGGTCCACGCTATATATCCGTGTGGGGCGCTGCGCATCACGCACGGCGTGCGCCATGATCGATGTGCTGAGGCCGTGGTAGCAGCCCAGTTCAAGAATTGGACCCGTGGAGTGGTAGGCCATTTCGTAGAGTTTGAGCGCATCGGCGTGCATGAGCCAGCCCGGCACAGTGCCGCGAAAGCGCAGTGCGTTCCGAGCATCGACCAGCGAGTCGTGCAGCCTTTGCGAGAGTGCGCGGCGAAGCACGCCTTTGTCCCCCAGCTGCATGAGCAGCCCATGCTGTGTCGGCGCTTCGGCAAGCCGCTGCTGATAAGCGCTAAGGTAGCCTTGTGCGGGCGTCGTTTCGTAAGTGGGACGATAAGGCGGATAGTCGGCGCCCAACGCCTCGAGAGGCATGAATGTCTCAGGGTGTGAATTCATCTTGGGTTACCTGACTTTGGTTTGTCGCGGTGCAGTGGCGTGGAGCTGTAACAGCCGCTCCTCCCAGCGGCTAGTCAGAGACTCCCAATCATAGTGTGCGGCCGTGGGGGGCCCGGCGTGGGAGAGGCGCGCAGCCAGCGCGGGATCGCGCAGCACGGCGAGGATAGCCTGCGCGAGTGCAGGCGCGTCACGCGCAGGCACCTCCAGGCAGTTGACGTTGTTTACGGCGTAATCGCGCGTGCCGCCGGCATCGGCCAAGACAACGGGCGCAGCGCATGCCATGGCTTCCAGAGGCGGAATTCCCAGCGATTCGGACCATGATGAGGCGACATAGACTGCGCAAGTGCGGTACATGTTGGCGAGCGCCTCAACCGACGGCCGGTGTACGTACTCGAAGGGCAGCGACGTCTCGACTGTACACTCTTCCTTGGAGACGATCTGCAACCGCACGTCGGGATACTCCATGTGCACAATTTTCGCAGCATCCAGGAACTCGCGCAGCCCCTTGCGTGGGCGCTCGTCACCCAAATAGAGAAGTGTCCGCACGGGCCGGCTTTCGCGCTCTTCAAAATAGCAGGGGGTGAAGAGTTCCGCATGGCTCAGGCCGATTCCTGCGACCTCTATTTTTTCGCGATGCGCCTGCGGCAATTCTTCTCCGGCCCAGGCCGATATGGTATACGCTTTCTCATGCCAGCGTAGCGCGTTTTGCATCAGCCACTGCTCAAGCGGGCGCCCGTGAAACATCGTCAAATAGTCCTGGAAGAACCAGATGGGGCGACCCTTGTGCTGCCATGCTGTAGCCTCCCAAGTGGCTACGGTCGTTGGCGTTTGGGTGGAGATGATGAAGTCAGACAAGGGTGCGGCTGCGGCGAGTGACCTGCTCAGGCGCAGGTGGCCGATACGCCCCATGGTCCTATTGCGCAGGACCTGGCTCGCGACCAGTGCGACATCGGGCGAGATTTCCTCCGCCATATGCCCATCCCAGGTATTTCCTGGGTAGACAAGAGTGACCTTGTGGCCACGCGCGGCAAAGCGGTTGGCATACTCCACTATGTCGCGCATGCCCCCCGAGAGCCACAACGACGACAGGATGAAAGTGAGACGCAACGACGGTCTGCTCACCTTCGGGCTCCATTCACCGTCATTATCGGTCGCTCCGGTAGGGATTTGCGATGTGAATTGGCTCGCGGCAGAGAACTGGATTCAGACGCAGGAGGTAGTCCACTTTGCTGCCTACGAGTTGGTCAAAGACCTCCCTATGCGGGAAGTCTTTCTCCTCAGGACGCTGGACAACGCGAAAATAGCGGCGCAGGAAGTCGTAGAGGCTGGCGGTTGAGTATTCAATGGCGTGGTGAAGCCAGCGCGGGCGCAAGTCATTGGTGTCGCTACCGCATGGGGTTGAGAAAAGCAACCAACCGCCCGGGTTGAGGTGGCGCACCAGGTTTTCCATAAAGATGTCGCGATGGGCGCTGTGTTCCAGTGTGTCAAAACTCACAACGCAATCGAAGCGCTCGTTCCCTAGAGACTCTTCCCACTTGTGGGCATCAGCCTGGACAAACGCAAGATTCATGAGGCGGTAATGTTCTTGCGCGTAGCCAATGCCCGTTGGATCGTAATCGGCACCCAGAACGCTGCTGCCGGCGAAGTGGGCAGCGATGGATGCAGTCCCGTATCCCGAACCGCAGGCCATGTCGAGAATGCGCTGCGGGGCCGGGTGATCAGCCAGGGTGGCCACTGCCCATTGATAGCGCAGCAGGTGATGGACGGCGGTTCTGTCGCCCCGAGCCAGGTAGGGTCCAATCTCAAGACCGCGTGCGGGGACAAAGTGCTCGTTGACGACCATGCGGTTGCCGAAGATTCGGGTGGCGGTGTTGTAGGCGCGGATTTTCAGCCCTTCTTTCATGGCGCGCTGATCTCCCTCTGTGGCCTGGTCGATTTCTCCACCTGTGCTGCCCCAACTGCTGCATCCTCACGCCGCTGGCGGTAGAGGAGTTCCTCGATCATCTTGCGGTTGGCGCCGATCAGATCGGCCACAAGGCCAATCAGCAGCACCTGGAAGCCGACGATGAGCAGCACCGCCGCGAGAATTAGCGACTGGACATGGCCACCGCCCGTGCCGACGGCGTAGAAGTAGAGGAAACGAACGCCTATCGCCAGGCCGACGGCGATAAAGACAGTTCCCAGGGTGAAGAAGACGCGCAGCGGTCGGTAAAGGGTGTAGGCGCGCACGATTGTTGCTCCCGAATTTCCCAGATAGTGGGGCAGGCTGCTCATAAGACGCGAGGGGCGCGTGGGGGGGTTGGTGCGCACGGCTACATGCTCAACGGCGGCGTGACGCGCACCGGCATGGATCAAGGTTTCCAGCGTGTACGAGTATTCGGAGAGAACCACGGTGCGCAGCGCGGCGTCGCGCGTGAGTGCGCGGAAGCCGCTGGTGGCGTCGGGAATGAGGCTGTTGGCTGCCTGTGAGACGACCCAACTGCCCGCCCGCTGCAGCCAGCGCTTGGTGGCGTTGAAATCGCGATGGTTGGCCACACCGCGGTCGCCCACCACCAGTTCGGCGCGCCCGGCCAGAATGGGCGCGACAA
The DNA here is from genome assembly GCA_964370975.1 of uncultured Caldilineaceae bacterium. GTDB lineage: Bacteria > Chloroflexota > Anaerolineae > Caldilineales > Caldilineaceae > UBA5069. The sequence continues at coordinate 14,565 of CAYJNV010000006.1, read as the reverse complement.
GTCGCGCGATGTCATCGGCGCAGTATTGGTTGTCGGCGTCGGTATTGACGATGATATCCGCGCCGCGCGCGATGCAGGCATCCAGACCAGCCACAAAGGCGCGTGCCAGACCGCCGTTGGAGGCCAGCCGCAGCACGTGGTCAACGCCCAGGGCCAGCGCCACCTCTGCCGTGGCGTCGCTGCTGCCGTCATCAATCACCAGATACTCGAGGCTTTCCACACCCGGCAAGGTGCGCGGCAACGCCGCCACCGTCTGCGGTAGCGTGAGCGCCTCGTTATAGCACGGAATCTGGATGATGACTTTCACAGCTCGCTCGTAAATGGCACACATGCGACGCGAAGGCGCAAAGACGCAGAGGAAACGCACAGCAAAGCAGCATGCTGCAAATTCGACTCAAAATCGCAAAGGACCCGCACCGAAGAATACCAGCAACGAAAAACGGAACGGCAATGAGGTCTTTCTGCAGTTCTTTGCGCTGCGCTGCGCCTTCGCGCGTTTGCGTCGAATTTCAGTTTGTCGGCGGCTTGCGCTTGCCGATGTTGCCAAGCAAGAGCTGGCGCAGCATCCCGTTCGACTCTCTGCTGCTCATGGGCTGGGGTTCCTTCTCCCAATCACCCGCTGCGGCCTGCTGCGCCCAGACCGAGCGCGCGTCGAGAAGTTCCTGCAGCGCGTCCTGAAGCGGGTGTGCGCCCCCATCCTCCGGCGCGTCGACATCGAGCAGTGCCTGCCAGCGCGCAAGCTCGTTCTGCATCAGCACAAGTTGCCTGCGCACGTTTTCGCGATTGCCTAGCAAGGCGCGGCCGATTTGCGCAGCGTTGCCACCGATCTCCGTTGCAGCGGCATAGCGCGCGCCTGCCACTTGTCGCGCCTCGCGCCAGCCGGGCGATTTCGTGCTGATGGCGAGCAGCGCCGCACCGGCAAGCTGCGGCATCTGCTCGACCACAGCAGCGACGCCGTCGTGCTCCACAGGGTCCATAAAGTGGGCGGTCGCGCCCATACGTTCGGCGAAGTCGCCGGCCAATTCCAGCGCCGTGGGGTCGGTGTGGGGCGCAGCGGCAATACAGCAGGCCACCTTGACAAAGGTTTCGGCCGAGGGTGACTCAGGGGCATGGATGCCGGTGACCAAATGGGCGGCCACGAAGCGGGCGTGGTTGGGCAGGGCGCGCTGTGCGCTCTCCACAACCGGCTGCAGGAGGCCATTGAGCACGAGCACCAGCGCCTGGGGTGCGAGGTCTTCGGCAATCAGCGCGAGCGTCTCCTCAATGGCGGGCAGCGGCAGCGCCAGGATGACCATGCTGCAGCCCTCCACGGCGCGGTGCAGGTTCCACTCTGTGCGCTGCACGGCGTTGAGCTTGCGCGCCTCAGACTCGGCGGCCTGGCTCTTGTCGTGGCCGACCACTTCAAACTCGCCGGGCTCCTTGCGCAGCGCCAGCCCCACGGCGCAGCCTGTTGCGCCCAGCCCGATGATGGAAATGAATGGTTTTGCCATGGATGGTTCTCGCTCCCCATGTTTCGCTTAGCGGCGATTTTGGCCGCCGTTCACGCCGATTGCGCAGCGTCGGAGCAATGGCGGCCGCGGCGCTACATTCGCTCGTCCACCTGCTGCAGCGACCGCAGGTTGTCCGCAAATTCCCCAGTGACATCAGCGGGAATCGCCGTCTGGTGTAGCGCAATCAGCAGGCAGGTGCGCTGCGTACATCCTGCGTCCATTGCCAGGAACGCGCCAATCGTTGCATGTTCTCGATAGACCCACGCCGCAAAGCGCCAGGGTCGACGCGGGTTGCGCTGGGCAAAGCGGCGCAATCGTCGCGGCGCAAAACGATTGGCCATGACAAGCGGCCCGCGCATCCACAGGCGAATCGGTGCGCCTGCCGCAGCAGCGGCCAGCTTGCCCACATCATGCAGCAGCGCGGCCGAAGCAAGGTCAACATCCAGAGTCGCTTGGCTGGCCAGCGCGTGCAATACATTGAGGCTGTGGCGTTGGGCGTCAACCGGCAGTGCCGCGAAGAGGCAGTAGGCATCAGGCGGCAGCAGAGTGTGCGCTTCTGCAAGCTCCACAGCATCGACACACGCCATCGCGCCATGCACGAACTGACCCACTCGATAGCGCGCCCGCTTCAGGCCAGGGGCCGCTTTCTTCATGCTGCCACTGGCCTAGAAGAAGACGCCCGCCAGCGCCTGCATGACAGCGTTGGTTGGCACGCGAATCACCTGAGGAAAGACAAATGCCACGGCAAAGACAACCAGCATGCCGTATTGGCTCAACTGTGCACGCAACTGCCAGTTGTCGCCCGGCAGCAGTGCAAAGAGCACGTGCGAGCCATCCAGCGGCGGGATGGGAATCAGGTTGAAGACCGCGAGCAGCACGTTGATTGTCGCAAAGAAGTAGAGAAAATTGACCGCCGCATCGCCCATGGACAGACCGAATTGGCCCAGCAGGAACATGGAGACAACCGCCAGCAGCAGGTTGGTGAGCGGCCCGGCCAGTGCGATGATAACCGAGGCGAGGCGCGTGTCGACGCTCACGTTGCGCGGATTCCACTGCACGGGTTTGGCCCAGCCAAAGCCGGCAATCAGGATCAAGAGCGAACCCATTGGGTCCAAATGGCGCAAAGGGTTGAGCGACATGCGCCCCTGCAGGCGCGGTGTGTTGTCACCCAGTGCCACGGCGGCGGCAGCGTGCGCCAGCTCGTGCAAGGGCAGCGCCAGTAGCAGGATGGCCGCCTTGGCCGCCAGATTCGCGGGGTCCAGCAGGGAACCAGAGGAAAGCAACGCATAGACCAACAACAGCCCCACTGCGCCAATGATCACCTGCTGCGTTGTGCTCAATGTGCGCCAGCGGTCCACCATCGTATTCATCATTGCAAACTCCAACATCACAGGCAAACTATGGCCTGGATCACAGTACGCCGCGCGCACAGAAGGCAGAATTATACCATTGCGCCGGCCCTTCTCGAACATCTCGAGGACTGGTAGAATGGGAAGGGGCAATCGTTCCGCACTTCCGGGGGACTCTGCCTGCGCCGAGATGGCACGGCGCGCAGCAATTGCCTCTGCCGGAAGCCGTGCAACGAGTCAACTCCCCACGCAATGCGCCCCAACCTCACTGCCCGTACTCGCTCGCTGCTGCTCGCGGCCGCCGCACTTGTGCTGCTCGGCCTGTTCGTGGTTGCGTTCACACTCTTGCGCAATTGGAACGCCGTCGCCCTGGGCCCGCAGCGCAGTGTGGAGACGACCAATTCCAAGGTAGGCATTCACACGCGCCTGACCGACGAGGTGGAGGCATGGAAGATCAAGCGCACCTGGGAGATGGTACGCGAGATGGGTGCACCCTGGGCAGTGGAGTACTTCCCCTGGGCCTATGTGGAGGAGCGGCAGGGCCGGCAGGAGTGGGCGCACAGCGATCTGGTGGTGGCGCATGCGCAGCGCCAGGGTGTGCAAATCATCGCGCGGCTGGGCTTCGTCCCCGCCTGGGCCCGTCCCAGGGAGACGACGCCCCTCTATCTGGATGAGGAGCACTTTGCCGATTTCGGCCGCTACGCCGCCGAGTTTGTAGCCCGCTACGCCGACAGTATCGACCACGTCATCATTTGGAATGAGCCCAACCTGGCGCTCGAATGGGGCTTTCAACCGCCCGATCCAGTCAAGTATACGGAGATGCTGCGTGTGGTCTACCCGATGATCAAGGCGGCCAATCCCAATGTGCAGGTGCTTGCGGGCGCGCTCGCCCCTACCAATGCGCCCCCGGGCAGCGATGAGGCAATGAATGACCTGGACTTCTTGCGTGCAATGTATGCCGCCGGCGCCGCGCCTTACTTTGACAGCCTTGCGATCCACGCCTATGGCTGGCACGGCGACCCCGACGAACCTGCCGATCCGGCTGCCATCAACTTCCGCCGCGCCGAACTCATGCGCGCCATCATGGTTGAGAATGGCGATGGGGCGAAGCACGCAATGATTACCGAAGGCGGCTGGAATGACCACCCGCGCTGGACGCGTGCTGTGCACCCGGCGCAGCGCATTGACTACACGCTGCGTGCGTATGAGATAGCCAACGTCGAATGGCCCTGGCTCGATGCCCTGTGCGTGTGGGTCTTCCGCTTTCCGTGGGACCAGAAATCCTATCAGGATTATTACACGTTTGTGCGCACCGACTTCGAGCCCAAGCCCTTTTACAGCGAGGTGCAGCGCTACACGACCGGCGAGGCGATTCCTGCGCTGGAAAGTGCCTCTGCAACCGAAGGCGCGCTGCCATGAGACGCCGCGGACTTGCCCTTGGGTTGAGCCTGTTGCTGGTTGGCGTTGCGACTGCCACGTGGCTGGTGGCCGGCGGCGCGACGCCGGCCTGGCTTGCCGCCATGACAGGGCGCGATCCAACCTGGGCGCGCATGGTGGATGACGCCACCTTGCGCGTCGGTATGGACCCCAGTTTTCCGCCCTTTGAGCATTTGGACGCAGCAGGCGCGCCTGCCGGTTATGACGTGGACCTGGCCCATGCGCTGGCTGACCGCTGGGGCATGCGCGCCGAGATTGTGCCCCTGGGCTTCGATAGCCTGCTCGATGCCGTCAAAGCTACACGTGTCGACGCCGTGATCAGCGCGATGCCCTTCGACGAGCGGCAAACGCGCGACGTTGCCTACTCACAGCCCTATTTCGAAGCGGGTATGCGCCTGGCTGTGCGCACGGGTTCGTTGATTACCGACGTGGCCGGCCTGCAGGGGCAGCGCGTGGCGGTTGAGTGGGGCAGCGCCGGCGACATGATTGCCCGTCGTCTGCAGCGCGAGCAGGGAATCGGGCTTGAACCGCTGCTCTACGATACGCCCGAAGCCGCGCTGGCCGCGGCAGCCGCAGGCGAAGTCGATGCGCTCCTTATCGATGGCGTGAGCCTTCGCATAGCCCAGGGAAGCGGTGCGGACCTGGTGGCCGTCGGCCCCGTGCTCGAGGGCAATCCCTATGTGATCTTGACGCCGCGCAAGGCGGCGCAACTTGCCAACGCCGTCAACGACGCACTTGTCGCTCTGCGCGCCGACGGCACACTCGACCGCCTGGCCGATCGCTGGTTTGGCGTCGCTGCATCTTCCCATGCGTCGGGGGAGGAAGTCCCATGAAGAGTGCCACCCGCATTGCGCTCATTGCCGACACCCATGTATGGCCCACGGCCGCTGCGCCGCCCCCGGCGGGCGGCCATTATGCCGCCATGCTGCTCGACCAGACGGAAGCGCTGCATGCGCTGCTGCTGGAGGAGGTGGCTGCATCGGACGCGCAGCTGCTCATCCACTTGGGCGATCTCACCTGCGGCGGCGGCTTCTTCAACATGCCTGCGGCGGGCTTTGCGCCGCTGATCACGCGCCTGCACGCAGATTTCACAACGCTGCCTATGCCCGCCTATGCGCTTCCCGGCAACCACGACACGCCCCCCGGCGGCGGCGGCTGGGCGATCTTTGAGCAGCTCTGGGGATTGGGCCACGGTCTGGGCAGCACCCTGGATGTGGACGGTCTGCGCCTCCTGCTCATCAACGCGCAGGGGCACGACGCCGCACAGATTCGCGCCGCCCAGCCGGGCGACCCGGTCTACGGGTGGCTCTCCGACGCCGAGTTGGCGCGGATCGACGATGCCCTTGCCACGGCAGACGGACGTCCTGTGCTTGCTTTCATGCACCAGTTGCTCCACCCCTGGCGCACGCACCGTCCGTGGAAGCCCTACTTTGCCGTGCGCAACGCCGACGCCCTGATGACGATCTTTGCGCGCCACCGTGGCGTACGCATTCTATTTCAGGGTCACGCGCACCGCTATGAGCAGGGCGAGATTGGCTTCAATGGCTTCCGCTCGCTCTCAGTGCTTGCGCCTTCCATTATCGAATACCCCCTTGGCTGGCTGCAGCTTGACGTGCAGCCCACGGGGCTGGAGGTTAAGCTGCGCCAGTTGCCGCGCGCCGACCTGATTGCGCGCAGCCTCTGCGACGGCGCGCAAGCATGGCGCGCGCCTGCGCCGCTGCACCAGTGGTCAGCCACGTGGTGAAGCAAGCGGGCGCCGGTGCGTGTGGCGAGGGGCCGGGGTGAGGTTGTGGCTGCTTTGCCCATTCGCTGTACAATCCACTTCTGGCGCGCGTGCACTTGCGCGGCCATGTGGATAAATCGATTGACCCGAAAGGACCGCGCGTGTCCCCCATTGCCCCGCTTTCGCCTGATTCGCTGCGCACGCCCTGCAACGCGCAGAGCCTGCCCTTTGCCACCACCTCCGAGTTGCCCGATCTGCACGAGTTCATCGGCCAGGCGCGCGCCCGCCAGGCGGTAGACCTGGGCGTGCGCATGCGTCACCAGGGCTACAATATCTTCGCTTTTGGCCCGGCAGGCACCGGCAAACTGACGCTTGTGCGCCGCCATGTGGAGCAGCAGGCGGCGAGTGAAGACGCGCCCAGCGACTGGTGCTATGTCAACAACTTTGCTGAGCCATCGAAGCCGCACGCCCTTGCGCTGCCGGCGGGCATGGGCAAGCAACTGCGCACCGACATGCAGCGCTTTACCGAAGAACTGCGCACGGGCCTTTCGGCCGCCTTTGAAGGCGAGGAGATTCAGTTGCGCCGCCAGCGCATCGGGGCCGAATTCAGCGCTCGCCAGGAGGCGACACTCTACGAACTGCAGGAGCAGGCGCGCGCCCAGGGGCTGGCACTCGTGCGTTCCGCCGACGGCTTCACCTTCGGCGCGCTCAAGGGTGACGTCGTCATGACCGACGAAGAATTTGACCAGTTGACCGCTGAGGAGAAGGAGCAGTACCGCCAACGAGTCCAGCCGCTGCAGGATGAGTTGCGCAAGGTCATCTTCAAGGTGCCCGCCATGGAGCGCGAGTTCCGCATACGCGCGCGTGAACTGCACCAGGAGATCATCACGCGTGTCCTCAACCTCGTGAGCCATGATCTGCTCGAGCGCTACCACGAACAGCCGAATGTTATCACGTGGCTCGAAAGCCTCCAGGCCGACGTTGTCGAGCATGTGCTGGATCTGCTTGGCGGCGGCGAGGAGGCGCACAGCGACGGCGACAACTCCGCCTCGCCCCTGCAGAACTTTCTCTCGGGCCGCAACCTGCCCCGTCGCTACCAGGTTAATGTGATCGTCGATGCCTCGGAGGCGCGCGGCGCGCCCGTGGTCTACGAAAGCAACCCCACCTATCTCAACCTGATGGGGCGGGTTGAGCACATTGCGCAAATGGGCGCGCTCATCACCGATTTTATGCTTATCAAAGCCGGCTGCCTGCACCGCGCGAATGGCGGCTACCTGATTCTGGACGCGCAGAAGGTGCTCACGTCGCCCGCCAGTTGGGAGGGACTCAAGCGCGCGCTCCAGTTCCACGAAATTCGCATCGAGTCGCCGCTCGAAATGATGAGCCTATCGACCACGATTTCGCTCGAGCCCGAGCCGGTGCCGCTCAACGTCAAGGTCATCCTGCTGGGTGAACCGACCATCTACTATCTGCTGGCCGAGCATGACCCCGACTTTGGCGAACTCTTCAAAGTGAGCGCCGACTTTGACGATGAACTCGAGCGCTCGCCCGAGACGGAACTGCTCTTCGCGCAGTTGATTGCCACCATTGCACGTGCCGACGCGCTGCGTCCACTGACGCGTGACGCTGTCGCTCAACTGATTGAGCAGAGTGCGCGCTGGGCTGAAGACGCTCTCCGTCTGTCGGCGCGCATCAGCGAACTGAAAGGGCTGATGCAGGAGGCCGACTACTGGGCGGCCGCGGCGGGGGCCGAGATTGTTGATGCCGGCCACGTGCAAGAAGCCCTCGACTCACGCCAGTTCCGCCTGAGCCGCACCGAGGAGCGGCTGCGCGAGGATGTATTGCGTGGCTCACTGCTCATCAACACCACTGGCTCGTGCGTGGGTCAGCTTAATGGTCTCTCGGTTGTGCAGATGGGCAAGCATGAGTTCGGCCACCCTTCGCGCATTACTGCGACCGTGCGCCTCGGCTCGGGCGAGATTATCGACATTGAGCGCGAGGTGGAGATGGGCGGCCCCATTCACAGCAAAGGGGTGATGATCCTCACGAGCTATTTGCGCGCCCAATATGCGCCCGAGGAGCCCTTCTCGCTGGCCGCCAGTCTGGTTTTCGAGCAGAACTACGGCGGCGTGGAGGGCGACAGCGCCTCGGCTGCTGAACTCTACGTGCTGCTTTCGGCCATTGCGCGCGTGCCCCTGCGTCAGGACATTGGCGTCACCGGCTCGGTCAATCAACTGGGCGAGGTGCAGGCCGTGGGCGGCCTCAACGAGAAGATCGAGGGTTTCTACGACCTCTGTGCAGCGCGTGGGCTGACGGGCGATCAGGGCGTCATGATACCCGCCGCCAATGTCCAGCATCTCATGCTGCGCGAGGACGTGGTTGCCGCCGTGCGCGCCGGCAGCTTTTCGGTATGGGCGGTGACCTCTGTCAATGAGGGCATTGAATTGCTCTCGGGCATGGCCGCCGGTGAGCCGGGCAAAGGTGGGGTCTATGCCAAGAATTCCTTCAACCGCAAGGTAACCGACCGGCTGCAGGAACTGACCGAAGTGCGCAAGAAGGCGGACGATCTTGTGGAGGAAGAGGAGCCCAAGTCTGCCCGCAAGCCGCGCAGGAGCCGCAAGCAACCCGACCCGGAGCCCGTTGCCGAATCCGACGATACAGAGTAGGCGCCGGGCTTACTCGACCGTGATGCGCCCGATTTGCACCCAGCCGTCGCCTGACGGGTGTCCTGCGGCGTCGCTCACTGGCAGGCGGCGCGCGCCCTCGCTGCTGCTCTCGTAGAGGCCGGTGATGACGCTGTATGCGCCGTGAGGCAGACCGGTTGGCAACGCAATGGGGAAGTCCGTCGCGATCGCGTCGCCTGAACGCCACAGGCTTGTGGGCAGACGGCCGTCGGCAGGGGCCTTGTCAAAGCCGGCCACCTGCTCACCGGCCTCGTTGAGAAGATGCACAAAGGCCGTGTACTCTGTGGCGGGCTGGCCCAATGCGTCGTAGAGGACCGTGGCCGTCACCGCGTTGCCCGCTTGCACATGCTCGCTCGAGAGCGCCGCGCCTGCCACGCGTATTACGTCGCCAAAGGACGCGCCAAGTGCGCGCAATCCGGTATTCTCAAGCGTTGGCGGGTCAATCGGTTCGATAACCACCGTGGCCACAAAGGGGACAATGCGCTCGCCGGCGGCGTTGCTGGCGGGCAGCGGCCGATTGCCCTGCGCAGCCGTTGCCGGGTCCACAAAGCCCACGTAGAGGCGTGCAGCCAGAGGCGAGCGGTTGTCAATCGCACGCGTCAGCGCCAGGGCATACGCATCAGGGTAGATGGCGCCGGCGCGCCAGAGGGTGGTGGGGTTGCGCCCCCAGCCAGGGTGTGAGGTGACGTTGGCAATGGCGTTGCCCGATTCGTCAAGTAACTGCACAAACAGTTCTTCATCGCGTGTGGGGGTGATGGGCGCGCTGAGGTAAAGCGTCACCGGCACATCGACCCCGGCGGCGGCGCGCGCCGGCGCTTCAATCCCCAGCAAGTCAATGGGGGTGGCGCCGGCGTAACGAACATCTGTCGTCTGCGCGGTGCTGGGTAGCGCGTCCAGTGACCCGACGCTCTGATAGGCGCGTGGCAGCATCACCGCAAGCGCGTAAAAGGAACAGCCCACAAGCAGGGTGAGCAAGCCGCTCCAAAAGATCGTCGCGACCAAGCGCGGCAGTGGCCGCAGCCAGGTCTCCATACCCAGCACGCCCAGAATGGCAATGGCGCTGATGGCCGGAAAGAGGAGCCGTCCCTGGCTGGCTGTGGCCTGCGATGTGAAAGAAAACAGCAGACCTGTGACGAGCAGCGCCCACACAAGCAACAGCAGGAGCACGCGCGTGGCTGCGTCGCGCGCTGCAATCCGCCCGCTCTGCCGCCGCCGGAGGAGCCCCGCGACGGCCCCGCCTATTGCCACTATGGTCAGGGCATCCATGAGGCTGTAGAACCACTGCGGCAACAGGAGATTGAACCAGCCGAACAGTCCCCAAAAGGAGTAGCGCAGCCCGCGGAACTCGAGCCACCAGTCGGCCATGTCCATGGCGGCGGTGCGTAGCCCGTTGACCGTCAGCAGGAGCGTTGTCCCTGTCACGTCGTCATAAAGTGCAATGTTGCGGACGAACCACCAGCCGGCGATCAGCAACGGGGGCAGCGCCACCCAGGGCAGCGCCCGCAAAACGAGGCGCATGTCGCGCCGCCGCCAGACAAGCGAAAGGATCATCATGCCCGCAAGCAGGCTCAGGCCAAGCCCCTGCAGCTTGCTCAGCGCCGCGCCACCCAGCAGCACGCCAAGCAGGAGCCACTCCCACCGCGCAATCGTCTCTTCGTCGTCCTTGACAGCCAGGCGTGCGAGCCAAAAGAGTGTGGCGGCGCTCATCAAAGTGATGAGTGCATCATTGCTGAAGGAGCCATGAATGAAGGCGAACTGGGGTATGGCGGCGGCCAGCGCCATGGCAAGGGGCGCGCGCGGGTCGTTTGCGCCAAAGGCCAGCCGCGCCGTCATCAGGATAAGCCAGAGCGTGCATGCGCCCAGCGCGATGGAGAACCAGCGACCCACGTGCAGCGCAAGATTGCTGCCGCGCAGTGGGCGATTGGCCCCACTGTAGAGCATGAAATTCTTGTTGCCGGGATAGAGCGGGTTGCCGATGTTGGCGCGTGGGTTGCGCGTTGCCAGTGCGGTAAAGTCCGACTGGTCGATCCCGCTCGTCAGCGCGCCTGTGATGAGGTAGTAAAGAGGGGGCTGGCTGCCTTCGTGTTCCCAGGGACCAGTGGGCGTTGCGGCCTGAATGGGTAGCCCCTTGCCCTGTGCGACGTTGCGCGCAAAGGCATAGTGGTTCACCTCGTCAGGCGTCTCAAAGGGGGGTACGCGCAAACTGAAGGAAAATGCGACGAGTACGAATCCCGCCACAATGAGCACGGGCAGCAGGCGCCCGGCACGCGTGCTCACGGCTGCGACTCCGCATCGGACTCCGGTCCTGCCGCAACTGTGGGAAGGGGCAGCACCACGGTGAAGCCATCATCCAGCACCTCGTTGCCCCCGCTGGCAGTGACTGGCAACACCTCGAGCGTTTCGGCGTCGTATATGCGCAGGCTAAGCACCGGGGTGCTGGCCAGCGGCGGCGGTTCGGCTTCCAGTTCGATGTATTCGGCAATGATCTTGCCAGGGTCCCAGTAGATGGTGGGAATGGCTCCTTCATAGGGTTCATGCTCGGCAATGCCCAGAATCTTCGGTGCGCCCTCGCCGGGTGCAACGAGGCTCAGAACATACTTGTAGCGCACGGTGGGCTTGCCGTTGGCTGCCTGCCAGTAGAGCGTGACGGGCAGCGGCAGACCATAGCCCCTTGCTGCCCATGCGTCGGCGTCAATTGAGTAACCGTCAAGCTGCACCTGATCGCCGAAGACAATTTGCGTCGGCATCTGGATACCGGGCGGCATTTCCTCGTAGACGGGCACCTGCGGCAGGTAGAGCTGCGCGTGCAGCGTGGAAACACTGTAGAATTCGGCGTCGCGCACGAGCAGGTAGTTGTCGCGCAGCCAGTTTTCAACCGTCTTATCGGGGTCTATATAGGGAACCGTGCCCGACTTCATGAACCAGATGCGGCGGTAGCGTTTGCCCAAATCCTCAAGCAAGGCAATGGTCTTGTCGCTGTTGTCGTCGAGCAGGGGAACACCATAGAGTGCCATCGGCGCGCCCTGGGCAATCGCATCGCGCACATGGTGGAGAGGCGTGTAATAGTCATAGGTGCGCCAGGAGGCAGGCGTAAAGTAGAGCACGGCGTCACCCGCCATTATGCGCCCATTCATGTACTCGCCCAGCGCGGTGAAGTTGTCCTTGGCGTAGAACTCCTGCGTGTAGTAGTTGAAGGTGCTGTAGGCAGATCCAGCCAGCATAAGCACCGCAAGGGCCGCTGCCACGATCCGCCCGCCACGCAAGCGACTCTGAATGACGCTCAGCCCGGCGCCCAGCAGGATGATGTAGAAGCCCGCGATCAGGCTCATGTGGCGCGCGTTCATGTAGACGGGGCGCATGAGGTTGACAGTGAAGAGGATGGCAATGGGTGTGAGCAGCGACGCGGCAATCACCCAGCGCATGCTGGACCTGGCGTCGCGTAGGCGCAGCATCCATAGACCGCCCAAAAGTGCGATTGCCCCCATGGTGTAGTCAAGCCAACGCACCTTGCTGATGTCGACGCTGAGGCCCATGCTGAACGCATTGAGCAAATCGGGCAGCAGAACGGCCAGGGTAATCGTCTGGAAATTGCCGCCGCCGCCTTGGCGCAGGACGAGCCACAATGCCGCGAGGCCCATTCCGGCGCCGGCCATCAACAAGCCGATGGCCAGAAGCAGCGCCAGGCGCCGATAGTTGTCGCGCAGCCCCAGGTAGAGCACGAGCGCATGAATGGGGAGCAGGAAGATGGCGAAATAGTGCGTGGCAAGGAAGCAGAGCAGAGCGATAGCGTAGCCAATGCGCCATTTGCGCAAGGCTATTTGACGCTGACTTGGCGCAACACTGCGCAAGAGCAGATAGGTGCTGAGCACGGCAAGCATGGCCCACAGCGCATAGGGGCGCGCCTCCTGACCGTACCAGAGGAAGAATGGGCTTGTGGCAGCGAGGAGTGCGCTCCACAGGGGCGCGCTGCGGGGCAGCACGCCATTGCGCGCATAGTGGTGCGAGAGCACATAGACGCTGGGCACGAGCAGCGTAGCGGCCATCGCCGAAACGAAGCGCAGCGCATATTCGCTCTCGCCGGCTGTGCGCACCAGCAGCCCTTGCAAGAGGAAGTAGAAGAAGGGATGCTGGTCTATGGTCGGCACTTCGCCAATGCCGTCCTTGAGGATGAGTAGCCCGCGCAACAGAGGCCACAGGCCCGACTCTGCGCGCTGTAGGCTGAGGCTCTCATCCCACCAGAGGTCCTTCATGCCCAGCGCAATGGCCACATGTGCAAATGCGCCGATGGTCAGCGCCAGCAGCAGCCAGCGCGACAGATTGTGGCTCGGGCGCACGGGGGCCCGAAGTTGCGGCGAAGGCGCGCTCATGGCAGCACCTCCAGCGTCCCCAAGGGAATATCCGCGCCGATGGCCGTTTGCACCGGCGCGCCCGTGTGTTCGTCATACAAGCGCAGCGTAACGGTGTACACGCCCGTCGCCAGTTCGTTCGTTAGCAGACCGTGTTGATCGCGCGCCGGTCGGCCTACAGTCCACGCCGAGGTCGGCGCAAACCAATTTTGGGGCGTATAGTCAACCGCTTGCACTTGCTTGTCTTGCGCAGCGAGCAGGCGCAGGCTGAACTTCCAGTCAGGCGGGGTCGTGTGCGTGAGCCAGTCGGTGGTTACGCGCACCACGTCACCGTGCGTGACTGCAACGGGTGCGATGACGGCGCGCTCGAGTGTGAGCGCGTCCCCATAGGCTGGCGGCGGGCCATAGTGTTTGACGTCGCGGCTCACTTGCCCCGCGCCGTCTGCCAGGCCGTACAAAGTTACGCGGATGTTGTTGTGGTAGGTCGGCTCGGTGGCCCAGCCATTTGTGGCCAGCCACACCTGTACGGGCCCTGGGGGATGGAAGTAGAGCAACTCCCAAACGCGCTGCGCGCCCTTTGTGGCAGCGCGCAGCTGCGCGTCCACTGCATCTGCAGACGCGCCTTCGAGGTGGCGCAAATCCACGACGGGCAGGCCACCCGTGTAGTAGTGCTCAAAGACCTGTTCAGGGTTGGGGCCGTCAACCAGGATCACGTCACCAGGCCGCTGCTCGCGCTGAATGCGTTCCGCAGCGGCACGGTAGCCGGGTTTGTGCAGGGTGGTGTTGCCATAGGATTCGGCCAGCGCGGCGAAATTTGCGCTCAGCAGAATGGCGGCGACGGCTGCTGTGGCCACAGGCAGCCCGTGGAGGCGTCGTTTGGCGCGATTGCTCGACCATAACCGCGGCTCCAGCGCGATGGTGCCGGCGGCCGCCAGCGCCAGAAACGGCCCGCTCACAAAGATAATGTACCGTTCGTGGTAATCGGGATTGCGCAGAGCCAGCAGCAGCACGCCCGCAAAAGGCAGTAGGGCCATTGCTGTCATAAGCAGCCCGCCTGCAGGCCGCGTGCGCACCCACCAGATTGCGCCCAGCAGCGCCAGTACCAGAGTCATCCAGGGGATGACGTCGTCCCAGGGTGTGGGCATGTTTGCGCTGCCGCTGTAGGCCGCCAGATAGCGCCACGGCATCTCGGCCACAGTGCCGTCTGTGCGCCAGCCGCCAAAGCCGAAAATGCCCAGCGCGCGCGGCAGCCACGGCGCAAAAAGCAGCAGTGCGCCCGCCGACCATCCTGCCCACAGCAGCGTTGGCGTCCAGCGGCGCGTGGCAATGGCCCACCCGGCCACAAAGAGGGCCTGGACAATCGGGACAAGCGCGCCATAGTAGTGCAGATAGACGCACGCCGCGACCGAGACAGCGTAGGCTGTACCCCAGCCAATGCGCTGCCGACGCACAATCGCGCGCGGTTCTTCCAGCAGTTGCCAAAGCGCCAGCGTGCTCAGCAGGCTCATGGCCAGTAGCCACGAATACATGCGCACT
>CAYJNV010000005.1:21208-34612 GCA_964370975.1 uncultured Caldilineaceae bacterium | reverse complement strand
TGGCAGTGTACTTACCAGTCCACCAGTCCACCGGTCAACTATTCAACCGTTCACCCAATCTTCAGTCCTCACTCCAGCTCCACACCACCGATCAGGTGTGCGAGGACAGCCTTCTGCGCGTGCAGACGGTTGTGTGCCTGCGGAAAGAGCAGGCTGGCAGGGCCGTCGGCTACAGCATCGGTGATCTCCTCGCCGCGATGGGCGGGCAGGCAGTGGAGGACGCGCACGCCAGGATTTCCCGTGCGCGCCAGCAATGCTTCGTTGATCTGATAGGGTGGAAAGAGCACCAGGCGCACGTCGCGCTCGGCCTCCTGCCCCATGCTCGTCCACACATCGGTGTAGAGCACATCGGCCCCGGCCACGGCGTCGGGGTCAGCGCTCACCGTCACGTCGGCGCCACTATCGGCCAGCACCTGCGTGTCGGGCTGGTAGCCGGTGGGCGCCACAATGCGCATCTTCATGCCCACCTTGCCCGCAGCCTGCATGAGGCTGGTGGCGACATTGTTGCTGCCGTCGCCCACATAGGCGAGTGTGAGTTTGGATGGGTCGCCCATGTGCTCCCAAATCGTCATGATGTCGGCCAGCGCCTGGCAGGGGTGGCTGAAGTCGGAAAGGCCGTTGATGACCGGCACAGAGCCCCACTCCATGAGTTCCAGAATGTGCTGGTGCTCGAAGACGCGCGCCATGATGCCATCGCAATAGCCGCTGAGGACGCGTGCGACGTCGGGCGCGCTCTCGCGCGTGCCCAGGCCGATCTCGGCGGGACTGAGGTAGAGCGCCGTCCCGCCCAGGTGATGCATGCCCATTTCAAAGCTCACGCGCGTGCGCAGGCTGGGCTTGGTGAAGATCATGGCGAGTGACTTGTTGGCGCAGACGGGCGCATTCCGCCCCAGCCGCGCGCGCTCATCCTTGAGGCGTGCCGCCAGATGCAGCAGCCCCCAGAATTGCGCGGGTGTTACAGAGTGCAGGTCAGGAAAGTGAGACAAGGGCTCAATTGCCATGAGTGTAGACTCCACGTGAGGCGCACCACGCCGGGCGCGCAGGAGGTGATGAACAAAAAAGGCGTACGAACGCAGAAAATTCGGCTACAGCGAGTATTGCAGGAAAGCATAGCGTGAAGAAAGGGCTGCGGGTCGACATCCCGCATGCGAGCTTTCGGCCGCCTACTTCCCGCCGCGCCTGTACTCCGTCTCGCTGATGACCGGGTTGCGCAGCACGCCCAGCCCCTCTACCTCAACCGTCATCACATCACCGGGCTGCACGGAACTGATGCCCTCGGGCGTGCCCATGAGGATGAGGTCGCCGGGCAGAAGCGTCATCGCCTGCGAAATGTGAGAGATGACACGCGCAATGGAGAAGATCATCTTGTCGGTGTTGCTCTCCTGCCGGATGGTGTCATTCACCTGGCAGCGCACGGCGCGGTTGCGCGGGTCGAAGTTGCTGTCTATCCACGGTCCCACAGGCCCAAAGGTGTCAAAGCCCTTGGCGCGTGACCACTGGCCGTCGCCCGTTTGCAAGTCGCGCGCAGTCACATCGTTGGCAACCGTGTAGCCGAAGACATAGTCGAGAGCATCGGCCTCGTCCACGAAGCGGCAGCGCCTGCCGATGACCACGGCAATCTCGGCCTCGTGGTCCACCCGCTGGCTGATGGATGGGTAGACAACCGGCTCGCCCACATCAAGCAGCGAAGAGAGCGCCTTGAGAAAAATGAGTGGCTCCTTGGGGACATCGCTGCCGGTCTCGGCGGCGTGGTCGGCGTAGTTGCGCCCCACGCACAGAATCTTGCTGGGCGTGACCGGGGCGAGCAGGCGCACGGACTCAATGGGCAGCGGGTCCACGTCGGCCAGGACTTCGGGCGCGTACCGTCCCTCAAGCATGCGCGCATAGGGCGCGTCCGTCAGCGGATAGACGAGGTCGTCCACCACCATGCCCCAATACGGAGCGGATTCAAAGTCGGGCGTGTCGCTCCACTGCCATACAAATCGGACAAATCGCATGATTCCACTCCCTCGTCGGCGCTGGTTGCTGGATAGTGGCTCTACGTAAATTGTGTGTCGTTGATTATCAAGTGGTACTTGCAGCCCAAAAACTCACACGCCTGACGCATCATTGTCATGCGGCTCAGAAAGATCTCGAAGTACTCGATGACCGACGCGTAGTTGGTGTCAATCTCAAGCTCAAGCGCGATGATCTTTTCCTCGGGGCGCACGCGCACAAAGCTGCGCGTGGATGCGTAGTTGACGCGGTCGTGGATGTCAAAGGCATGCATGTCGGGATTCTGCACGCGGCTGCGGTGGACATCGGCCTTGTCGGCAATGATTACCGCAGCCGAGACAGGCGTAATTGCTGTGCCCCGCTCCTCCTCGTGGTTGCCGATGGCGTTCATGACCAGCGCGCATTCGTCGGTGGCCATGCCCATGCGCGAGAGAATATTGTAGGCGATGATCGCGCCGCTCTGCGCGTGATGCTCGCGGTGGATGCAGTTGCCGATGTCGTGCACGTAGCCTGCCATGTTGGCAAGCTGACTTGTGCGCTCGGGGTATGCGAGCCGCGTCAGCACATTTTCGGCAATGTGGCCCACGAGCCCCGCGTGACGCTGGCCATGCTCGGTGTAGCCCAGCGTGAGCATGAACTCGTTGGAACGTTGCAGGAAAGCCGTTACCTCGGGGTCGCGTTTGAGCGCGTCGACTGTGAGCGGACCATTGCGCATGCGCCCGTTGCCGCCATTTGGCGCAACCGGCAGGCTTGCGCTGCGAGGCTTGCCGCCATCAGGTGTTTTCCGTTCGCTCGCAATGGCATCTGCATCTGCATCTGCGTCAATATTGGACAAATCCGTCATTGCAGCAATCCTCATTTTTCAAACGTCAATACCAACCGGGGGAGCCATTGCGCGCCCGTCACGGCGAGCACTTGCCTCAGCGCCAGCCCAGCGCCATTGCACTGACCAGAAACGCTGCCAGCCACCATCCCGAAAGACCCGCGACTGGTTGCCTGCGCAGCGTGCGCAGCCATGTGGGCAGCAGCAGGATGGCCACAATCGGCGCCCACACGGGCGTCTTGTTGAGCACCAGCAGGAGCAGGAGCCCAACCTGGGTGGCTCCCATCAGCCAGAGCGCTAAACTTTCGGTTTTGCCCTCTACCTGCCAGACACTTGCACGCGCCTCGGCCCAGGCATGCAGCGTCCACAGCATCCCCAACGCCAATGCCGCCGGCCATACAGTGCTGCCCGGCCGCGTACCGTGCTGAAGCAGCACAAGCAGCCAGGGCAGCGAGACCATCGCAACGGCATGCAGAAACAGGGGTGGCGTCTGCAAGGTGCGCCGCATAATCCATCCACCCACAGTGACGACGACCAGCGCCGCCGTGCAGACGAGCGCCGGTACATCAAGCACTGCCGCCACTACCAGCGTTACCAGCAGCGTGGGCAGCGCGACGCGCACCAGGTAGGGCAGCGAGTTGCGCTCGTCAAGGCTGAGCAGTTGCGCGGCGGGTGAATTCGCCTGCATGTAGGGCAGGCGCAGCGCACCGTCGCCGGAGGCAGCGCCCAGGCCGAGCATGGCGCTGCGACCGCCCGCCAGTCTCCACAGCGCGCCCCAGAGCAAGTCTGCCAGCAGCCAGAGCAGCAGCAAATCCCTGACATCGAGAGATTGCCACTGGCGCAGCGCGCCGCCCGCCAGCAGCCCCGCCAGCAGCACCCAGCCTGCCGTCAACCGCCAGGGCGCGGCGTCCAACCAGAGTTGCGCATTGAGTGTGGCGCCGGCCAAAGGCATGTTGCCGCGCCAGTGCGCCGGCGCGGAGAGGGCGCGCCAATACCCATGCGCCGCCTCGGCCAAGCCCTGCTGTGCAGAGTTCCCGCGCCGTGCGGAGTCGATGGAGGCCAGTCTGTTCAGTTGGCGTGGAGGCGTCAGCGGGTCTTGATTCATGCCATCGGCTGCTCACTACCGTCGGTGCGGAAGTCCATGCGGAGTGGTCCGCACGCCTTCAGGCAGTCATCCAGGCCGGACCCTGCAGACAATTATACCAGAGGCAGCACGAGGAACGGCATCTTGCGGGAACCGGATGTCGGGAATCGGGTGCCGGGTGTCGTTCTTACGACACCCTACACCCGCCCGTCACACAATTACCTGCAGCCGCTGCGGCAACACGCCAATCTGCACCTCGGTGGCCTTCTCGGCCATGATTTCGCCGTCCATCTGCACGGGCGCGCCCTCGGGAATGGCGATGGTGAGCCCCCGTACGCGCAGCATGGTGACGGCGTGGTGGCCCGTGTGCTTGCCGAACATGGCGCGCGGCAGGAGCGCCAGCACGGCTAGGCGCGAAATGTCCTTGGCAATCGCCACATCAAGGAAGTGATCGTCCATCTTGGCGTCAGGTGTCAAATAGAAGCCGCCGCCGGCGCGTGGGCTATTACCGACCGAAACCATGAGTGTGTGTTTGTCGTAGTCGACAACTTCGCCGTCCTCAAGCTCCCAACTGATATTCATGTAGGGCGACTTCTGCTTAATGAGCGCGCGCACGGCGGCGGTGGCGTAGAGCAGCATACCGCGCAGTTTGAGAATCTTGTTGCTCTCGAGGATGACTGCCGCTTCGAGCCCGACGCCCATGTTGTTGTTGAAATAGCGGTCGAACCACGCGTCGCCCACGCGGTAGTGCGCCGTGCCCACATCCACAATACGCAATTGCGCCAGGGCCAGCCGCGCGGCGGCCTGATCCAGATTGCGCGAAATGCCCGCCATGGTGGCGAAGTCGTTGCCGCTGCCAATGGGCAGCACCCCCAGCGTGCCCGCCAGGCTGCCGGCGGCCCCGTTGAGGCTCGCCCGCATCAACCCGTTGACCACCTCACTGATGGTGCCGTCACCCCCAGCCGCCACCACGGTTGTGTATCCGCCAATGCGCGCGCGCTGCGCGAGCAAAATCGCGTGGCCGGCGTGCTCGGTCTCCACCATGTCGAATTTGAGGTCGGCGCGCTTGAGCGCGGCACAGAGCCGATCCTTGGCACGCAGCCCGGCGCCGCGGCCCGAATAGGGGTTGAAGATGACAAGTGTCTGCATGGCTGGCCGCTGCCCATCTGCCGGAGGCCCGGCGCTCATTGTCTACAGTCCACGACCAACCTCGATGCACTGGCGCCCCTAAGCGAGGCGTACCGCGACGCCAGGATCAGTGTGCATGGCAGCCAGAAATTGCTCCTGCTCGCGTTCTTCTGCGCCCTTGCATTGTTCGTTGGCGGCCGATTCATGGCTGCTCTGCTGCGGTGTGTGCAGCAGCACAAGCGCGCCGCGTGCGGGAACCGTCACCATGTCCAGCGCCCCGCTGCACATGTGCAGAGTTTGCTCCCCTTGGAGCATGTCGCGGTAGAGAGAGCCCTCGGCCGGCGGCTCAGCCGTCGGCGTGGGCGCAGGCGTCACTGTCACCGTCGCAGGCTGCAAGCCCGCGTTAAGGATCACAACCATCGACTCACCTACATAGTCGCGCTGAAACGCAAGTGTGCTGCCTTTGGCCAGCAGCGTCGTGTAGCTGCCCAGGCTCAACGCGGCGTGGGCATGGCGCAGCGCCGTTATGCGTCGTACAAACGCGAGCATGTCATCATCCCACAGATCGGGCTCGTCCCAGGGGAACGCGCCGCGGCAATCCGGGTCAGGTCCGCCCGTCATGCCCACCTCGGTGCCGTAGTAGATGCAGGGCGCACCCGGCATGGTCATTTGGAAGAGGAGGCAGAGGCGCAGCGCCGAGACATCCCCGTTCACCATCCACGCGAGGCGCGCCGTGTCGTGGCTGTCCAGCAAGTTGAGCTGCGCGTGCGTCACCTCGGGATGGTGCAGTGACAGCATGCACTCGATACGTTTGGCTAACTGACTGGCGCTCGAGGGAGCCAGTTCGTATCCACCCGGGCGGTATGCGGCGCGCAACGTGTGCGCGCCGAAGAACGAAATTGCCATGCGGCTGAAAACATAATTCATGACGCCGTCGAAGCGGTCGCCCTGGAGCCAGGCCGTGGCGTCATGCCAGATTTCGCCCACGATGTAGGCTTCGGGGTTGGCCTGCTTTACGACATTGCGAAAGGTGCGCCAGAAGTCCGCATCATCAATTTCTTCGGGTACATCCAGGCGCCAGCCGTCAATGCCAAAGTCAATCCAGTGGCGCGCAACGTCCAGCAGGTAGTCACGCACGCCCGGATTGGCCACGTTGAGCTTGGGCAGCGCCGCCAGATCCCACCAGGCCGCGTAATTTGTCACTTCGTGGGGCGCGCGCGGGTAAGGATTCAGGGGCCAGCCGTTGACCAGAAACCAGTCGATATACGGTGAGTCGCCGCCGGTCTCGAGGATATGGTGAAAGGGCCAGAAGCCGCGGCTGGCGTGGTTGAAGACGCCGTCGAGCACCACACGCATGTCGCGGGCGTGCGCCTGATCGAGCAGGAAGCGCAGTGCGTCGTTGCCGCCCAGCAGCGGGTCCACGTTCATGTAGTCGAAGGTGTGGTAGCGATGGTTGGAAGCCGACGAGAAGACAGGGTTGAGATAGAGCGCGGAAACGCCCAGGTCGCTCAGGTAGTCGAGCTTCTCGGCCACGCCGTAGAGATCGCCCCCCTGAAAGCCCTGCTCGGCGGGGTCACTGCCCCACGGCTTCAAGTGGATACCACGTGAGTGCGCAATACGGTTGCTGCGTGCGAAGCGGTCGGGGAAGATTTGGTAAAAGATGGCGCGCTTCACCCAGGCGGGGGTCTGGACTTCCACTGATTCTCCTTCGGCGGACCAGCGCAACGGCCGGAAACAGCGGGCTGCGGTCAGTCCGCAGCCCGTGGGTGATTTTGGCACAGCGGCGGAACGCTGTCAATTGGACGTCGTGGATTCAGGCGGTCGAAAATCGAAACGACACCTCAGCGAGTCGGCCCTGCTCGCGCTCAAGAGAGGTATAATGGAAACATAACCCATCCACTGCGCACCGATGCCCCTGCGAGGCCACCCACAGATGACCGACCCGCGCATTACCAAACTTGCCGACTTGCTGGTCCACTACTGCACCGACGTCCGCCGCGGTGATTGGGTGGTCATCCGCAGCCATGTGGCAGGGCTACCCCTTGTGGAGGAAACCGTGCGCGCCGTTACTCAGGCGGGCGCACACCCGACCGTACTGCTGGAGAACGAGGGCGTGGTTGACGCCTTTGCCCACGCGGCATCGAATGTGCAGCTTGGCTGGGCCTCGCCTCTCGAAAAGCTGGTGGCCGAGCAGGCCGATGTGCGTATCTCGATCGATGCCGCGGCCAACACGCGCGCGCTGACTTCACTGCCGCCGGCCCGCGCCCAGCAACTCCAGCGCGGCCGCCGCGCCTTCCAGCAGACGATGATGCAGCGTGCCGCTGCGGGCGATTTCCGCTGGGTGCTCACGCTCTTCCCCTGCGCCGCCTATGCGCAGGAGGCCGAAATGAGCCTGCGCGAGTACGAGGACTTTGTCTATGCCGCCACCGCCGCCGACCAGCCCAACCCCGTGGCACACTGGCAGCGGGTTCACGAACGTCAGCAGCGCCTCGTGGAGTGGCTACGCGGCAAGCAGCAAGTGACGGTGCGAGGACCCAACGTCGACCTGCACCTCTCGATTGCAGGGCGCACCTTCATGAACAGTGACGGCCGCCGCAACATGCCCAGCGGCGAAATCTACACGGGCCCTGTGGAGGATTCGGTCAACGGTTGGGTGCGCTTCACCTATCCGGCACTGCGCGCCGGGCGCGCCGTCGAGGGCGTCGAGTTCACCTTTGTGGATGGGGCCGTTGTTGAAGCGCACGCCGCCAAGGGCGAGGACTTCCTGCTGGCCACACTGGACACCGACCCCGGCTCGCGCTTTCTGGGTGAGTTTGCGATTGGCACCAATGACGAAATTCAACGCTTCACCCGCAACATCCTCTTCGACGAGAAGCTCGGCGGCACCATGCATATGGCCGTGGGCGCGGGCTACCCGGAGACGGGCAGCCGCAACAAGTCAGCTGTACACTGGGACTTTATCTGCGACATGCGCACCGACAGCGAAATCCGTGTGGACGGCGAGCTCTTCTATAAGGACGGCAAGTTCGCCCTGGAAGGGCTTGCACAGGTATGATGGGCGCACCCATCCACTCTCACATCACCGCCAACGGCTGCACAGGGCGGTCAAGCAATCCCGGAAGGTGAATCCAATGATTATCCGCGAAATCATGTCGGCGCCACCCATTACCGTAGCCCCCGAGGCTACCGTGCAGGAGGTGGCGCGCCTGATGAACGAAAGGCAGGTGAGCGGCGTGCCCGTTGTCAACGCCAAGGGCGAGCTTCTTGGCTTGATAACGGAGTTGCACCTGATTGAGCGTAATGCGCCCCTGCGCGAGCCGCAGTATATTTCGGTGCTCTCGGGGTTGATTCCTATCCATCTCGATGAGCATCGCGAGTACAAAGATCGGCTACGCGAGGCGCTGGCCACCACCGCGGCTGAATTGATGGACAACACCGAGGTGCCCATCGCCGCACCTGATGACCCTGTGGAGGCTGCGTTCGACCTGCTCTCCAAGCCCGGCGAGACGCTGCTGCCCATTTTGGAGGGCGAGGTTGTGGTGGGCGTCGTCACGCGCACCGACCTCGTGCGGCTGATTGAGAAGCTTGAGGGGCGGCTGGTTGAGTAGAGACTGATAATTGAAGATTGATGATTGAAGACAGGGTTCGTGGCCACCGGCTACGAACCCTGTCTTCAATCATCAATCTTCAATTATTGTCTTGTTGGCCAGCCGCCCGGCGGCAGACGCAGCGGTTCGCCGTCGTCATCTTCCCACCACTCGCGGTCGTCAACGGGCACAGCGCCGGCGCGCTTCTCCCTGCGCTCCTCATCGTTGCTGAACCAGGCGCTCCACAGAGCCGGCGCGTCAATGTCCTGGCCACCGTGGCTGGTAATGCGCTGGCGCACGCGCACCATTACCGGCGTGTTCACGCTTGCGCCGCTGATGATGACCTGCCCCTTGGTCAGGCTGGGGAGTTCGCGGATCAGTTCGCGCCCCACACTCTCCACCGATGAGGCGATTTTCTCCTGGTCAATGGGGTTCGTAATGCGCATGATGCATTGGGTCATGCACTGGCTGAGGACGTCGCTATCGAGCTTGCCCGGCCGCTGCGAGATAAGGCCGACGCTGACGCCGAATTTGCGCCCTTCGCTGAGAATAATCTTGAGCTGTTCGGTGGAGACGGCGTCGGCATTGGCGGGGGCGAAGTTGTGCGCTTCCTCGATCAGGCAGAAGAGGGGGAAGTTGAGGTAGTTGGGGTCGCCGCGGCTGGCAATCTTCTTCTGCGTGTCGACGCGTGCCTGGTAGGCGCGGCGCAGGATGACCGCGGCGATGACCTGCTGTTCGCGCTGCGGCACCTCGTTGAGCTGGAGCACCGTGCACTGGCCCGGCCTGAAGAGTTCCTTCAGTTCCAGGTTTTCCACATCGGAAAAGACCTTGCTGTTCTTCAGCCCATTGATGCGCCACACAAGACCGCCCGTCGTCATGTCTTCCTGGTCCTCGGGCACATCATGCGGCTTGGCGTCGGCAGACTGGCGTATACAGTAGAGAAACTGCTCTGACGTGTAGCCGGTCTTATAGTCCTTCTGCGCCATGCGCCAGGCGCGCCCCAACTGAAAATATTGCTTGTCCGACATGTTGGAGAGCAAGTAGCGCAGGTCGCCCAGGTCCAGCGTGTCAAAGCGCACCTTCACGTCATCGGGGCGGAAGATGCGTACGGTGGGCTTGTAGGCGCCGTCGACGAATTGCTTGTGATTAACCATCTCCTGCAACGTGCCGTACTCGCCATGGGGGTCAATCACAAGCACAGCGGCGCGGTTGTGGGGCATCATCAATTCTTCAAGGAGCACTCCCGCAAGGTAGCTCTTGCCGCTGCCCGTGCTGGCAAGAATGGCCAGGTGAGTGCTCGTGAAGCCGCGCACGTCCACGGCGATGGGCACGGCGTCGGGCGCGCGGCTGAGCAGGCTGCCCAGGTGCGCGCTGCCCACCTGACCTTGCTTTGTGCGGCTGAGCGTGGCAGCAAGGTAGGCGTCGTCTGCAATGTAGATGGGCGCGCCGCCCGCCGGGGGCACGCGCGGGTTGATGAACTCGCGCATGGTCACGTCATAATAGCCGAGCACGGTGACCGTGAGTTCGAAGAGTTCGGTGGCGCTGCTGTCATAGCCAAGCAGCGCCGCGATCTGGCCGGGGGGCACCATGGGGTCGGCCATGAAGGTGTCGGGGAAGAGCTTGACGGCCTTGCGTCCCGTTACGCGCCCCAGGATGCGCCGTTCGACGCCGTCCGCCACTGTGGTGTAGTAGACGAACTCGCCGTGGGGCACCTTGCGCTCGGGGTCGGGCGCGATGAAGGTGAATTCGTGCGGCGTCTCGCCCGGCCCCTTGACGATGCCTATGCCCTCAACAGGGTTGGCGGCGGTGTCCATGGCGCTCATCCGGCCGGCTCCACAATGCTCTTCCACGCCAGGTTATTGCGCATGACAGCGAGCGTTCGGCGCTGTTCCGGAAAGAGCAGCGCGAGCCGATCCACGATGTTGATCAGCAGGCTGGGCACGAGCGGGCTTTGAATACTCATTAGCACGGGGACGTAGTGGAGGCAGACCGGGCCGGCGCCATTGCTGTGGCCATTGCTCGACCCGCTGCCCAGGCCACCGCTCACTGTGTGGAATGCCAGCATTTCCTCCTCCTCCAGACAGGCCACGGCGGTATTGATGGTGGCCGACTGGACGGGCACGCCCTGGCGAAAATGGCCGTCACTGGTTTGCCAGCCCAGCGCGATGATGCCCACGAGCGTCGCTGTCTCTGCCAGGTAGTCGGGCGAGAAGACCTCAAGCTCCGAAGACTGGCTCAGGCGTGGCCCGAGGTTGCCGAATTCGGGGTTGACGAGAATGGTGTTGTAGATGACGCCCACGAGGCGCGTCATGGCGGGGTTGTCTGCAGCTGCAGATGCCTCCCAAGGCATGACGTCGGGCGGCTCCAGGTCAATGGTCACAAACGCGCCCAGGGCGTAGTCGGTGGGCCGGGGCAATTGCTCCACCTCGCCGCGACAGTAGACCTGGCAGACGTAATCGTAGTGGGTGTTCGACTTGACGATCTTGCCGATTGTGCGGCCGATTGTGCGGCCGAGTGTGCTTGCGCTGTTGGGGGTCATGGGATTCGATTGTGTGGGGATTATTACGTGACTGCTACTTCCGCCGCAGGCATTGCGTCCTCGACATTTGCAACGCCGACACGTGAAAACCGTATCCTTGTTTCCGTCAAAGAACGACCCGCTGCCCGCAGTATAGCACATCCGTGCGCCGGTTGCGCAGTGGATTTGCACGGAAAGCGAGGCGCGCCGCGCCAAGAGCCATGTGCGATTTCTATTACACACGTTGGGACAGGATTTGCTTGATGGGCAACCGATGCTTTGGCAGCGCAGCAGCCCGCCTGCGCGCTCAGGGCGTTGCCCGACAGGCGACCTACCGCCCTGCCACGCCTGAGAGCGCGATGCCCTGCACAAAGGCATTTTGCGCGATCAGATAAACGATGAGGATGGGCAGCAGTGCAATCACCGCGCCGGCCATGAGCAGCCCCCACGCTGTGGCGTACTGTCCCACAAAATAGGAGAGGCCCACGGGAATTGTGCGCATCTTGTCTGATGCCGTTACCACCAGCGGCCACAGGAAGTCATTCCAGGTGTCGTTGAAGGTGAGTATGGCCAGCGTGCCGATGACCGGCGTGCTCAGCGGCACAATCACCTGCCACCAAATGCGCAGGCTCGACGCACCATCCATGCGCGCCGCCTCGTCATAATCGAGCGGAATGCCGCGGTAGAATTGGCGCATGAGGAAAATGGCTAGCGCGCCAAAGATGCTGGGCACAATCAGCCCCATGTAGGCGTCGTACCAGCCGAGGCTCTTGGTGATCAGAAAGCGGGGAATGAGCGTGACGGCGGCGGGAATCATCAGCGTGGCAAGCATGAGGTTGAAGATGATATCGCGCCCACGAAAGCGCAGCCGCGCGAGGGCATATGCAGCCATCGACGAGATTAGCAGCCGCCCCACTGTCACTGCGGCGGTGACGATGATGCTGTTGATGTAGTAGCGCCCAAAGGGAATTGTCTGGAAGGTGCCGATGAAGTTGTCAAGGGTAAAGTCGGTCAGGCGAATCTGGCCGGAAAAGAGTGCGCTCTGGGGTACGAGCGAGGCCAGCAGCATGACGGCGAAAGGCGCGAGCATGATCGCGCTGAAGAGCAGCAGCACGACATGCAGCCAGATCGGGTTGCGGCGCGCACGGCGGCCCACAGGCAGCGGCGAGAGTGCAAGCGTTTGAGCGGTCGAGGTCGTCATGAGCGTCTCCTACTCGGCCTCGTAGAAAACCCAGCGCCGCTGCAGGCGGTTCTGGATGAGGGTGAAGAGCAGAATAAAGGCAAAGAGGACCCAAGCCATGGCCGACGCCTTGTCCATGCGGATGTCGCGGAATCCCGCATTGTAGATGTACTGCACCACGCTGAGCGATGTGTTGGCTGGGCCGCCACGGGTCATCACGAAGGGTTCCGTAAAGAGCTGGAACGCGCCGATCATTTGCAGAATCAAAAGGAAGAAGGTGGTTGGGCTTATCAGAGGAAGCGTCACATTGCGAAAGCGCGCCCACGCGCCCGCGCCGTCCGTCTCGGCAGCGTCGTATAGTTCCTGGGGCACCCCCTGCAGCGCAGCCAGGTAAACCACCATGGTGAAGCCCGTATTCTTCCAAAGGGTAAGGATGACCACCGCCCACTTGGAAAAGGCCGAACTGCCCAGCCAGTTGGTGTCGCGGAAGGGCAGCCCAATCAGGGTGTAGATGCTGCCCATGAGGTTGTTGAGCGGCCCGTTGGTGGCCAGCAAGAGGCGGAAGACAATCGCACCCGCGACAATTGTTGTGACCACAGGCATGAAATAAATCAAGCGGTAGACCGTGCGCCCGCGAATGCCCTGGTTGAGCGCCAGTGCCATGATCAGCCCCAAAATCAACTGGATTGGCACCACGGTGACGATATAGAAGGCAGTGTTGCGGAAAGACTTCCAGAAGATGGGATCACGTATGAGCCCCTGGTAGTTGCGCAGGCCGACGAACTCCTTGATGCCCGTCAGTCCGTAGTCGGCGAAACTGATGACAAGGGAATAGGCCATCGAAAGCGCGACGAAGACCACAAAGAGAATGAGCGCGGGAAGGATGAAGAGATAGCCCTCCCACTGCTGGTCAGGCTGCCAGCGAAAGTAGCGGCGCGAGGTAGGGCTCGACTGTGATCTCATGGGCGATGGCCGTACTGAGAGACGGAGAGACGGCTACAGCGGGTGTACAGTCGGGGGCCCCCAGCGGGGCCGCCCCCGGGGGTCTACTGTGGAATTTTGAGGCGCCCGGCCCCCGCTAATGGGTGG
>CAYJNV010000005.1:11117-21198 GCA_964370975.1 uncultured Caldilineaceae bacterium | reverse complement strand
CCCCGAACGCCGAGCCGGCCCCCCGCATACCGCGGGCGACCCGCCGCCGCCCCCAGGCGGAGCCGCCGACTGCTGTCTACTGTGCAATTTGCAGGAGCCCGGCCGCCTCTACTGCTTGGGGTAGCCGTTCTCTGCCAGGAAGGCGTCAATCTGCTCGCAAACCACCGCCACCTGATCTGCCGGCGTGGCTTCGCCGGACCAAACGAGTTCCATGCCTGGTCCCAGGATGGAGCCATCAATCTCGCCCCATTCGGGGAAGTAACCGAAGCCACCGACGTCGGACGCGCCGGCTTCGGTGAGGATGGCCTGCTTGTTGGCGGGCGGTGCGTCATTCATGAAGGCAGGCGAATTGGCCACAGTCTGGAGGGCCGGGAAGATCTCGCCCGCTTCGGTGTAGATCTTCTGACCGCCCTCTGCGCTCTGCAGCCAGCTCAGGAAGGTCCAAGCGGCGTCCTTGCTGTCGCTGCCGGAGCTCATCACCCAGGCCGCACCACCGGCGCCGTTCCAGCGCTCGCCGTCAGCAGGAATGGGGGCGGGTGCAACGTCATAGTTCATGCCCGCAGAGTTGAAGGCCGAGACGCGGCTTGTGTTCTGAATGATCATGGCCGTTGCGCCGCTCTGGAACGCGCCGGCGTCGCCGCCTGCCTGGTTCAGGTCAGCCGGGCGCATGGCCAGGCCGTCATTCAGCAGGTCGGTAAAGAACTGGATGCCGGCAATGGCTTCCGGGCTATTGAGTGTGCAGGCGGAGGGGTTGACGAAGTCGTCCAGGATCTGGCCGCCATTCTGCTCAACCCACTTGAGGAACTTGCCGCCTTCCATGGCCAGCGCGTAGGTTTCTGTGTTGCCGCTTGCATCTTTGACGGTCAACTGCTCGGCAGCGGCGCGGAGGTCGTCCCATGTCCAGTCATCAGTGGGGTAGGCAACGCCCGCGGCGTCAAACATATCCTTGTTGTAGTAAAGAATGTTCGACTCGATGTCGCGCGGGAAGCCATAGACGCTGCCCTCATACTTGGCCGATTCGAGCAGGCCGGGCCAGTAGTCTTCAAGGTTGTAGCCGCTTTCGGCGATATAGGGGTCGAGGTTTTCGAGCACGCCTTCGGCTGCGTAGCGGGGCGTGGGCCACAGGAAGGCGATGTCGGGAATGGCGTTGGTGTCGCCGGATGCCCAAAGCGACTGGATCTTCGTGAAGTAGTCGTCCCAGGGCTGGTTCCAGTACTCAATCGTGATTTCCGGGTGCTCGGCCATGAAGGCTGCGCCCACACGCTCGTGAGAGACGGCCTCTTCGGGGCTGCCCCAGAAGGCCCAGGTCAACGTAGTGGTTTCACCTGCGGCAGGGGCGGCTGCCTCGCCGGCGGCCGGTGCTGCGGGGGCGACGGGCACGGCGCACGCCGAGACCAGCATGGCCAGGACCAACGCAAGCAGCAGCACGCCACTTAATCGCTTATTGCTCATTCATTTCCTCCTGATGGATTGTCTGAGATATGGTTGCCAAAGGGTCAAGATTTGAAGCCTCGCGCCTCGGCACTGCAACGCGCCGGCGGGCGAGTGGGACGACCAGGGATAGAGCATTGCCACGGGCGCCCCCATGATAGCACCGCGCACGCGTCAAACCAAACAGTGTGCATGGCGCCGCCGGTACAGCCACCGTGTGACCGCAGCGACGCTTCCGGTTCTGGAGGCCTCGCTGCACATGGTGGACAACACGCTGACGCCCAATCAAACCACCTCATTCAGCAATGAGATTGCCTTACGCTGGCCCGCCGCCCGCATGTACGGCAAACGTGTTGTTCTCACGCGCGCGCGCACCCGCCGGTTTGGCGGCCAACAAGTCATCAAAGAGGGGCAGCACCCCTTCTTCCACCGAGCGATCGGCGTAGAGGAACATGGCGGCCGACCACGCCTGCTGCGCATAACCCATGGGGTGGCCCCGTTCACCGTGCATCCATTCGTTAAACTCCCAATCGCCTGCATTGCCCTCGCGATTGGCGTGCGCCAATGAAACCAATAGTTGCTGCGCTTCGTTAATCCAGTGTTGGCGTACAAGCGCCGCTACGTGAAAGCCGCCAATCATGGGCCAGATGCCACCGTTGTGATACTGGTGCGGCAGGTTCAGGTTGCGGCTGCGGTAGTAGTCACGCCAGTGCGGTTCTCCCGGATAGATAGGCGGGTAGATCGCCTTGGTAGGGTATGGCTCGGCCATGCCCACCTGGTGCATGTAGCGCAAAATGTGTTCGCTGCGGTGGCCATCCGCCACGCCCGTGAGAATTGCCAGCAGGTTGCCCAGGCTGTCGCACCAGTCTCCATACTCGCGAAACGCCACCCACGGCAAATAGAAGGGGCGGCTCGAGATCGTCCCCATATTGTGATAGAGCATGAACCACTCAAGGCGAATGGCCTTGAGTTTTTCCAGATGCTCGGCAAAGTGCTCGGCCACCCAGCAGCGATCGACCCACATGAGAAGATTGAGGCGCAGGTGGATGCCATCGGCATCGACACCAGGCTGGTAGATGGGTGTGGCGGAGGGCAGCAGGGCGGCCATCTGCTCGTGCGCCAGCGTCGCGGCATAGTAGAGAACGTTGTCGTAGAGAACGTTGTAGCGCACCGCCAGCAGGTCCATCCAATCGCCGGCTTCAGGTACTTCGATGAGGCCGCACTCGTTCATGTCCTGGTATTCAAGCCAGGCGAGTGCGCGGTCAATGCTGCTCCAGTGGGTGCGCAGAAATTCCACATCATGCGTGAGTTTGACGTGCAGATAGTGCCCCAGGATGTACCAAAGATTGGCGTCGACAGCGCCGGCGTTTTCCGTGCTTACATGGCCGCTTTCGGGGTGGACATTGAGCTGGATAAGGCCGCGCCGCGATTGGTGCTGCGACATGATCTCAAGCGAGGCGCGTCCGGCCTGCACATAAGCCGGGTCACCGGTGGCGGCTGCGCCCAGGAAAGTAATCATGCTGTCGCGCGCCCAGATTTGCGGGTAGCCTTCGGCAAGGCCGGAGGCGCGAAAGCCGTGGGGCGATATGCAGCGCTGCAGGATGGCGTGGGCGCGACGGCGTGCGTCGCCAAGCAAAGAGAGTGTGGACATGGGTGGCATCATTCTACACAGCGCCGCAATGGCCCGCAAACAGGCTGCTTCGCGGGGAAAACCCGCACTGGCCGGCTGCGCGTCGCAATGCACAATAGGGGTGCGCATACGCCGCGATCTCAAGCCCGGTCGCGTGCACGCTTGAGCTGCATCCGTACGTGGTGTACGCAGGCCATCAGGAGGGGCGCTCAGTGTTTTGCGCCCCCCACGCGCAAGGCGCCCCCTTCTCCATGAGTCACAACCCCGTCCTGGAAGCAGCGCTTCCGCCCTCTTTTGTCCTGCTCATGGCCAACGCATCGGGCGCGCGCGCCGGCGTACGCGACGACGGCTGCCGCCGCCGAGGAAATGCGTTCGCGCGTCTCGCCGGCACGCTGTACATGGAGACATTCTCGAACACCAAGCAATTGCCGGCACGGGCCGCACTCTTCCCCGAAGTGAGTGCGGGCGACAGCGCGGCGCGCATTTCGATTTGCTTGCCTGGCATGCGTGAGCGTGCCAGCCAACTCGGTGGTACACTTGTGTTGTTAAGCGCAGAGGGCGATGGCGCGGGCAGCGCCATCTGGACGAGTTCATCGCCGTCTGGGCGCATGCGGAGGCCAGCGAAAGCAGGGAGACTCATTCAATGGTCAAGGTCTTGATTGCTGATGACCACGCGGTCGTGCGCAAGGGGCTCCAGCAAATTATCAAGGAACAGGCGCCCTTTATTGAACTGGCCGAGGCTGCGAACGGCCAGGAAGTGCTTGACATGGTCAACGGTGCTGTGTGGGATTGCCTAGTGCTCGACATTTCCATGCCGGGACGCAATGGCCTGGACATTCTCAACGAAGTGCGCCACAGCCGCCCGGAGCTACCCATCCTCATCCTGAGCATGCATCCCGAGGAGCAGTACGCCGTGCGCGTACTGAAGGCTGGCGCCGCCGGCTACTTGAACAAGGATGCCGCGCTCGACGAACTGGTGGGCGCCATCCAGCGTGTGGTGCACGGGGGCAAGTACGTGAGCCCTGCCCTGGCCGAGCGGCTCGCGCTGGGGTTGAGCGGCGATCTTGACAGACTGCCCCACGAGGCGCTCTCCGATCGGGAGTACACCGTGCTGCTCCTGATTGGCGCAGGCAAGGCGGTAAGCGAGATCGGCAAAGACCTCGGCCTAAGCGTCAAGACAATCAGCACCTATCGCTCGCGCATTCTCGACAAGATGGACCTCAAGACAAACGCCGACCTGATTCGCTATGTAATTGACAATCAGCTATCCGCCTGAGCAGGCGCCTGGAAACGTGCGCCTGGACTCCCCTTGTAGGATGAATCCTGACACGCTGCTGCGCCGATAGCCGATAGCACCTCTGGCAACCATCTGATACGCTGTATCAAAACGATGGAATCTAGAGGAGCGAGAGAGTGGCAGCACAATTGCAGTATCTATTTGATATCATGGGCAAACCAGTACGTGTGTTGATCATGGACGATGCCCCCGTGGTGCGCCGCCTGCTTGTCGACCTGGTCGACGAGATAGACGGCGTGGGCGCGGTGCTTCAGGCGGGCGATGCGACCTCGGCGGTCGCCTTGATGGATGAGCACAGTCCGGAGATTGCCATTCTGGACATCAAGGTGCCGGGCGGCTATGGCTTGCGCAATGGCATTGATGTGTTGCGCGTCATGAAGCGCACGCACCCGCAGGCGGCCATCATCATGCTCACAAACCACGCCACATCACGATACAAGACGGAATGCGAGAAGGCCGGCGCGAGTTTCTTCTTTGACAAGTCCAGCGAGTTTGACAAGCTGCCTTTTGCCATCGAGAGCCTTGTGCAGAACCTGCAAGAGCAGTAGAGAGCACCAGCAGGCGGGTCTGTGCCCGGCTGGACTCGTGTTGCGCACTGAGCGCGCGTGTCGGTGAACAGGGCGCGGTCGACAACGAATGCCGAAGCTAATCGCGGACGGGAAAGGCGACTTAAGGTCGTCTTTTTGTTTTTACCGACAGCCCGCCGCTTGTCAGTACATCACCGACAAACGGCTCAAATCAAGTCCTACGCATGCTGCGGCAAATGGCCGACTGCCAAGCTTGCGCCAGTCCGCCATAATGGGGATACGAACCGAAACGCAGGCAAGCGGTGTCTGCAGGCAAGGTTCGCACACGTTAATGGCCTACCCTGCAGTTCAGCCTGCGCATTGAGCGCAGACGGGGATTGAGCCGCGTACGTGCTGGATTGAATGCAAAGGAGCCTAATCGATGAACGACGACATCCTGAAAGGTCAGTGGCGACAAGTGCGCGGCAACGTGCGCGAGACTTTTGGCAAGTTGACGGACGATGACCTCGAGCAGATTGGCGGCAACGCCGAAACGCTGCTGGGCAAGATCCAGGAACGCTACGGCTATACCCGAGAGCAGGCGAGCCGTGAGTGGGACAAATTCTGGAGCGATTTCACCGCCAGGACCGACAAGACGGTCGCCAGAGTGGATCGGACGTTTAGCGGGAGCAACCACTAGCCGCCCGGTACGCGTGACAACCAGGTAGTGAAATAACCCCAACGTGGATTCATGGGGTTGCGTGAAAGGCAAGAGTGCAAAGGCCGCCGCAAGGCGGCCTTTGCGCGTCGGAATGTCGCCGGCGCGCAAAGGCGCGGCCAATTCTGAGCATATCTATGTATAGCTCATGATATCTGTCTGAGTGCCGCGGCAGGCGTTACAAAATTCGACGACTGGCAGCCCGGAACCTGTCCATTTGGGGGGTGACGAAGCGCCAACAAGCCGCTATCCTGCAGTTTGCAGCCGACGCTTCATGGTTGACGTTTCGGGTGATGTGACATAAGATATTGACCAGACGAGAGCGCTCGTCGTCCACTTCTCCACTTGATTCTATGTGTTACGAAAGCAGGATTGGCCATGGCACAGTCTGTTACCACAACGGGTCCGATTCCCGCTGAATTGGCAGGCCGCACCACCAATAAGAACCTCAAGTTTATTGTCGGAGGCTGTTTGCTTATTGGCATAGTTATTCTGCTTATTGTGCAAGCCACCATGTCGACGGGCGCGTACTATCTCACGGTGAGCGAAATCCGCGACAGCGGCACTTCACTGGTGGGGCAGCGCGTGCGCGCCAGCGGCCAGGTGGTCGATGGCAGCGAGAATTGGGACCCGCAGACAATTACCCTGCGTTTCAGCATTACCGACGAAAAGGGCGCCCAACTGCCCATAGTCTTCTTCGGCCCCCGACCGGACAACTTCCAGCGCGCCGCCGAGGCGATTGTTGAGGGCACCATCCTTGCCGACGGCTCTTTCCAGGCCAACGATCTGCTTCTCAAATGCCCGAGCCGCTACGAGGAAGAGCCGGAGCAGATCCACGTCCAGGCTGACCGTTAGCCAGTCCAGCAGCATCAGTCGTAGCAACCAATCGAATTGCAGCCCGCGTGCTGGTCGCGCGTGAACCCGCACACCGGTCAGCCATGACTGGGTGGAGCCAAGCGATCCCCTTTATGAAGCGATTCAATGATGTGGCCCCCGGCGCCCGGCAGCGCGGGCTGTGGCAGTTGCTGGTAGGCGCCATGCTTGTTGTGTGCGTATTCGCCCTATTGGCCACGGGCGGCGCTTTGCGCGTGCAGGCACAGGATGTACTCGGCCCCTCGCCGACCTTTGACCCGACACAGGTTACGGTGCCCATTGCGCCGCCCAGCGCACGCGTAGGCCGCGCCGTCTATGTGGAAAATTGCGCGCCTTGCCATGGCGAGACAGGCGACGGCGACGGTCCCAGCGCGCCCGGCCTCAACGCCCAGCCGGCCGTCTTCTCCGATCCCGCCACTGTATGGGGCCAGCAGCCCGCCGAGCTCTTCTTTACCACCAAGTATGGGCGTATGCAGGCGATGATGCCCCCGTGGAGCCAGAGCCTCGACGATGAAACCATCTGGAACGCGGTGGCCTATGCCTGGAGCCTGCACACCACTGAAGGGGAAGTTGCAGGTGGTGAGGCACTCTATGTCGCCTCATGCGCGGCTTGCCATGGCGACGCAGGCAAGGGCGACGGGCCCGACGGCGCCGATGTGGTGACCGACTTCTCGGACCAGCAGTACGCCGTTTTCAACAGCCAGGCCGCGCTGGATGCAGGCTGGACGCAAGTGCACGCCGACGTGGGCGCCGACTTCTCCTCTGCCGACCGTGCGTCTGTGCTTGAGTATGTACGCACCTTCTCGCAAACGCCGCCATGGGTCTCGCCCTACCAGCCGGGCGATGGTGTCATCAGTGGTACGGTCGCACAAGGTTCCGCGCAAGGCACAGCAACCATGAGCGATACCGTGCAGCTCAACGCCTTTTTGGGTTTTGAGCCTGTTGCAACTTTCACGACAACGCTGAGCGCTGACGGCGCATTTGCATTCAATGATCTCGCACTCGACCCCAACCTGAACTACATCGCATCGGTGGCCGCGGGCGGGGCAAACTACAGCTCCAACTTCATATCACTCTCGCCCATTTCACCCACAGTGCAGACCGAGATCACCGTCTTCGACACCACAACCGACGCCAGCGTTGTCTCGATTGAGCGCCTGCACTGGATTGTGGAGATTGAGCAGGGCGCGTTGCTCATTGGGCAAATCTATGCCCTGAGCAACAGCTCGGACCGCACATTCGTTGGCGCGTCCGTGAACGGAACCGACCAGCCCGTCACCTTCGCCATGCAGGTCCCGCCGGGTGCACAGGATGTTGCATTTGACACCGGCACACTGGGCGGGCGCTTCCAGCAAGTGGGGCCCGTCATCTACGATACGCTGCCGATTGCGCCGGGCCAGGGCGTGCGACAGATAATCGTGCGCTATGTGCTGCCCTATGACGGCACAACAGCGGATCTGACGCAAGAGGCGCTCTACCCGGCCGCCGAAGTGAGCCTGCTCGTATCCGATCTGGAAGGTCTGAAGGTGGATGCAACCGGGCTCGAATTTGTCAGCGTCGAAAGCATGGGCAACCTGGCCTACCAATTCTGGTCGGCGCAGGATGCACAGCCGGGCACCCTCGAGGTGAATATCGCGGGACTTCCAGAGCCGGGTGTAAACGACCCGCGCCTGGCCGCGCGTGAGGCAGCAGCGGCCTCGGCGAGCACGACGGATGTGGCCGCAAACGCCGCTGCGCCGGGCGCGAGCCGCACCACGCCGGCGCTGCTCGACCCCTGGGTGAGCGCAGTGGTGGCTGCGATTGTGGCCGCAGGCATGGTGGGTGCGCTGCTCTATGCGCGTGCTGCCGGCTCCGTGCGCACCCGTTCCACCAGGGCTGACCTGGGCGCTTTGCGCGACGACTTGCTCGATCAACTCGCCCATCTGGATGATCTCCATGCACTGGGCGAGGTGAACAACAACGAGTGGATGCGGCGCCGTTCCCGCTTCAAGACGCAACTGCTGGACGTTGAGCGCCGTCTGCATGGCGCCGCGCAACCGAAGGTACAACCGGCATAAACAGCCCGAACTACAGCGCATCTGGACAAGTGGCCAGGGTTCTTACCCATCTCCCGCACGATGCGCAATGGCGCCGCTCTGGCTATGCTGAATGATGGCCCTGTGCCGCCGGCGCAAGCAGCTTGCCCGGCTCCACGAAATGCAAGGAAACAGCTATGCGCAGCAGCCTCTCTCCCCATTCATCCCATTCATCATGGAAAACCGTCATAGTCCTGCTTCTGCTCGCCCTGCTCACGGGCGCGCTTGGCGCCTGCGCCTTCACCGCAGGGCCTCCTGGCGTCGCTGGCCCGCAAGGCCCTGCCGGCCCGCCGGGGCCAACGGGCTCACAGGGCAATGTGGGTGACCAGGGACCGCGCGGCCCGCAAGGCAACCCAGGCCTGGACTATACACCGCCGGTCTACGTCGGTTCAGAGACCTGCAAGCAGTGCCACGCGGACCTCTACGAGGCTTACGCGACGACTGGCCATGCGTCGATTATGAAGCAGCCGGAAGATGGCAAGGCCCCTTCGTATCCTTTCAGCGAAGTCAAGAATCCGCCCGAAGGCTACAGCTGGGACGACATTCTCTACGTGATCGGCGGCTATGGCTGGAAGGCACGCTTTCTCGACAAACAGGGATACCTGATCACCGGCGATGAAAATGCCAAGACCCAGTACAATCTCGAGAACAGGACACTAAGGGCGGGGGACGAGTTTGTAGCCTATCATGCTGGGGAAGTAGACCTGCCGTACACTTGCGGCACCTGCCACACCACAGGCTACGTTCCAGAGGGCAATCAGGATGGCCTGCCCGGCCTCGTCGGTACGTGGGCGGAGGCAAGTGTCGGCTGTGAAGCATGCCACGGTCCCGGGGGGAGTCATGTGAATGACCCCTACCGCGCGGTTATGGAGATCTCGACCGATCGCAACTTGTGCGAATCCTGCCACGGCACGGGGACGACGGAGCCGATTCCGTCGGCAAACGGATTCCTTCCGCACCACGATGCGTCCGCCACGCCCTTCACGGGCAAAAAGTCGATCATGGATTGCGTGGCCTGTCACAACCCGCATGAGACGACGATCCATGCGGAAGGGCAAGGGGTGGCTGCAGTCTGCGCAACCTGCCACTTCCAGTCGGAAGAGTATCAGAAGATTTCTGACCGCAAACATGCAAACTGCGTTGACTGTCATATGCCAAAGCTGATCGAGTCGGCGGTGAGCGACCCGGAAAAGTACATGGCTGATTTTCGCACGCACCTCGTCGCGATCAATCCGCAGGTAATGGATCAGTTCAACAAGCAGGGAGAGTTCGATACTCCCTACCTGGCACTTGAGTTCAGTTGTCGCGGCTGTCACAGTGACGCAGGCCGCGCACCAAACCTTGCGGACGACGTTCTGATTTCAGTGGCGACGGGATATCACGACCCCGACCAGATGGGCGCCGCTAATGACCTTGATGCCTACCTCGAAAGCAGCGGGCTGAGCCTGACGCCGGCGATATCGGAGACTCCTGAGTCCGAAAGCACCAGCGCAAGCGAGGCTGCCACAGAGGCCGAGACACCAGATGCCACAGCGGAGTCTCAAGTCTCGG
>CAYJNV010000005.1:2579-11017 GCA_964370975.1 uncultured Caldilineaceae bacterium | reverse complement strand
GAGGCTGCCACAGAGGCCGAGACACCAGATGCCACAGCGGAGTCTCAAGTCTCGGAGGTTGATTCCACCATCACGCCGGACGTGACGCCAGTCGCAACGCCGGAGGTTGGCGCCTCGGTGACGGCAACGACCACGGCCACGGCCACGGCCACGGTTACCGCAGAGGGCACCGTCACAGTCACCCCTGCGCCCACAGTCAGCAGCGAGCAAGCAACGCCGGTCAGTGAAGGCGACTGATGCGTCCGGCACAGAAGACCGTAGTCCACGTGCTAACCTTTACTGGCATACGAATTATCTGAAGAGGTTG
Organism: uncultured Caldilineaceae bacterium; assembly: GCA_964370975.1. Lineage (GTDB taxonomy): Bacteria > Chloroflexota > Anaerolineae > Caldilineales > Caldilineaceae > UBA5069. The sequence continues at coordinate 10,710 of CAYJNV010000005.1, read as the reverse complement.
AGTCGCCGGATAGTGCACCGACTCAAACGAACCAGGGTTCACAAATGCGACGCTTCATACGTGTGACGATGATAGCGGGAATACCAGGTGTACTCATTGCGCTTGGTTTGCTGTACGTGCGCCCTGCGTTGGCGGCCCCACCGCTCCCGACGCCGACACCTCAATCGGAAAGCGGATGTCGTGGTTGCCACGGCGAGACCGATGCAACGCTGACATTCACATCGGGTGAGACAATTCGGGTGGAGATCGACCTTTCAGCGCTCGACCGCTCACCCCATTCCGCCAATGCTGCCTCAGGGATCGAAGCAGTTTCGTGCCTTGGTTGTCACAACGACGAGATCAATCATCAATACCCGCATAAGGCGTTAACGGCGATCTCGCAACGCGAATTTGCAGTCGGCGTGTCGAAGTCGTGTGAAAGTTGCCATTATGCGCACAAGCCCTTTCATGGTCTGGCTCTGGACAAGGAAGACCCCGAAACCGAAGTCAAGGTCGATCCGAACTCCCTGCCCACATGTGTAGATTGTCACGGCAGCCACGCGATCGCGCGGGTAGAGGAACTCAGAACGGCCATGCCGCCGCTCTGCCTGGCCTGTCATGTGGACGAGTCCGATGCGTGGGCGCAGGCGTACTTGGCGCCGCGACCAGGAGTGGGGGCGGGCGCGACAGGATATGCCGGCAGCGCACGGTGCAACGGCTGTCACGACGACAAGTACTTCACCTGGCAGCAAACGCTGCACGCCCGCTTTGTGCAGGACCCGCAACTGCAGCCGGATGCCGTGGTGGGTGACTTCAACGTTATTGATCCGGACCGCAACTTTGACTTGGCGGACGTGGCCCTGGTTGTCGGAAGCCGATGGCGCCAAGTCTATGTCTCAAAGGACATCACCGGCACATTCACAATCCTAAATGCGCAATGGAATGTGGCGAAGCGGGAATGGGAGCCCTACGTGTTCAGTGAGGGTCCAACCACTGACTGGATCCAGGATTGCGGTTCGTGTCATGTGACCGGGCTCGCAAATGAAGATGGAAGTTTCACTGAGTACGCGATTGGCTGTGAGAGCTGCCATGGTCCGGGACAGGCGCATGCCGAGGATCCGACCAACGTAAAGCCCTACGCCGCGGTTGATGATCAGGTGTGTGGCGCGTGTCACAGCCGGGGGGTCTCGCCTGAGGGTCACCCATACCCGGGCAGTTACCAGCCAGGGGATGATTTGTCGGCTCACTTCACGATGACCGACGATCCGGAAGCGCTCTGGGCTGACGGCAGTGCGCGACTCAACCACCAGCAGTACATGGATTGGAATTTGGGCAGCCCGATGTCGACGTCGCCGACAACAGCCTGCATCACATGCCACCGTGTGCATGACAACGGCGTACAGCCGGGAATGCTGCAGAAGCCGATCAACGAATTATGCGTGTCGTGCCATTCCGACAGAGCTGCGCTAATCAGGCACATTCCCTATCACGAAAAAGCATCGCTCAAGCGTGAATTTGTTTGCACGGACTGCCACATGCCGAAGATGGCAACAAGCGTCAACGAATACGACATTCACAACCACTCATTCCTTCAGCCCGACCCCGAGGGCAGCATTGAACATGGTGGGTTTGAAGTGATGCCCAATGCCTGCAATCTTTGCCACACCGAATATGGCGAAGGGCCGGCGTGGGCTGCGCAAATGATTGACTGGACGATGGCGCAGGCGACGCCCGACGCCTCAAAGTTCTTTGGGCCTGGACCCACGCCAACATCGCCGCCGCCGCCAACACCGCTGCCGTCGGTGGGTCTGCCGGTGGAAACCTATGCCGTACCGACGGGTGAGGGGTTGCGCATAGCCTTCTTTGCAGGTATTGGACTCCTGGCAGCGCTGGTGATTGGCCTGGGCGTTCGTGCACTTCGTGCAAGGAGAAATCCCGATGCGTAGACGCCTGAGTCGCTTCTTTACGCCGGATCCCTCCTCGCCGATGTGGGTGCGGCTGATGCCTTACGGAACGCTCGCATTTGCTGCGCTGATGGCCTTTGCCCTCATGGGAGCCGGCTGGGAGTACACAAATACTTCGGAGTTTTGCGGCACACAGTGCCACACAATGCCGCCTGAATACATCTCGTATCAACAGTCGCCGCACGCCAACGTCAAGTGCGTCGAGTGCCATATCGGCCGGGCGACAATTGCCACGCAGTTTACGCGCAAGGCTCAGGACATTTCGCACATCGTCAAGTTTCTGGGCACCGGCTATGAAATGCCGATTTACAGCAAGAAACTGCGCCCGGCAAGCCAGGTTTGTGAGCGCTGTCACAATCCCGCCAAGTTTTCGCCCAACAGCCTCCAGACGATTACTCGTTTTGACGCCGAGGCGAATAATGCCGAGACCACAACCTATCTTTCCTTCAAGGTTGGCGGCGGTACGGAGCGCGAGGGCAGAGGCAAGGGCATCCACTGGCATATTGAGAATGACGTCGAGTATATCTTCACGGATGACGCCAACTTGCAGCAGGAGATCCCGTGGGTTCGCGTGACATCGACGGCAACGGGTGAAACCAACACCTATACGGATACTGAAGTCGTTTTGCCGCCGGACTTCGTCGCCAACAACCAGGACTCCATGCGGAAGATGGACTGCATCACCTGCCACAACCGCACATCGCATGAGTTCAAGACGCCCGAAGATACTGTAGATGACGCAATGGCGAGGGAACTGATTTCCCCAACAATTCCCTACTTCAAGCAGAACGCCGTGGCGGTTTTTGAACGTCAGTACCCGAATATGGATGAAGCCATGACGGCGGTGCGTGGACTCGACGAATACTATGCGACCAACTGGGCGGACTACTACGCTGAGAATGAGGCAACAGTAAAGAAAGCTGTTGCAGAGCTTGAGACCCTCTACTCGGCGATGGTTTTTCCGACGATGGATGTGAGCTGGACATCGCATCCTGACAACCTGGGTCACAAGGATGCGCCAGGCTGCTTTCGGTGCCACGACGGCAAGCATCTGGACGCACAGAACGAAAGCATTCGCATCGAATGCAATCTGTGCCACTCCATCCCGGTGCAGGCGCCAAGAGATGGCACCACACCGGTGATACCGCTCACTGAGGCGCTTGAGCCGGAGTCGCATACAGGTTCCAACTGGATTGCCCAGCATCGCTACGCATTCGACAACACCTGTAAAGGTTGCCACGATGTGAGCGATCCGGGCGGCATTCAGGATACAAGTTTCTGTGGCAACAGCAATTGCCACGCCACCGAGTGGAAGTATGCAGGTCTGAGCGCGCCGCAGATCATTAGCTTGAGCAACCAGATTCCCGCGCACTTGCCAAGCTATCCTTCTGCACCACTCACGTGGGACGATCTGATCGGGCCCATACTGGAAGCGCGCTGTACTTCATGCCACGGCGGTACGGCCGGGCTTGAAATGGAAACGTATGCGGGGTTGATGGCGGGTGGCAATCGGGGCCCCGCTGTGACGCCTGGAGATGCCGAACGCAGTCTCCTCGTGCAATTGCAGAATGAGGGGCACCCAAATCGCTTACCCCCCAATGAGCTTGAATGGATGATTGAATGGATCAACGCCGGTGCACCGGAGTCCACGGCACAAGGCTCCTGATACTGTACGCTGTGCTCTCTGTCTTCCTGCTTGCGGCCACGGTCTATTGGTCCGAAGCGCATGCGCAGGATGTTGCACCCACTGCGACTCCTGTCCCCGGAGCGGGTGCAAACGCAAACGCAACGCCTGAGGCGGCAGTTGGTGCGACTTCTGCTCCAGCTGTGGCAGCCGAACCGACGCCGCTGCTGGCGGCCAGTCCGGCGCCTGACCAAGCATGTCGACTTTGCCATGTTGGCAGCACGGAAACGCTGACCCTGGCGTCGGGTGATGTCATCGACGTGGGCATCGACCCGGTTCTGTTGGACGCGTCGATCCACGGTAGCCAGGCGGCTGCCTCCGTTTACTGTACGGACTGCCATGCGCCGAAGCAGCGCTATCTGTATCCGCACGTTCCTACGGACGCACAGACGCTGCATGAATTCGGGACGGAGATCGCAGAGAACTGCCAGAGTTGCCATCTCTCGATTGAGCTGCACAATCCGGGCCACCTGCAGGCGCAGCGTGAGGGCACGAACGAGAATCTGCCTACCTGCACCGACTGCCACGGCGGCCATGATGTGGCCGCGACCGACCTCATGTACAGCGATCCGGTGGGCTATTGCCAGTCGTGTCATGCCGTTGCCGACATGCAGCAGCCAGAGGTCAAATTCGCGCATAGCGAGTTGCTGAACAATTTGAGCGCCGAAGAGGATTGCCAGACCTGTCACGCCGACCAGTTGCAGACGCAATCGCAGCAGTGCGCCAACTGTCACGGGCTGCTGGACACGATTGTCGAGCGTACGACGCCGGACGGCAAGACGGAGAGCATCAATCTCGGCGTCAAGGCGCACGATGTGATTGCCTCGGTGCACGGCAACCGCATCATTGACGGCATCCGGTACCCGGCGCTTGAATGCATTGAGTGTCACTCTGACATGGGCGAAGCGGGCTTCCCGCATCCGCCCGACATGTTGCTGAACCGGGACACGTTGCGCACGAATGTGGAAGCCAACTGCATACGCTGCCACGAGGACATAGGCAACCTGGCCGCCGACGGCATTCACGCCGAAAAGGCCGCCAATGGCGACCTCAACGCCGCCTCGTGCGCCGACTGCCACGGCAGCCACCAGATACTGCAGCCAAATGTGCCGCGCACGCATATCAGCGACACCTGCGGCACCTGTCATGAAGACATCTTCACCGCCTACAAGGGCAGTGTCCACGGGGCGGCGCTCTATGGCCGCTACAATAGCGACGTGCCGGTTTGCACCGACTGCCACGGTGCACACCAGATTGACGACCCGACGACGGCCGCGTTCCGGCTCAGTTCACCCCTCATGTGCGGCGAATGCCACGCCAACGAAGAGTTGATGGAGAAGTACGATATCTCGACGAATGTCTTCAATAGCTACGTGACCGACTTCCACGGCAAGACCGTGACAATGTTCGAGCACACAGCGCCCAACGAGCCAACCAACAAGGCGGTTTGTTACGACTGTCACGGCGTGCACGACATCCAGTCGATCAGCGATGCCCACGAAGATGAGATGCAGGCGCGCATCCTGGTGACCTGCCAGAAATGCCACCCCGACGCCAACGAGAACTTCCCGTCTTCGTGGATGAGCCACTACGAACCGTCGCTCGAGAATTACCCGGTTGTCTATTTGGTCACGCTCTTCTACAAGATACTCATCCCCACGGTGCTGGGCGGCTTCATGCTCTTCATCGGCTCGGACGTTTTTCGGCGCACGACGGATCGCTTCATGGCACGGCGCGAGGCGAAGCGCGGCAAGAAGAGCGGCGACAAGCCAACCAGCGAGAAGAGCGAAAGATGACGCCGTTCAACCGGGCAGTTGGTTGGAATGGAATGCAGAAATGACAGTCATGGATAGCGCGTCAAACGAGAAGATGGACGAGACGAAGCGTGCGCCCGGCACGGCAGCCGCCGAAGCGAAGGAGTTCCCCGCGCTGCCCGTTGCCGCTGTGCCGGAGGAGCTCGACGAGCACATCCTCCGCTTTCCGGCAGCCGACCGTATCGAGCACATCATCACGATCACCAGCTTCACCGTGCTCGCAGTCACGGGTCTGCCGCAAATGTACTCCACGTGGCCCATTATGCTCGCGGCGATTCAGGGCATGGGCGGCATCGAGACCATTCGCATCATCCACCGTGTCGCCGCCGTGGTGCTCATCCTCGCCTCCATATGGCATATTGCCGCCATGGGCTACAAGGTCTACGTCACGCGGGTGCGCCTCACCATGCTGCCCGGCTGGAAGGATGTGGTGGACGCGGTGCAGGGGCTTGGCTACAACTTCCGCATTCTGAAGAAGCCGCCGCGCATGGGCAAGTTCAACTACATGGAAAAGGCCGAATACTGGGCGCTGATCTGGGGTACTGTCGTTATGATGGTGACCGGCTACATGCTCTGGAACCCCATTGCCACCACCAGGCTGCTGCCCGGCGCGGTGATTCCTGTGGCGCGCATGGCGCACGGCCTCGAGGCTGTGCTGGCTGTGCTCTCCATCCTCACGTGGCATATGTACCACGTGCATCTCAAGCGCTTCAACAAGAGCATGTTCTCGGGTTACATCAGCCGTGAGGAGATGGAGGAGGAGCACCAGATTGAGCTCGAGTTGCATGACGAAGGCAAGGCGAAGCCGTTGGCGCGCAACAAGGAGAACATGCGCCGTCGCGCACGCCGCTACGTGCCCATTGCCGGCGTGATCACGGCCATGCTTTTCCTGGCAACGTTCTACTTCCTGACGTTTGAGCAAACTGCAATCACAACGATTCCCCCGTCGGATGCGAGTATCTCTGTGCCGCTGACGCCCACTCCGCCGCAAGTACAATAGCAGGGCGCCAACGGGCCGTCTTCCGCTGTGCTTCTCAAGCGGGGAGACAGTTGGTTATGAGTGGGTTGAGCGAGGATTGTGTGTCGCAGCAAGGCCGTTGTTGGATGTGTAGTCGCAGGTGCGAATAAATTCACCCAGTCCAAACTCCCCGCAAAGGGAGAGAGGAGGAGCCACACGAACAGTTATCAATTGCACTATCTATACAGTTGGTTCTCAGACGTACCTTGCGAGAATCACCATCCATCACCGGTCGTAAAGATCAAGAGAGGTGAGGTGAGAAAGTGAAGAAATTCCTACTCCTCGCAAGTCTGGTAGGCATAATCGCGTTTGCGCTCTTCCTGAGCACAGGGTTTGCGCAAGCGGCGGATATCGCAGTGGCGCCGTCACAGGATGCAGCCGGAGCGGCGGATGCCGTGCCGGTGACTGTCACGGTGCCCTTCCTTGACGAGTGGATGGGATCGGCGCATGCCGATGCCTCCGCCGAGGCATTCATGTACTGGAATGAGGAAGATCCAGCCGAAATTCCCGTGACGTGCGCAAAGTGTCACAGCAGCATAGGATACCAGGACCATGTCGGTGCGGACGGCAGCGAGGTCAACGTGGTTGACGCTGCCGCTCCGGTCGGCTCGGTCGTGGACTGTGTTGCCTGTCACAACAGCGGCACAATCGCCAAGACCAGTGTGATCATGCCCTCCGGCATCGAACTCACGAATCTGGGCGACGAGTCGCGCTGCATGGAATGCCATCAGGGACGCGAGTCCAAGATCAGCGTGGACGCGGCGATCGAAAAGGCAGCAGCTGCAGATGTGGATACCGTGAGTGCCGACCTCGGCTTCCGCAACATCCACTACTTTGCCGCTGCCGCAACGAAGTACGGCACCCTGGCCAAGGGCGGCTACGAGTATGAAGGCAAGTCGTACGACGGCAACTTTGCCCATGTTGATGGGTACAATACCTGCGTCGACTGCCACAGCCCGCATACGCTCGAGTTGAAGGTTGAAGAGTGCGCTACTTGCCACACAGACGTGACCTCAGTCGAAGATCTGAAGAATGTCCGCATGGCGGGCTCTCAGGTCGACTACAACGGCAACGGCGATGTGGAAGAGGGCGTCTCCTTTGAGTTGCAGGGCTTGCAGGAATCGCTCTATGCCAATATTCAGGCCTATGCGGCCGAAGTGGCGGGGGCCTCGATTCTCTACAACCCGGACTCCTATCCGTACTTCTTTGCCGACACGAATGCCGACGGGCAACTGGGCGACGACGAGGCCGTAGCCTCGAATTCCTTCAAGTCGTGGACCCCGCGTCTGCTCAAGGCCGCCTACAACTACCAGACTTCGATCAAGGACCCCGGCGCTTACGCCCACGGTGGCAAGTACATCATCCAGTTGCTGTACGACTCGATTGATGACTTGAACCAGGCGTTGCCCGAGCCTATCGACATGACGGCGATGGCCCGGATTGACTCCGGCCACTTCGCCGGTTCTGAAGCAGCATTCCGCGATTGGGATGAAGACGGTGTGGTGCCCGGCAGTTGCGCCAAGTGCCACTCCGCGGTTGGTTTGCCCACCTTCCTCGCCGAAGGGGTTAATGTCTCCACCCAACCGTCGAATGGCATGCAATGCGCTACCTGCCACAACGACCTGGTTGAGTTCACCCGGTACGAAGTTGAGAGCGTCAAGTTCCCCAGCGG
>CAYJNV010000005.1:0-2479 GCA_964370975.1 uncultured Caldilineaceae bacterium | reverse complement strand
AAGCACTCGGGCCAGAATCAGTGCAGCGACTGCCATCAGACGCATGCGCTGACAGTTGACCCGAACGTGTGTGCCGAATGCCACGAAGAAGTCCAATCAACTGAGGACTTCGTGAACGTTCGCTACAACTTCGCTGACTACGATGGTGACGGTGATGACGAAGAGGGCCTCGCGCTTGAAGAAGAGACGATGCTCGAAGCGCTCTATGCCGGTATCCAGGCGTATGCTGCGGATACAGTCGGCGTGCCGATTCTCTACGACGGCAACAGCTACCCGTACTTCTTTGCCGATACCAACGGCAATGGTGAGCTGGATGCAGACGAAGCGGACCGCGCTAATTCCTACAAGAACTGGACCCCGCGCCTGCTGCGCGCCGCCTACAACTTCCAGTGGGCGCACAAGGACCCAGGCTCGTTTGTGCACAACGGTGCGTACGTCATCCAGGCGCTGTACGACAGCCTGGAAGATATCGGCATCGATGTGTCGGCGATGACGCGGCCCGAGTAGCAGAGCGGAGAGTCGTCCCGCAACGTGTCGTGGCGGCCTCCGCCACAACGATCGGGTGGCTACTTGCTCATGCGACGGCAAGCGGCCAGGCACACAATCCCTGAAGTCAATCATGACCGGGCGCTCCGGCGCCCGGTCATGATTTGCCGGGGGACGCCGTTGCAGTTCACGCCGCCCGCGTGACGCAGCTGCCATGCGTATTGTAGCGCACGAAAGACGGCAGATCATTCAAACCGAAAATGCCCTCCTGCATGAACTGCCTCGCCCAGCAATGGGTAGACATAAGCAATACTGCTTGGAGGAAAAAACCGGCGCCATTGTGCTATAATGACGACCCGGAGGATGTGATGAATCAGACGAGCCGAAACAGCAACCGACCAGCTGTAATGACCTGTGGGCACACGCGTGCGCCATTGTATGTCGCGGCCGCGCTCGCAGCAATTGGCCTGCTTTGGGCGCTCATGGCCGCGACCCCTGTGCGCGCGCAAGGTGTAGACCCGGCGCCCGCCGCCTCGGGCACGCCCGTGAGCGCCAACGATGTGAATGACGTGGCACGCCAGCTCTGGTGCCCGCTCTGCAGCGGCGTGCGCCTCGACGCGTGCGAACTCAAGGCTTGTGTTCAAATGAAGGAAGAAATCGCCATCATGCTTGGCGAGGGGCAGGATCTGCAGCTCATCAAGGACACCTTCGTGGCCCGCTACGGTCCGCAGGTGCTGGGCGAGCCGCCCCGTTCGGGCTTCAACTGGCTGGCGTGGGCCCTGCCTTTCATTGTACTGGCGGGTGGCGGCATCTATCTCTATACGCGTGCGCGCGCCATGGGCCGCGAACCCAACCCCGCAGGGGCGATGACCGCCGCAGCGCCGGCGAGTGAATATGACCGCAAGCTGGACGAAGAGCTGAAGCAGTACGACTAAGGCATTTCGCATTTGGCGAGACGCCCGTAGCAAGACGAGTGATTCCATGAGCCTTGATCCGATATTGACTGGTGACCCGCAAATTGCCGGCGACACATCGCCCGAAAGTGTCGGTCCGCCCCAACGTGCCGTCTATATTTGGCAGGCCGCCATTGTGCTGGTGCTGCTGCTGCTCTTTGTCGGGTTGGGATTTCAACTCTGGCGCACAAATAACACCGAGCAGCGTGCCGCCGGCGAGGCGCCCTCCTACAGCTTCACCACCTTTGACGGGCAGACAATCAACTCCGACGACTTGCGCGGCAAGGGCGTGGTGCTCAACTTCTGGGCCTCCTGGTGCGACCCGTGCCGCGAAGAGGCGGCCTTGCTCGAGGCCACCTGGAAGCGCGAAAAGGACAACGACATTGTCTTTCTGGGCCTCGACTACCTGGATCAGGAGCCTGCCGCGCTCGCCTACATGAAGGAGTTCGGCATCACCTATCCCAGCGGGCCCGATTTGCAGAGCAACGCCGCGCGCCGCTTCGGCATCAAGGGCGTGCCCGAGACCTTCTTCATCAACCCGCAGGGGCAGATCACCGAGATTGTGATTGGCCCAATTCCGAGCCAGGCGCGGATGGACGAACTGCTCGACGAAATCCGCCCTCTGCAGTAGTCATTGCCTGTACACGCACACCTGCTGTCTTGAACCATAAGGGAAGCTTATGATCTTCGACGTCGGCCATCTCATCTTGATCACTGCGTTGCTGATTGCGGTCTTTGGCGTTGCGGTTGCCTTTTGGGGTGGCTATACGCGCAATAGCAAATTGGTTGCCAGCAGTTTCAACGCAATCTATGCGGTCTTCGCGCTCGTTTTCGCGGCGTCCCTGATCCTGTGGTACGGGCTGCTCGGCGACCATTTCGAGCTGAGCTACGTCTGGAATCACTCGGAGATCGCGCTGCCCACCTTCTACAAATTCGCGGCCCTGTGGGGGGGGCAATCGGGCAGCTTGCTTTTCTGGGCGCTGCTCCTTACGGGCTTTGGCGTGGCAGTGGCGCTGCAGAATCGCGACAAGCACCAGGTG
>CAYJNV010000004.1:5064-35413 GCA_964370975.1 uncultured Caldilineaceae bacterium | reverse complement strand
TTACGCTCGACCCGCGCCTGAGCAACACCGCCAGCAAGAGCGATCTCTGGCTCTCTACCTGGCCCGGCAGCGAAGCAACGGTGCTGCTGGCGATTGCCAACCATCTGCTGCAGACGGGGCGCTATGACGCCGAGTTTGTGCGCCGCTGGGTCAATTGGCAAGACACGCTGGCGGCTGTGGCCTCCGGCGCGCTGCCCTGCGACGACGCCGCGCTCGTCGCGGCCGTGCAGGAGCCAGCGGCGCGCACCTTCGCGCACTTCGAGCAACTACTCAAGGCGCTCTATGGCGAATTCACCTTCGAACGGGCCGCGAGCGAGGCGCAGGTCTCGCCTGAGAGCATCGCGCAGGCCGCCGAATGGGTTGCCGATTGCCAGGGGCGGTTGGCGGCGCACGTCTGGCGCGCCGCGGCCATAGGCAACCTGGGCGGCTGGCAGGTGGCGCGCTGCCTCTTCCTGCTCAACGTACTCACAGGGAGTGTGGGTACGCGCGGCGGCACCTGGGGCAACGAGTGGAACAAGTTTGTGCCCAGGCCCTTTGCGTCACCACCCCCTGGCCCGGCATGGAACGAGCTCGAGTTCCCCGATGAGTGGCCGATTGCCCACTACGAAATGAGCTTTCTGCTCCCGCACATGCTCGAGGAGGAGCGGGGCGCCATCGACGTCTACTTCACGCGCGTCTACAACCCGCTGTGGACGAATCCCGACGGCTTTGTATGGATGAAGGCGCTGCGCGACGAGAGCAAGATCAAGTGCCACGTTGCGCTTACGCCCACCTGGAACGAATCGGCCTGGTTTGCCGACTACGTATTGCCCATGGGCCACGCCGGCGAGCGCCACGACCTGATGAGCCAGGAGACGCACGCGGGCACCTGGATAGGCTTCCGCCAGCCTGTGCGGCGCGTGGCCATGGAAAAGCTGGGACAGCCCGTGCGCTTCACCTACGAGGCCAACCCCGGCCAGGTGTGGGAGGAAAACGAGTGGTGGATTGAGCTATCGGCGCGCATGGACCCCGATGGCGCCCTGGGCATTCGCCAGTGGTTCGAGAGCCCCTACCGGCCGGGTGAGTTGATCACTGTAGACGAGTACTATCGCTGGATCTTCGAGAACAGCGTGCCCGGTCTACCAGAAGCAGCCGCCGCCGAGGGGCTCGCGCCGCTTGCGTACATGCGCAAGTACGGTGCGTTTGATGTGCCCATGAGCGCCACGCCCCCGTTTGCGCAAGCGCTTGCCGGCGACCACTCGACACTTGATGCGTCGGGCCGCGTGCTGGCAAACGGCAAGCCTGTGGGCGTCATGGTGGAGGGTGTGCCGCGCAAGGGCTTTGAAACGCCGAGCCGCAAGCTCGAGTTCTACAGCCCTACCCTCACGCAGTGGGGTTGGCCCGAGAAGGAGTACGTTATCCCCTGGCCTTTGAGAAGCCACGTCGCGCCCGAACGCATTGACCTGGCCATGGGCGAAATGGTGCTGCTGCCCAACTTCCGCCTGCCCACGCTCATTCACACGCGCAGCGCCAACGCCAAGTGGCTCTACGAAATCAGCCACAAGAACCCCGTGTGGATGCACAGCAGTGACGCCGCGCGCCTGGGCCTGCGCAGTGGTGACCTTGTGCGCGTGGAAACGGAAATTGGCTACTTTGTGGACACGGTGTGGGTTACGGAGGGCATCAAGCCGGGGATCATTGCCTGCAGCCACCATCTGGGGCGCTGGCGGCTCACCGAAGAGAACAGCGTCAGCAAGGGTGCATCCAGCCTGGTGGAGATCAAGCAGGACACACGCGGCCGTCAGGGCATCAGCGTGATTCATGGTGCGGCCGCGTGGGAGAGCTTTGACCCCGACACAGCGCGCATCTGGTGGCAGGACGTGGGCGTCCACCAAAACCTGACGCACGCCGTCCACCCGGATCCCGTCAGCGGCGCGCACTGCTGGCTGCAGCGCGCCACGAGTGTGCGCAAGGCGCCGCCGGGCGACCGCAGCGGTGATGTCTGGGTCGACCCCGTGCGCTCGATGGAGGTCTATCGCGAGTGGAAGGCGCTGGCACGCCCGGCTTCCATCAACAGCCCGGACGGCACGCGCCGCCCCACGTGGCTCAAGCGTCCACTCAAGCCAACGGCGGAGGCGTATGTTCTGCCGGAGAAAGAGAACGGATAATTGATCATTGAAGATTGAAGATTGGCGGCGCATGCGTGGTGCGCCGCCAATCTTCAATGATCAATTATCCGTTCTTAATCCTGCGCCATGTGATAAACGATGTCGGCGGCGGAGAGCACAGCAACGGGGCGCAGACCGGCGGGTTCGGGTGCTACTGCGACAACGCGATGGATGTGCAGGTTGACGAGCAATTCCATCACGGTGCTGAGGGTTTTGTCCAGTTCCACCGTAACCGCCTCGTGGTTCATGTACTCATCCACAAGGGCGTACGCCCACTCGTCATTCTCGAAGCCGGCGCGCACAAGGTCGGTGCGCGTGATGATGCCCTCGAGCAGGCCCACCTGATCGACGACGACCAGCGCGCTAATGTTGCGAGCGTTCATCACGCGCGCAGCGGTCTTCAGCGTATCACCGGCGTGACAACTGTAAATGCCAAAGCGCTTGGCGCGCATCACGGGGATATTCTTCATGGCAGGAACACCTCGTGCAATGAACTTGAGCGCAGCGTGTGCGCAAACGTGCGTGCGGTCTGGGGGCTGTCGTCCCATCTGCCGAGACTGGTCGCGCGAGGAAAGCGCCGGCGCAGCAAGTGACCCCATTCTACTCCATGCAGCGGCGATTGTGAACTGCTGAACAAAGGCACCCGTCTCCTGATGCAAGAGGCCGAAAACGCCCGCGCACGCAGCCGCGGCTACAACCTGCTCAGCGTCTTCATGGCCACCGGCCTCAGCGCGGCCATGCTGCCGGCGCTGGTGCAGGTGGACGCCCTCGCTGCTGCGCTACCCACTCGCTTTGATGCCGACACCGCAGCGGCTGCCCACTTCGAGGTCTTCGGACGCGCCATTTTCGCCAGCCAGAGCGTCTTCACCGACGCATCGGCCCAGCGCGGTGGAGATGAAGTTGTGCGCGTGCGCGCCACCTATGCGGCGATGGGCTTTGAGCCGCCATCGGGCCTCGAAGAGGACAGCCTGGCGTGCGAATTGGCGGCGCTGGCGCACCTCTGCGCCGCCGAGGCGGACGCCTGGCAAGATGGAGTTGAGAGCGCCGTCACACAGGCGCGCACACTGCAGGCCGCTTTCCTGGTCGCACACATGCTGCGCTGGCTGCCTCCCCTTTGCGAGGCGCTTGCCCAGCAGCCTTTGCCGCTTTACGCCGCCATGGGCGCGCTGTTGGGCAACGTTGTTGGCGACCACGCCGCTGAACTCACCGCCGACGCCGTTCCGCTTTTGCCGCCCGTCGCAGTAGAGCAGCCACATGCACCAAATCCGGCGGCGCCCGCTACGCGCCTGACCGAAATTGTCGCGTGGCTGCTTGCGCCTGCCTGCGCCGGCTTTCTGTTGACGCACACGGATATCCAGCGCGCCGCTGCTGCCGCCGCGCTGTCCACAGGCGTTTCCGACAGGCGCGCGACGCTCATGCAATTGCTGCAGGGTGCAGGCGCATATCACACGCTGGCGCCCCTGCTCGAGGCGCTTGCACTGCGCGCCACTCAGGCGCGTGCTGCCTACGCGGAGATGGAGGACGCGAGCCCGACGCTTGCACCGTGGGTGCGCGTTTGGGATGCGCGCGCAGCCGACACGCTCGCCTTGCTGGCCGCCATGCGCACAGCCGGCGGCGCTGCGTAGGGTCTTGTCGAGCAAGCCCGCGCTTGCGGGCGTTATCTACCAGCCTTCACTACCCACTGCGCATTCCCCACTGCCCGCTGTTCCCCAATAGCGTACGGGCGACCCAGGTTGGGTCGCCCGTACAGGCTCCTAAACGGTCAAGGTAACCGCTGCTACCAGTGAAGCGCTAGCGCACCAGGTATCGGTATACGCCGTTCTCGGTGTTCAGCCACAGGCGGCTGGGCAGGCTGTCGGTGAAGAGGAAGTTGAAGACATCCAGCCGCACCGTCTCGCGCCCCAGTTTCGTCCAGCGCGTGGCCGCAACAGTCTTGCTGTAGAAGCCCTGTTCGGTGGCCAGGAAGAGCTTGTCCGTTGGGTGAATGATGACGTCATTCAACCCATCGGGCAGCACATTGGCCAGCCCTGCGCTCGAAAGACCCCAGAATTGGCCCAGGTCCTCAGTCGACCAGACACCCTGCGCTTCGGCAAACCAGACGAAGCCGTTGATGTAGGGGTCAACGCTTATCGAGCTGATGGAGAGAGGGTCGCTCGTCGCCTCGGGCGAGATGACAACCCAGCTTTCGCCGCCGTCCTCGCTGTAGAGGATGACGCTCTCGCCGGCGGCGCTGTCGGCGCGCACGTAAAGCGCGCTGCCTTCGGCGGCTTCCATCTCAAAGCCGACATAGGTTTCCCACAGCGGTTCGTCGGCAGAGGTGGAAAGCGCATCCCAGGTCAAGCCGCCATCCTCGGTGATGTAGATGCCATCGCAGCCGGCGGCGTAGACCACGTCCTCGTCATACGGGTCAGCCATCAGCGGCAACAGGCTCAAGTCGGGAGCCAGGTCTTCCCACGTCAAACCGCCGTCATCCGAGCGATAGAGCGGGGCAACCATGCGCGCCCTGCAGTTGAGCGGATAGCTGCTGTAGAGCACATACGGGTCGGCCGGGCTCATGAGGAATTCGTCCACGTCAGGTGTACGCGTAACGAGCGCCCAAGTGCGGCCATTGTTGGGTGTCCGGTAGAGCTTGTCGGTGAAGGTGAAGCCATAGATGGTAGGGCTAAGGCGGTTGCCAATCACCTTCTTGAGCACCTCACCGCCGACGCGAATGCGCCCGTCGGTTACCGAAGGGGCCGGCACGGGCAGCGGGCTCACGGGCCGGCGCGTGGGCACAGGCGTGGGCAGCGGGCTGGTGGGAATCGTACTCGTAGGCGTTGCCGTCTCGACAGGCGGTATCGTGCTCGTGGGGCCGGCTGTCGGCACCGTCTGCGCAAGGGCTGTGGCCGAGTGGCCGCTGATGGAAAAGAGTAGTGCCGGGATTGCCACAAGCAAAATGGCAGCGAGCGGCAAAAAGAGATAAGATCGAATCGCCTTTTTCATGGATCCTCCGCTAAGGTCGGGCTAATGAACTACTGTGGATGCACCCAGGACGGGTCATTAATCCATCCACGACGCGGCAGCCCTCGGGGGGGCGCGTCCGGCTGGCAACGCTGGTTAGTAATGACGACGCCGCGCGCGTACGCCAAGATACGCCGGATTCGTCGACGTGGGGCGAGCGGATGATAATGGTCTGGTTTTACGTGCCAGCCACACTGATGGCGTGACCGCAAATGGCGTGGAAGGGGAGAATGCAGAGATCATGGAAATTGAGTCGCTTGTCGAGTTTCTGAGGGAACTTGATGCCAACAACAACAAGCCGTGGTTTGACGCCAACAATGCGCGCTACAAAACGCTGCGCAGCGGCTTTACGGATCTTGTGCAGGATGTGATTTATGGGCTGGGCGCTGTGGACGAGCGCGTACAGGGCGTGCGCGCTGACAAGTCGCTCTTCCGCATCAACCGCGACATCCGCTTCAGCAAGGACAAGAGTCCCTACAAGACCACCTTCTCGGCCGTCATTTCGCCCGATGGCAAGGACGTGACGGCGCCGCTCTACTATCTGCAAATCGCTGCGAACGGCGAGTGGATGTACGCCGCGGGCGTCTACATGCCCGATCTGGTGCGGGCCACGCGTATCCGCAATGCAATTGCAGCGCACGCGCCGCGCGTCGAGCGCATCCTCGCCGATAAGGCGCTCGTGGCCGCCTATCCCAAAGGTGTGCAGGGCGACACCTACAAGCGACTCCCAAAGGGTTTTGACGAGAATACGCCGCTGGCGGCGTTGGTTAAACTCAAGAGCTTCGCCATGAGCAGCCTGCAGCCGGTAACGCCGGGGCTAACCGGCAGCCAGCTAACCGATGCCGCTGTGGGCGGTTACGCAGCCGCCTTCCCCTGGGTGCAGTTCCTGCGCGAGGCGCTGCTCGCCGCATGAGGGCCACGCGCGGACGCATCTACCTGCGCGCTGCCGGCGCTGAGGATCAACAGACGATTCGCCGCCTCATTCATGCGGCGCGCCTGAACCCGGTGCATTTGGAATGGCGCAACTTCATTGTGGCCGAGGAGGTTGCAGTGCAGGGAGACAGCGGGCAGATTGTTGGTGTGGGCCAGATCAAACCGCACGCCGACGGCAGCCGCGAATTGGCATCAATTGCCGTACTGCCCGCATTTCAGCGCCTTGGCCTGGCAGCGCTCATCATCCATACGCTGCTGGCGCAAGAGACGGGCGCAGTTTACCTCTACTGTGGCGACACCATGCCCGCGTATTACGCTCGCTTCGGCTTCACGGAGGTGGATGCGCCTTCGCTACCCATCTCCATTCGCCGCTGGTATCGCATGGGGCGCACGGCCATCGCCATGTTTGCGCTTCTATCTGGTGACAAGCACACTCTCCACGCAATGCGGCACACGCCGGGGTAGTCGGGCCCCGCTTCACTATGCGGCGCACTATCTGTATATGGCAAAGAGCGCAAGCCTCGTCTGGCGAGGTTTGCGCTCTTTGCTTTCGGAGAGGCGGGACAGCCCACCCGAAACGGTGTGAGGGACAGTTTTACTGTGCTCTGTCTATGTGAACGCAGGGGGACTGCGATTGACTGCTTCTCCGGCGATGTTTGCGCCTGTACACCGGGCGATCCTGGACACTGATGGCGAGTCAGTGTGCACTATCGCTTTGGCTTGAAATCCAGCCGACCGGTGCGGTCGAAAACCCGCTCCCTATCCAAGCCCTGTCAGAAAGGACTACCGTACTGTACCGCGTCGGAAGAGGTTCACAATGCCCAGCAGGATGACTGCACCTACCAGACTGATCAAGAGCCCACCAAGGCTGAAGTTGCTGCTGTTGATGGTGCTCTCACCAAAGAGCGGGGAAAGCAGCAGGCCTGCGAGCAGTGCGCCAACAATGCCGACGACTACATTGAGAACAATGCCCTGCTGGCCGTCGGTGCGCATGATGATGCTGGCAATCCAGCCAAGCAAGCCACCTACGATTAGCCAAATAATGAAGTTGATCACGTTGCTTCTCCTCGTGCTTGGGGTTGGCTGTTGCCAGACCCGGATTGCTGGTTCTTGCGATGGCTACTGGAGCTTCGCTCTGTTGTAGCTTCGCGTTCGTGGCGTGTGTCTACCGATTTCTGCACTTTGCAGCAGTCAGTTGTGTCGCACTGTCGGCACTGGATGGCCGGCTCGATGCGTACGTTCAAAGGATAACTTGCGAAGCGGTCGCTTGCCATCGGTTGCCTGCTGATGGCCGTGTCAGACAAACGCTTACGTGCACCTGACGAGCCGTCGCGCCAACCGCAACCGACACCCGCGCGCCCGTTCCATAGCCTTCGCTCGCAACGAGTACTTGCCCCGCTTGCCGCACACATACGCTGCACCATGAGCGGCTCGTTTCGCACGTGCGCGGGCTATGCAAACGTATGTGGGCGATGTCAGGCGTTACCGAAAGTAGCAGATTTAGCATCTTCATCACATACTGCATTGTGGTTGGCGCGTACCATCCGTCGGGCAATCTTCCTACAGTCACCAGTGCAATTGACCGATTGCTTCTCTACAATTAGCTCGTATGCTTGTGCGCATAATTGTGGGTATGATTGTGCGTATGATGGCAGCAGCCTGCTGCACAAGGCGCAATCGCTGTGAGTGCTGGAGACAAACTACATTAACACGTGAGCAACCCGCATGATTGACAAACCGCCAGGCGATCGAACCCTGAACCTGCCAACGCCGCGGCAGGCCGTCGAGGCAACCCTCATAGTTGTCGCCATATTGCTGGGCCTCTGGATGCTTTGGCGCTTCCGCTTTGTGGCGCTAGCCATCATCGCTGCGGCCTTCCTCCACGTCGGCATGAAGCCCGCCGTGGCGGCGCTCCAACGTCGCGGCATGCGTCGCGCGGCCGGCGTCAGCATCGTATACGCGCTGCTTCTTGTTGCGGTGGTTGGCTTTCTGCTTGTACTTGCGCCAATGCTGTCGGCGCAGGTGGGCAAGTTCACGGCCGAACTGCCTGATTACTATCGGCTGGTGCGCAACGGCATGCTGACTTCGGACATCGACTTGCTTACGCGTATCGCGCGGCTACTGCCGCCCGGCGGCGATACGGCGGCTCTGCAGAGCGTCTTGATGCAGACAATCTCAAGCGACGCGACGCGTGCCACATCGCCGTGGCCGTGGCTTGGCAGGATCGGCGAAGGACTCTTCTTTGCCGCGGCGGTGTTGGCAATGGCTTTCCACATGACCCTGGACCGCGAGTTGCTCGTCTACCGATTTGCACTGCAGTTGCCTGCCAGGCAGCGAGAAGGGGCACGAGAGCTTATCGCCGAACTCGAGGCCAAGATCGGCGGTTTCATCCGTGGACAGTTAATCCTCTGTGCGATCATTGGCGGGCTGTCGCTCATTGCCTACTTGCTCATCGGGTTGCCTTATGCCCTTGCGCTGGCGGCGGTGGCTTTCGTCTTCGAGGCTGTCCCCATGGTTGGTCCGGCGCTCACTGCGATTGTGGCCGGGATAGTTGCGTCCTCAGTCGGCCCAGACAAACTGATGTGGACGCTGGCCGCCGGGCTTGTCATTCAGGCAGCCGAAAACAACATCATTGTCCCGCGCGTCATGGACAAGGTTGTTGGTGTCAACCCCATCGTGACGCTGCTCTCCATTACGACTTTCACACTGCTCTTCGGGATTTTCGGCGCGCTGCTTGCCATACCGCTGGCGGCCATGATCCAGGTATTCATTGACCGTTTTGTCTTCAAAGCCGACACAGCCGCAGAAGAGCAGGGTTTGGAGGCAGAAGCCAATGCGCCGGATCTTGCCGGTGGCCGCGCACGAATCGATGTCCTGCGGGCCGACGCATTAGAACTTGCCAACGACGTACGCAAGCAACTGCGCACATCCGACGTGCCCACGTCACCGCACGTTGCATCGCTGGAAGACATAATCGAGCAGACCGCGCTTGACATCTCGGTTCTGCTCGGCTCGGTCGCTGGGCCTCCGGCTACCGGCGTCGCATCCTCAAGCGCGCCCGCTGCAGCGCAGAAGGTGGAGGAATTGCCATGAGCTCACAAACAGGCGGACCAGAGCCGGCACCCCGTCCGGAGAACGAATTACAACCTGCCGCCGCGCAGGTGCAAGTGCCCATGAATCAATTTGCGCGCATCGCGTTTGCCGTGCTTGCAACGCTGGCCGGCGCTTTGCTGGCCTGGGAGTTTCGCAGCGTATTGCTGTTGTTCGCGGCCGCGATGGCGCTGGCGGCAGCCATCGGCCCCGCAGCACTTAGGTTGGCAGCACGCGGCATGCGCCGCGGCTTCGCCACCACGGCGCTTGTGTTGCTGGTGGTGGTGGGACTGCTGCTGGTGATTGGCGTGTCGGCCTATGTGCTGGCCGAGGAGTTGCCGCGCGCAGTCACGGAGACGCAAATGCGCTATGCGCAGGTGCGCAATACACTGGCCGAGCAGTCTGGCTGGCAGGGGATGCTGGGCAGCCAATTGCCCGCGCCCCAGGGATTGGAGGATCTGGTTGCGCGCACGCAGTCGGAGCCGCAGGAAGACGCGGCCAGCCAAAGTGGTGATCAATCTGGACCGGCTGCCGTGAGTGACGAGGCTGCATCCGGAACAGAGAATGCACAGGCAACCCCACCCGCCGGCGGTCAGCCGGTCAGTGCGGTCCCAGCCGGCGACACCAGCGACGCGACAGCACCAGCAACGACTGCGACCTCAGCAGCCGACGCCGGTGAGCGACGCGTTTCGGGCATGCTGCGTCTCCTGGCGGGCACAACGTCAAGTGTGCTTGGCCTTTTCGGCCAGTTCATCGTGCTCGTTTTTCTCAGCCTCTATTGGTCGCTTGAACGCGAGTGGTTTGAGCGCTTGTGGCTCTCGCTGCTGCCCGCAAACAAGCGGCGTGCGGCGCGCAGGGCCTGGAACGCGCTTGACGAGGGTGTGGGCGCGCATGTACGCAGCGAAGCAATGCAGACGGTTGTGGCATTTATCCTGCTCTATGGCGGCTTCAGTTTGATGGGTGCGGGGTATCCGCTACTGATGGCGTGGGCGGCCGCGCTGGCGTGGATGATTCCATTGCTGGGCTGGCTTGTGGCGGTCGTACCCATACTCGTCCTCGGCGTGCTCGCGGGCCCCTGGATTGCGGTCGGGGCAATCCTCTACATGACGCTGATCCTTGGCCTGCTGGAGTTTGTGATCGAGCCGCGCCTGGATATGCGCCGTCGCGCCGGCTCGATCATGGGGCTTGTTGTCGCTCTGGTGATATTGCAGGCCTTCGGTATTGTGGGGCTGCTGGTCGCCGGGCCTGTGGCGGTGGCAATCCAACTGATCGCCGCGCAGTGGAGTCTTTCGCGATACCAGAGTGTGCCCCTATCCGAGGATGTCTCAGTAGCGCAGATTGAGGCGCACCTGGCTGCGTTGCGCGCCGCAATGGGCAACGTCGAAGAAGATATCCCGCTCCACACGCGCAGCCTGTACGAGCGGCTGCAAACGTTGATGATTGAAGCCGAGGAAGCGCTGTAATGCCGCACAGTGACATGCATGCGCGCTGCGGCGGGCCCAATCAAGAAGTGAATCAACTTCAGGACATACACACATATAATCGTGATGGTCATGGGCACACACGCATCGGCGTGTGTGCATTCGCTACGCAAATTACCGGTCACTCTGTCATTTCATCAGGAGACACTTATGGGAGCAGTCACAATCGAACCCGGACAGGCGCAGCCGCCCAAGGATGGGACGCCGGCCGAGGCGATTCGCTCGGGCGCAACCGATATGGGAGATGGACGCGTCACCTTTGGCCTGTGGGCGCCGTGGAAAAAGGGCGTTCACCTCGTGGGCGACTTCAACAAATGGGACGCGCACGCACTCCCGATGCAGGTTCTGGACTCGGGCATGTGGGTGGCTGAGCTACACCTTGAGCCAGGTGAATACGGCTATCAATTCGTGATTGACGCCGAGACGGACAAACCCGTCTATGTGTCCGACCCGTATGCACGCAGGCTGCGCTGGCAGGAGGGCAGCCCGCAGCCACACGCCATCGTCAGCGTGGGCAAGGAACCATACATCTGGGGTGATGAAGGCTATCACGTCAGGCCCATGAACGAGCTGGTGATCTACGAACTGCACGTAGGCGACTTCAGCCCGGATGGTGGCTACAAAGGCGTCACCGAGAAGCTCGACTACATTCGCGACCTGGGCGTGCGCGCAATCGAGCTGATGCCGATTCAGGAATTCCCCGGTGACGTAAGCTGGGGCTACAACCCCGCCCATTTCTTTGCGCCCGAAAGCGCCTATGGAAGCGCCGATGATCTAAAGGAACTGGTGGACCAGGCGCACCGGCGCGGCATTGGCGTCATTCTCGACATGGTCTTCAACCATACCGACTCGAGCAATCCTCTCACGCGACTCTACGCCTACCAGGACAGTCCCTACTTTGGCGAGGACGGCAATCCGTGGGGCTTTCCCGACTTTGATCATTGGAATGACGCCACCAAACGGCTTGTCCACGATGTACAGGATTACTGGCTGCTCGAATTTCACATTGATGGCTTTCGCTACGACCATGCCGAAGGTATTGGCTTCGACTCGATGAGCGGCATGCAATTCCTGGGATGGGCCGCACGCCAAACCAAGCCGCAGGTATGGCTGATTGCCGAACAGTTGCATGACCCCGTTTCGGTCGTAGAGAAGACCGAGATCGACGCGTCGTGGCACGAGTCTTTCCATCGCTACTTCCGCGCGCAGTTGCGCGAGGGCGAGTTCCATGGCCATCAATACGGCGACATGGCGGGCGTGCTCAACCAGATGATCTTCGCACACAGCGGTTATCGCGACAACGCGCAGGCCATCAACTACATCGAGTCGCATGACCAGGAACGCATCGCATTCGAGGTGCGCACCAACCCGGTGCTTGATAATGACGAGGCTGTGCGTGCCAAATGCAAGCTGGGTGCGCTAGCACTCTACACCGCGGCGGGCGTGCCCATGATCTACGCCGGCCAGGAGTTTGCCACGCATACGCCCAAGACCATCGACACCAACAAGCTCGACTGGAACCGACTGAATGATCCAGTGTGGGCAGACGTGCGGAATTTCTTCGCCGGCATGGCCGCGCTGCGCGCGAGCACTTCTGCACTCACACAGAACAACCTCGAAGCGCTGGTGGTGGACAATGAGCGCAAGCTGCTTGTCTTCAAGCGCTGGAACGACCAGGGAGGCCAGGTCGTTATCGGGCTGAACTTCGCAGGGGCGCCACAGAGTGTTGAAGTGACATTCCCGCGCGCGGGCCGCTGGCACGAGTGGGTGTATGATTACGATACCGACTTTGGCGAAGTGACTCAGCAGACAGTGGACCTGCCCGCATCGGGCGGCAAGGCGTGGCTCGCCGCATAACTAACCAGGGCCGAGGCCCTTTGGACGTTGAATGGCCCCGGCCACACTACAACCCGGAAAAGGATTGACTGATGGCAACAAAGATGAAGCAGAATGGCGCGAGCGAACTGGCCCACAAGCTGTTCAAGACGAGCATCGACATTGACGAGAAGACGCGCGTACAGATGATCGACATGTGCAACCAGCAGTTGGCCGACACATTCGACCTCTTCAGCATCACCAAACAGGCGCACTGGAATGTCAAGGGGCCTCAGTTCATGCAACTGCATGAGCTCTACGACACGCTGGCCGAGGGGCTGGAAGAACACGTGGACACGATTGCCGAGCGCGCGACGGCGCTGGGTGGCATGGCCATGGGCACCGCGCGCATGGCTGCCGCTTCAAGCCGGCTGCCTGCTTTCACGGGTGAGCCGGTCAACGGCATCGACCAGGTGCGCGAGGTGGTCAAGTGCTACGCACAGCTTGCCGCCAGCACACGCGCCGCGATTGATACCGCCGATGAGGCCGGCGACATGGACACGGCAGACCTCTTCACGGGCGTGTCGCGCGACCTTGACAAGTGG
The DNA here is from genome assembly GCA_964370975.1 of uncultured Caldilineaceae bacterium. Lineage (GTDB taxonomy): Bacteria > Chloroflexota > Anaerolineae > Caldilineales > Caldilineaceae > UBA5069. Next base: position 22,342 of record CAYJNV010000004.1, on the reverse strand, counting down.
CTCTGGTTCCTTGAGGCACACGTACAGGCATAGGCAGCCCGCAAGACAGTGATCGTCCAGAAAGTAGAGACGGCGCTCCAGATCGGGGCGCCGTCTTTGTTTGCGCATTGCGTATAATGGAACAGACAGACTATTCGCCTTCACACTGGAGCACCCCTCATGCCGACTGACTATACCCAGTTGCGCGCCTACTTTGACGCACGCCTGCCCGCCATGCTCGACGCGATCCGCGCCGTTGTGGAGGAAGAGACCCCCAGCGGCGACAAGGCGCGCCTCGACGCCTTCGCCGCGCGCCTCGTCGAACGCTATACCCAAGCCGGCGCACAGGCCACGCGCATTCCCAATGCCGACGCCGGCGACCACGTGCAGGCTCAGCTTGCACCCGCTGCTGTGGCACAGGGAAAGCCCGCCCTCGTACTCTGCCACTACGACACCGTGTGGCCGGTGGGTTCGCTGGCCAACCACCCCGTCCGCATAGAAGAGGGCATGGCCTACGGGCCTGGCATCTTCGATATGCAGACGAGCCTGGTGCTGGTGGAATTTGCATTGCGCGCGCTGCGCGACCTGGGACTGACGCCGCCGCGGCCGCTGCACATTCTCGTGACTTCCGATGAAGAGGTGGGCAGCATCACATCGCGCAGCCACATTGAGGCCGCTGCGCGTGATGCCGCGTACGTACTCGTGCTCGAGTCGCCCCTGCCCGGCGGCGTGCTCAAGACGGCGCGCAAAGGTGTGGGCGAATTCTGGCTGGCGGTGACGGGGCGCGCCGCGCATGCGGGCGTGGAACCCGAGAAGGGCATCCACGCCATAGAAGAAGCGGCGCATCAGATTCTGCGCCTGCACGCCCTCAACAACCCGGTCGAGGGGACTACCGTCAGCGTAGGCGTCATTGATGGAGGCAGCGCGTCCAACGTCATTCCGGCCAGGGTGCGCATGGAGATTGACACGCGTGCCTGGACCCAAACCGAAGCAGATCGCTTGGATCAGGCCATCCACGCACTGCGGCCGGTGCTGGACGGCGCGCAGCTCGCGGTGCACGGGGGCTGGAACCGGCCGCCCCTCGAGCGTTCGGCCACGCTGGCGCTCTATGAACGTGTGCGTGCGATTGGCGCACTGCTGGGGTTGGACTTGGGGGAAGGCAGCACCGGCGGCGGCAGTGACGGCAACTTTACCGGCGCACTGGGTGTACCCACGCTCGACGGGCTGGGCGTGCCCGGCGCCGGCGCCCACGCCGACCACGAACACATCGAGGTGGAGCAGATTGCTGCACGCGCGGCGCTGCTGGTTGCCATGTGGCTGGAGCTGTAGCTGCCACAATTCACGGCAATATCATGCTTTCTGCATGAGGCGCAAAGTGGCGCGCTCCACTTGTCGGCGGCGCAACGGTCACCGGTCTGGTGCAGTGCGTGCTCTGCGGGCTTGCCGCCGTCGGTGGCGGTTGAAGTGACTGCCGCGCGCGAAGGGCCTCCCTGCCCGCAGTGTGGTGCGCGCTCATAGTGGGCCCGGGAGTCACGCTTTAGGCTGAAGGCACAGCCTAAAGCTGCCTTGCGCTGCAACGGTGGGTCTTGCTCCGTCTATAGGTTGTTTGCTGTTTGACTTGCGCTGTGCAACAATACGCCGGTTTGGCCAGCCCACACTGCGGGAGCGTAGTCGATTCTTGTTTGTTTTTTCGTTGCGCCACCGCAGAACTGTGCAGAGTGCAGCGATTGGGTTGCATGCTGCATAGTCACAGTGCGGGGAAGTTCGCGCCAAGTGATGACATTCGTGATCAGCCCGAGCTTCTTGTCGGGTGCCGGCGATTGCGATTGTGAATGCACGACGGCGCACCCCCATATGTAGTCCCTCCCTTCTCCGTGGGCAACCAGCCACCACGGAGATGGTGTTTTGAGCCATATGCGCATATTGTTCGCGCTGCAGACGATCGGCTGGTTCCAACCGGGCGACCACGCTTGCCCGCATCTCGGCGCTGAACATGTTGTTGCGCTGCCTGACCATATCCCGTCATTCAACGCGAATGCGCGGCAGCCGTCTACTTGCGGAACTCGATGACTGCCTGCATGGGCAGCCAACCAGAGAGCAATGAGCGACAAGACCCTCAGCGAGAACGCACCAGTCGAAGTTGTCGAAATGGCAGCGCCGTCGACGCAGAGCGCGCCGCCAAACGGTAGCGCTGCGCCGCGCTCGCTGGGGCGGACGATCTTGCGTAATTCAATCTTCGTCTCCTCGGGTGGGGGCGTGGTCCGTTTGCTGAGCTTTGCCTTCACCATCGTTTGCGTGCGCCTGCTGGGCGAGTACGCCTACGGACAGTATTTGACGGCATTGGCTTTCACTGGCCTTCTGAGCATCTTCTTTGAACTCGGCACCACCCAGTATGTCGAACGTTCGCTCGCACAGGATCGCACACGCCTGCCCCAGTTACTCTGGAAGCTGCTGGTCGTAAGGCTGCTGCTCTCCTTTGCCAGCGTGCTCATCCTTCCCGGTTTGGCAATCATGCTGGGCTATGATCGCGTCGTGGTGATTGCCATTCTGCTGCAAACGCTCACCTTCATCCTTGCCGCGCTGCTTGCGCCACTGGTGGTGGTGATGGCCTCGCATGAGCGTTATGACCTGTGGACCGTGAACCAGATTGTTGGCCAACTGGGCACAATTCTGGTGGGTGGCACGGTGCTCTGGCTGGGCGGCGGATTGCTCCATCTGGTGGCCGTCGGGCTCCTCGTCATGCCCGTCCAGATCGCCTACTCCGCCATCGCGTTGCGGCGCAGTGGCGTTGGTCCCTTGCGCTGGGTAGCAGATGCAGCGGGCGTTCGCGTCTTCTTGCGTGCCAGCTTCCCCTTCGCACTCACGGCGCTGGCGCTTACTGTCAGTTTCAACGTTGACACCGTGCTTCTCAGCCTGATGCAGCCCAGCAATGTAGTGGGCTGGTACGGTGCGGCGTACAGGCTGGTGCCCACGGTCGTTTCGTTGCTGGGTGGTTTTCTTGCTGTCATCACCCCCTCTCTGGCGCGCACCTACGTGAGCGACCGTGAGGCCGTTCGCAACTGGACTCGGGTCAGCACCAAGTGGCTCTCCATGTTTGGGCTGGCGTCGGCCGCGGGCATCTCGCTGCTGGCCGGGCCGATCGTACTCCTGCTCTACGGCGCGGCCTTTGCGCCTTCGGCGGCAGTGCTGGCTATCATTGCGTGGGACATTCCACTCCGCCTCTTCAATGCCTTTGCGGGCAACGTCACCGCAGCCGTAGGGCTTGAGCAGCGCGCGTGGCGCATCTTCATGACGGGAACGATCGTGGGCGTTCTGCTCTACGTTCCAGCCATCTGGTTCTTTGGCGTGGTGGGGGCCGCGGTCGTCACAGTGGTCAGCGACGCCATCAATGCTACGCTCTTCTTCATTCTGCTTAGCAAGGAATTGCAGGCAGGGCGTGTGGATGTGCTGCTGCGCACGGTAGCGGCGGTTGCTGTCATGGGTGTTGTCGTGTGGGCAGTCGGCGATGCCGTGCCGCTGGTTGTTGCCGTGCTGATTGGCGCCTCCACCTTTGGTCTGTCGGCTATGGCGCTGGGGTTGGTGAACCGCGAGACGTTCATGCGCGTTGCGGGCTTCCTGCAGCCTGGGAGGCAGACGCCATGAGCGGCCTCTTCGGCTATTTTGGCACGCCCGCCCAAGTGGACGGGATGACGGGCGCGGTGGCAGTATCGCATGCAATGGCTGCGGAAATGTGCCACACGCAGCGCCAGCGGGCCGAAATTGCGCCTGCCGGACACAGCGGCGCGCTGGGTCGCATTTCCATCGGCCTCTTCAACCGCGGCCCACAACCCCTGTGCGCCGACGATGGCTCTGTTGCGCTCTGGTTTTGCGGCGAACTCTACCATCAGGAGGCGCGACGCGGCGCACTTGCACACGCAGGGCTGCTTGCGCCGCACGCCGACGATGCCGCGCTGGCGCTTGCGCTCTTCCAGCACGAGGGCGCGGCGGCTCTGACCCAACTCGAAGGCGCCTTTGTGATCGCCGTTTGGGAACGTGGCGCGGAGCGGCTCACCCTCGTCACTGACCGTTATGGGCTCTATCCGCACTATTATGCCCATACGGGCGCGGTCTTCGCCTTTGCGCCCGAAATGAAGGGCGTGCTGGCGGCACCGGGCATCCCGCGCCGGGTGGACCTGACAGCCATCGCTGAGTACACCCGCTTCCAGCAACTGCTGGGCGAGCGCACCTGGCTGGAGGATGTACACCTGCTTCCACCCGCCACCATACTTCGTTATCATTGCCAGGGTGGACGTCTTGAATTGAGCCGCTACTGGGACTGGGACGCAATCAAACCGGGACCGCCCATTCGCTTCGCCGAAGCGGCGGAAGAGACCGGCCGCCTGTTTCAGCGCGCAATCGACGCCATGACCAAACCCCCGCTCCGTGTCGGCGTCTACCTGAGCGGCGGACTGGATGGGCGCACGATCCTGGGCTTCATCCCGCCGGAGATACCCGTCACCGCCATCACCTATGGCCAGCCAGGCTGTGGTGATGTCGTCTACGGCATCGAATCGGCACGCCGCGCCGGGCGACCGCACCGCTGGTTCGCCTTTGACAACGGCCATTGGGTGCGCGAGCAGAGCGATCTGCACCTGGCTCTCACGGAGGGGATGCACGGGTGGATGCACGCCCACGGCATGAGCACGCTCGACGAGGCAAGCAGCCTTGTTGATGTGAATTTGAGCGGCTGGGACGGCGGCACGACGCTTGGGGGTCGCCTTGACGAGTACGATGCAGACATCGCGCTGCGACACCCCCCGAGCGAGGAGGCGCGCGTTGAACGCCTCTACACCAGTTTCTGCCACAACTTCACGTGGCCGGGACTGACGGATGCGGAGGCGGACGCACTCTTCGCGCCGCCCGGGCATTGTGATCTGCATCACCTCGCGCGGGCGTCCTTCACTACAGCCGTGGCGCAAACGGCGCATTACCCTGAGCCGTGGCGCACAGACTTCTTTTATCTTGCCCAGCACGTACGCCGCTCAACGCAATCCATGATTGTCTTTCAGCGTGCTGCCTTGGAGGTGCGCTGTCCCTTCTTTGACTACGCATTGGTCGATTTTCTGTATGGATTGCCTGAATCCATTCTGGCCGGCCCAATGTTGCACCGTGCCGTGCTTACGCAGCGCGCGCCGGCGCTGGCGCGTGTACCCAGCGAGAAAGACGAACTGCTGCCACACAGCAGCCGCCTTGTGCGCGGCAGCCATGCTGCCTTGCAGCGTGCGCGCAGAGGTGTGCGTCGCATCGCAGGTCGCCTGGGCGGGCCGCCCGCCACGCCGCGCACGCGCCTCTACGCTGACTACGAGAACTACCTGCGCACGGACCTGCGCGCATGGGCCGAAGAGATCCTCTTTGCCGAGCGCACCAATGCGCGCGGCTACTTCGCCCCCGATGTCGTGCGGCATCTGTGGGATCGCCACCAGCGCGGCACGGAACTCTGGACAATTGGCAAGATCGCTCCGCTAATTACGATCGAGCTGGTCCTGCGCACGCTGTTGGATCAGCCCGATTCCGCCGGAACAAGTCCGCGCGCCATCGTCACTCGACCCACGACGCAGAGTGCTTCATGCGAATTCTGATTGTTGCCCATGGATATCCTCCCGCATTTACCGGCGGCGCCGAGTTGCGCGCCGAACGGACCGCGCGCGGTCTGGTTGCAGCAGGTCATGACGTCGCCGTGCTGAGTGCCGAGTCATTCCCCGGCGCCGAGAGCGGCCCCGCTAACCACGAGCACATGCAGGATGATGTTCTCGTACATCACATGCAATTGCGCTATGACAATGACGGCAACCTCCACCACCAGGAGTATCACCACCCCGACATCGCTTTCGAACTGGCTGGATTGATCAAGCGCTGGGCGCCCGATGTCATCCACCTCTTCAGCGGCTATCTCACGGGGCTGGCCGTCATACATACGGCCAAGGCGCTGGCGGTGCCGGTGCTTGTCTCCTTGACTGATTACTGGTGGCTCTGTCACCGCATCATCATGGTGCGCACGGATGGCCAGCGCTGCGATGGGCCTTCGCCCAGCGGCTGTGCGCGCTGTCAGTGGGAGATTTACCGGCGTTTCCGCATCCCAGCCCAGGTGGCGCGTCCTTTGCTGGACCTCTTCTGGAACATGGCCGAAAAGAACGCGTCCCTTGCCGGCAAGCTGGGTATGGACAAGCAGGCCGAGCGGCGGCGTGCGTTGACCGAAGCGCTCTCCATGGCGGACGCACTCATTGCACCCTCCAATGTGCTGGCTAAGCTCTACATCGATCATGGCATTCGGCCTGACCACGTGCATATGCTGCGCCAGGGCGTTGATCTCAATGCCTGCCCGCTGCGTGTGCCTGCACTGGCCGTGCGTTTTGGCTATTTTGGCCAAATCAAGCGCCACAAGGGCGTTCACACCCTCATCGAGGCATGGGGGCAACTGGAAGGCGAGCACCCGCGCAGCCTCACCCTGCGCGGTTCCTCTCGCGGCGAAGAGAACTACGCCGAAGAAGTCCGCACCCTCTCGGCCACCATGGAGGATGTGGAGTGGGCGCCCATGCTGCCGCATGCCGAAATTTGGCAAGCGTTGGCACGCATCGACGTGCTGGTTGTGCCCTCACGCTGGCTCGAGAACAGCCCCAACATTATTCTCGAGGCGCAGGCGATGGGCGTTGTGGTGATCGGGACAGATCTGGGCGGTATTGCCGAGCTTGTGCAGCATGGTCACAACGGGCTGCTCTTTGCGCCGGATGATGCCACATCCCTTGCTGTCCAGATGCAGCGCATGATTGACGAACCGGGGTTGATAGCCGCACTGCGCGGCAATGCGCTCCCTTTTGGCAGCTTTACGGCCGAGATCGAGCAGATCGAACGACTCTACCGCAAGTGCGTGCAGCGCACCGGGGCAGCGCCGTATGCAACCGACGAAGTGGGGCTTGGCGCGGCAAGCGACGGCCGGGAAGTCGGCGCGCTCATTGAGTTGACTGACATGCTCCCGCAAGCGCATCCGGGCCAGGTAGGCTTCGCCGGAGAAACGCAGTAATGGACGGTCTGCGTGATGTTCCTCAGGGCGCATGGATTATGCGCCCGATCGTGCGTCCGCATGCGCGCGTGCGTCTCATTTGCATGCCCTACGCCGGCGGCGGCGCGGCTGCGTGGCACCCCTGGCTGGCGCTGCTGCCTGATTGGGTGGAGCTTGGCATGGTCCTGCTCCCTGGGCGCGAAGGGCGCCTGCGCGAGCAGCCCTGCAAACGCATGGCCTGTGCAATTGACGCGCTCGCGCCTGCCATGCTCGACCTGACGGATCGCCCCTACGCCATCTTTGGACACAGTATGGGTGCGCTGATGGCCTTTGCGCTGGCACGTGCGCTGCACGCGACCGGTGCGCCGCCGCCGGCCTGGCTTTTTGTTTCTGGCCGCCGCGCACCCCAGTTGGCTGAGCCCGAAGCGCTCATTCACACTCTGGAAGATGGGCCCTTCGTGGGCGCGCTCATCCGTCGCTACAACGCCATCCCACGCGCGCTGCTGGAGGATGTGGAGTTGCTGCGCCTCTTTCTGCCTGCGCTGCGCGCCGATCTGGAACTGCTCGAGACGTACACATACGCGCCCGCACCGTTGCTCAACACCCCGATTATGGCGCTGGGAGGCGTGGATGACAGCCGCGTTACGCTGCCGGAGTTGGCGGCCTGGCAGAGCCAGACGACCTGCGCCTTCCGCACGAAGCAGTTTGCGGGCGGGCACTTCTACATCAACGACGCGCGGACCGCGTTGGTGCAGACGCTGATCGCGACACTGGCCGATGCGCTTCCGGCCAATGCAGGCGTGCTGCGGGAAAGGAGCGATGCATGAGCGACCAACTTGTGCCCAATGCCGTGCAGGCAGAGGCTCTCGTTGCCGCGCATCGAGAGTCGGCAGCGCGCGAGCCGGCAGCGCGCGAGCCGATTTCCATTGTGGGCATCGGCTGCCGGTTTCCGGGCGGCGCAGATAGCCCGGCACGACTCTGGGCGCTGCTGGCCGAGGGCTTCGACGCGATTGGCCCGATTCCCGCTGACCGTTTTGACGCCGAGGCGCTCTACGCCGAACGCCCTGCCACGCCAGGCCACATCATGTCGCGCTGGGGTGGCTTCCTGGGCGGAATCGACCAACTGGACGCCGACTTTTTCGGCCTGTCGCCGCGCGAGGCAGAGCGACTCGATCCCCAGCAGCGCCTGCTGCTTGAAGTCGCATGGGAAGCGCTTGAAGATGCGGGCATTGCGCCCAGTCGTCTTGCCGGTACACAAACCGGCGTCTTCGTGGGGCTATGGCTCAACGACTTCGAGGCGCGCCTCTTTGCCGATCCCGATAATGTGGACCTCTACATGACGACAGGCAGCGGGCGCTACAGCGCGTCCGGCCGCCTCTCCTATTTTCTTGATCTGATGGGACCCAGCCTCACCGTTGACACAGCCTGCTCGTCATCGCTGGCGGCTGTGCACCTGGCGTGCCAAAGCCTGCGCAGCGGCGAATGCACCATGGCGCTGGCTGGGGGCGCCAACGTAATCCTCCAGCCCCACATCACCATTGCCTATTCGCAGGCGCGCATGATGGCGCCCGATGGCCGCTGCAAGTTCGGCGATGCGGCCGCCGACGGCTACGTGCGCAGCGAAGGCGCGGGGCTGGTGGCGCTCAAACGTCTCTCCACGGCGCTGGCGGATGGCGACACCATCTATGCACTGATTCGCGGCAGCGCCGTGACCAATGACGGGCGCAGCAGCGGCTTCCTCGCCACACCGGGGCAGGCAGGGCAGGTGGAGATGCTCCGCCGCGCCTATGCCAATGCCGGCGTGGAGCCATCCACAGTTCATTATGTTGAGGCGCACGGCACCGGCACCAGCGCCGGTGATCCTGTGGAACTGGCCGCGCTCGGCGCAGTGCTGGGCGTCGGGCGCCCTGCTGACCAGCCGTGCCTTGTCGGTTCGATAAAAACAAATGTTGGCCACACAGAAGGCGCAGCAGGGGTGGCAGGGCTCATCAAGACGGCGCTGGCGCTGCACCACGGGCAAGTCCCGGCGAGCCTGCACCAGCAGACACCCAACCCCGCCGTGCCCTGGGAGGATTGGCGACTGCGCATTTGCACCCGACTGCAGCCCTTCCCGGATGGACTGACACCGGCGCGGGCAGGCGTGAGTGCTTTTGGCATTGCCGGCACCAACGCGCACGTCGTGCTTGAGGCGCAAGCCCCGCCCATCGTTCACAAGTCCGAGCAAGACGGCGGCGGCCACCTGCTGCTGCTTTCGGCACGCGCCCCTGCGGCGCTGGCGGCGCTGGCCACGCGCTACCGCGCGCTGCTTGCGCAGGACCAGGCGAACCTGGGCAACATCTGCTGGAGCGCCGCCACGCGCCGCGAGCACCTGCCGCTGCGACTTACCGTGGCGGCCCGCAGCCCGGCCGAGGCGGGGGAAGCGCTCGACGCCTACATCGCCGGCGGCGCACATGAGTTGCTTGCGACCGGCGAAGCCACCGCGCCGCCACGCGTCGCTTTTGTCTTCCCCGGCCAGGGTGGGCAGTGGCAGGGCATGGCCCAGGACCTGCTGGTGCAGGAGCCCATCTTTAGAGAGGCGATTCTGCGCTGCGACAGGGCCATTCACGCCGCCGCGGGCTGGTCGCCCCTGGCCCTACTTGAATCCGACGATGCAAGCTGGCTCGAGCACATTGACAAGCTGCAGCCCGTGCTCTTTACCGTGCAGGTGGCGCTGGCGGCGCTTTGGCAGGCATGGGCGGGGCCACCCGACGCCGTGGTTGGCCACAGTTTGGGCGAGGTGGCCGCAGCGCACGTGGCGGGCATTCTCACTCTTGACGATGCGGCGCAGGTGATCTGCCATCGCAGCCGGCTGCTACGCCGCGTGGCGGGCCAGGGGGCCATGGCGGTCGTCGGCCTCTCGGCGGCCGATGCGGAAGCTGCTATTGCTGATTACGCCGATCGCGTTTCGGTGGCGGTGATCAACAGCAACCAGTCCACGGTCATCTCGGGTGAACCCGGTGCAGTCGACGCTGTGCTGGCGACACTGGAGGCGCGCAACGTCTTCTGCCGGCGCGTGAACGTGGACGTCGCCTCACACAGCCCGCAGATGGAGCCGCTGGCTGCAGAACTGCGGGATGCGCTTGTGGGTCTCCAGCCGGTTGACGGGACGATCCCCTTCCACTCCACTGTCTCCACGCACGTTGAAGAGGGGCGCGGACTGGGGGCCGCCTATTGGGCGCACAACCTGCGCCAACCAGTGCGCTTTGGCGAGAGCATACAGCAGCTCATCGTCGCCGGCTGCACTCTCTTTGTGGAGATGGGCCCTCACCCCGTGCTGGTCCAGGCCATCGAAGAGGGGATGCGCCAGCACGACCTGGATGGCGCGGCGCTGGCTGCTATGCGGCGTGGCGCCAATGGCCCGCTTGCGCTGCGCGCGGCATTGGGCGCGCTGTGTGTAGGTGGCGGCGCAGTGGGTTGTAATCGGCTGGATGCAGGCGGGGCGACGCCGTTGCCCACCTATCCGTGGCAGCGCGAGCGCCACTGGCTCGAAGTATCAGCCGCGACTGGGCAGCACGCAAGGTCCGACCACTGGCTGCTTGGCTGGCCCATTGCGCTGGCCAATGGCGCCCACGTATGGGAGAACCGCCTCACGGCGGCTGCACATCCCCTGCTCTATGCCCACCGCCTGGGCAATGCGCCCAGCGTGCCCGCCGCGGCTGCCCTTGAGTGTGCGCTGGCAGCTGCCACGCGCGCAGCCGGCCCGGTGGCATCGGTAGATATTCGCCTTCGACGGCTGCTTGAACTTGTGGACGATGGACCGACGCGCGTGCAAGTCTCTGCGCATGCCGATGGGGCCGGCCCGACCAGCGTGGAGTGCTTTAGCCACGTGAACGAGGCGTGGCAGCCGGTGTGGCAAGCCACCGTCTGCGCTGCCGACCACCCATCGCCTCCACCGCCAGGAGTGGGCAGCGGTGTCTTCGAGGCGTTGCGCCGCGAGGGAGAGCCTATCAGCGGGAACGCGTTCTACGCGCACCTGGAGAGTTCCGGTGTGCGCATTGGCGCGCCGCTGCGGCGCGTGGAGTGGTTGTGGCGCCGCAACGATGAGATTCTGGCGGAAATCGCCGGCCCTGCCGATGCGCAGGATGCATCGCTCCTCTTTGAACCCTGCTTTGAGCTAGCAGCGTTCGCAGCGTCCGGAAGCGACATGGCGCCTGAACTGTGGATGCCCGTCACCGTGCGGGGCGCCACGCACTTCGCGCCGCCGCAGCAGCGCTTGTGGTGCCATGTCCACATCACAGTGCACACTCGTGGGGCCACAGCCACGGCGCGCGTGCACCTCTATGACAGCGACGGCGTTCCGATTGCCACGATCGCTGCTATCGAAATGCAGCGGCTCGATGCCGCGCAAAACCTGAGCCGTGCGCTGCACACTCTTGCCTGGCTGCCCGCGCCCCTTGCGCCCGACGTGCCCACTCTGCCGATCGCCTCGGCCCCGTGGCTGATACTCACAGACACGGGTGGCGTGGGCGCTGCGCTGGCAGCAAGCTTCGCAGCCGGCGGCCTGCCCGCCGTTATTGTTGCCAAAGGCGCAGATGTGCCTACCCTGCTGGCTGAAGCCTTCGGGAGCACCAGCCCCGCTGGCGTCGTCTACCTGTGGGGGTTGGATGCGCCCCAGGCTGACGTACTCACGGCGCAGTCTCTGCAGCAGGCCCACGCAGAAAGCATGGGTGGCCTGATTGGCCTGGTGCAGGCGTTGCAGGCCGCCGGCATGGTAACCGCCGTCACCATCGTCACACAGGGTGTACAGCGTGTCACCGACGCCGACCGCAGCCACGCGCTGACGCAGGCCCCGCTGTGGGGGCTCGGCCGCGCGCTGGCGGAGGAGTTGCCCGATCTCCGGACCCGGCTTGTCGACCTTGATCCGGCGCATGCGCCCCAGCACGCCGCGGCGCTGTTGTTGCGCGAACTCTCCACGGGGGAGAGGGAGAATCAGGTGGCGCTGCGCGGCGCGGAGCGCTTCGTAGCCCGCATGGCGCCAGCGCCAGCACAGGCTGTGTCCCCACCCTTGCACCTGCGCGCCGACAGCGCCTATCTACTCACGGGTGGCTTCGGCGGCCTGGGCGCGCAGGTTGCGCACCGCCTTGTGACACGGGGTGCGCGCCGTCTAATCCTTATAGGGCGTACAGAGTTACCCGCGCGTGACCAGTGGGCAGCGCTTGATCCGGAAAGCCCCTCGGGCGCTCGCGTTGCGCTCGTGCGTGCGCTGGAGCAGGCAGGCGCAAGCGTGCATGTTGCCTCGCTTGATGTGGGCGATGAAACCGCGCTGGGCGCATGGCTGGAGAAATACCGCGCTGAAGGCTGGCCACCGATCCGCGGCGTCGTCCACATGGCGGCTTTGTTCGATGGCCACCTGGTCAGCGAGCTTGAACCGGAGACATTGAGTACGCTGTTGCGCCCCAAAGTCACGGGCGCATGGCATCTTGGCAAGTTGCTGAGCGAGCTTGATTTCTTTGTGCTCTATTCTTCAGTTGCAGCGTTGCTGCCGCAGCCCGGCCAGGGCGCGTATGCCGCCGCCAACGCCTTTCTGGATGCGCTCGCCCACAATATGGCTGCCTCTGGTCGCCATGCACTCAGTATTAACTGGGGCGTCTGGGTCGGCGACGAAACTTCCTCTTCAGAGGAATACAGGCAGCGCACAGCCATGGCGGATCGCCTGCTGGCGTCAAGGGGCTTTCAAGCCTTGCGCACACAGGATGGGCTGGACACACTCGAAATGCTGATGCAGGGCTCGCTCGCGCAAGCCGTCTTTGCGCCCATTAACGCCCAAGTGCTGACGGCAGCGCAGCTCGCGCGGCCGCTGCCGATCCTGGTTGAAGTGGCCGCGCAACTAACGCTTGATCACGCAGGCGCAAGTGAAGCAGCCGCACACGCCATCTCCGTGCGCACCCAGATTGAGAGCGCCGAGCCGCATGCACGCCTGGCGCTGCTGGAGTCGCACGTGCGGCAGGCCGCGGCGCGCGTACTCAAGCTGCAGCCAGAGCGGCTCAACCCAGCGAAGCCCTTTGGCGCTATGGGGCTGGACTCGCTGATGGGTGTGGAACTGCGCAATCGCCTCGAATTCGATTTGGGGATGAGGCTGCCCTCGACGCTGGCGTGGAACTACCCAACCGTCAACGCGCTGAGTAAGTTTCTCCTGGGCAGGCTCTTCGCGGCTGCTGCTGACAAAGAGGACGCAGCCGTAGGCGAAGCCCTTGCCGCTGCAAACGACGGTGAACAGTTCGCGTCGCTGCTCCGCGACGTCCAGGAAATCAGTGACGACGATGCCCTGCGTGCACTGCTGGAAGGAGCAGAGAATTGACCAGCCGGGACCCTGAGAACATCTCCGCAATCAAGCTCGCCCTGCTTGCGCAACAGGCGCGCAAACAGGTTGGCGGCCAGATGAATGGCATGGATTTGCTCGCCGCCGAGCCGATCGCCATCATCGGCGCAGGCTGCCGCTTCCCCGGCGGCGCTGATACGCCCGAAGCCTTCTGGGAGCTGCTGGCCAATGGTGTCGACGCGATTCGCACCGTGCCGCCCGATCGCTGGGATGCCGACGCGCTCTATGACCCCGACCCTTTTGCGCCGGGCAAAATCAACACCCGCTGGGGCGGATTTGTTGAGAACATCGATGCCTTCGACGCTCCCTTCTTCGAAATTGCGCCGCGCGAAGCCATCCATATGGACCCGCAGCAGCGCCTTGTGCTCGAGGTCGCCTCGGAAGCGCTTGAGCGCGCCAGTATCGTGCGCGAGCAACTTGCCGGCAGCCTGACGGGCGTCTTCATGGCCGCCACCCTTTTTGACTACACGCTCAGCCAATATCAGCAGCGCGCCGAGATCGGTGCGCACACGATCACAGGCAACATCAACTGCATTATTCCCAACCGTCTCTCGTTCCTGCTGGACCTGCAAGGGCCCAGCGTGGCCGTCGACACGGCCTGCTCGTCATCGCTTGTCGCCCTGCACCTTGCCTGCCAGAGCCTGCGCAATCGAGACAGCAACCTGGCGCTCGCCGGCGGCGTCAACGCAATTCTCTCGCCCGAACAGACCATTTCTCTTTCCAAGTGGGGGCTCATGGCCCCCGACGGCCGCTGCAAGACCTTTGATGCGCGCGCCAATGGCTTTGTGCGCAGCGAAGGCTGCGGCGTTGTGGTGCTCAAGCGCCTCGCCGACGCGCTTGCCGACGGCGACCCCATCTGGGCGGTCATCCGCGGCTCTGCCGTCAACCAGGATGGGCGATCGACCGCCATGACAGCACCCAATGGCCTCGCGCAACAGGAAGTGGTGCGGCGCGCGCTGGCCAACGCACACGTCTCGCCTGCGCAGATCAGCTGCATCGAGGCGCACGGCACGGGTACGGCCCTGGGCGACCCGATTGAGGTCGAGGCTCTGGCTGCGGTGCTCGGCGCGCCGGGTCCCGCTTCGCCCCCCATTGCGCTCGCGTCCGTCAAGACCAACCTCGGCCACCTCGAGGCAGCGGCGGGCATGGCCGGTCTGATTAAGGTCATCCTGAGCCTGCAGCATGAGGCCATTCCGGCGCACCTACACTTCCAAAGCCTCAACCCGCACATTGCGCTCGACGATACGCGCTTCTATATTCCCACCGAGATGCGACCCTGGCCAAGGGGTGTCGCGCCACGCTGCGCAGGCGTCAGTTCCTTTGGTTTTGGCGGCACCAACGCGCATGTCATTCTCGAGGAAGCGCCGCGCTTGCCAGCCGCAGCGGCGACTTCGGTGGCCGAAGATGCACAACTGTTGCTGCCCCTCTCGGCGCAATCGGAAGACGCATTGCGCGCGCTTGCCCAGGCGTATGCAGCGCGGCTGCGCGCGGCGGATGGCGACAGCCTGCTCGACATTTGCACCTCTGCGGCGCTGCGGCGCACGCACCATGACCAGCGCCTGGTGGTGGCGGGGTGCAGCCGCGCCGCAATGGCAGAGCGGCTGGACGCGTTCGTGCAGGGCGAGATGCCGCCGGGGTTGACGCTTGGCGTGCGAGACGCGGCCACACGCCGCCAGGTTGCCTTCGTCTGCTCGGGACAGGGTCCGCAGTGGTGGGCCATGGGGCGCGAACTGCTGGCGACTGAACCGGCATTCGGCACGCAAATTGAGCAGTGCGATTCGCTGTTTGCCAAGGCGGGTGCAGAGTGGTCGCTGCTTGAGGAATTGGCGCGCGACGAAAACAGCTCGCGGCTTGACCAGACCGAGTTCGCGCAGCCGGCGCTCTTTGCGCTGCAGGTGGGACTGGCGGCGCTCTGGCGGTCCCTGGGGGTGACGCCGCAAGCCGTGGTGGGCCACAGCGTAGGCGAAATTGCCGCCGCGCACATTGCCGGCATCCTCACACTTGCCGATGCAACGCGCATTGTGCTCGAGCGCGGCCGCCTCATGCAGGCCGCCACAGGCCACGGCAAAATGGCCTCGATCGCGTTGCCTGCCGCTGACGTGGAGCAGGCGCTGCGCGGCCCCCATGGCCCCACAGTCGCTGCCATCAACGGGCCCGCCACGACGGTCATCTCCGGCACGCCGGCAGCGGTGGACGCTGCGCTTGACAGTTGGCGCGCGGCGGGCGTCGATGTGCGCCTGCTACCCGTCAACTATGCCTTTCACAGCCCGCAGATGGAGCCCCAGCGCCATGCACTCGCGGCTGCGCTCGCCGGCCTTGCGCCGCACGCCGCCGCGACCCAATTCTACTCGACCGTTACGGGCAGGCAGGCGGCGGGCAGCGAACTGGATGCGACCTACTGGGGGCGAAACGTGCGCGAGCCGGTGCGCTTCGCCGCCGCGCTGGAGGCCATGGCGGCTGCAGGCGTCAACACCTTCATCGAATTATCGCCCCACCCTGTGCTGGCTGTCGCCATGCACGAGACGCTGGAAGCCGGCGGCCATGCAGCCGTGGTCACCGCGTCGCTGCGGCGGGGGCGCGAAGAGCGCGCAACGATGCTTGCGGCTGCGGCGCAGTTGCACGCCTGCGGTGTGCCGCTTGACTGGAAAAGAGTGCTGCCCCCCGGCGGTCGCCACGCGACGCTGCCCACCTACCCCTGGCAGCGGAAGCGCTACTGGTTCACACCGGCTGCCCGTACTGCAGCTGCCCCCAGTCCGGCATCCGTGCTGCGGCGCGTCCGCGCGCCCGGTCTCGAAGGTGTAGTCTACGAGATGGAGTTCAGCGCCAGCAGCCCCGCATTTGCTGCTGATCACCTGGTGGCTGGCGCACCGCTGCTCTCCGCCACCGTCTACCTGGCATTAGCCGAAGCTGCCTTTGCCGCGTACAGCGGCGCACACGGCGCTACGCTCACCGACGTGGAGATTGTGGCTGCGTTGCCCCTGAGCGACTCACTGCGCCCCGTTCAGGTTCATTTAGCGGCGGACGCCGATGGCGCGCGCTTTCGGATATTGAGCCTGGGCAAGGACGACGCGTGGGTTGTGCACGCCGCCGGTCGTGCAGCAGCTAGATCGACATCCGCACACGAGCCTTCACTCGATGTGGCGCTTGTCAAGGCGCGCTGTACAACGCACATAACGGCAGATTCGCACTATACCGCGGCGGACACACGCGAACTGCACTTTGGGCCGGCCTATCGCAATGTGAAAGACATTCATCTGGGCGACGATGAGGCGCTGGCGGCGATCGTCCAGGCCGAGCGAGCGGACGCTGCGACAGGTCCCTGGTCTTATCACCCCGCCCTGCTGGATGCCGCGTTGCAGCCCCTCAACAGCCTGCTGCCAGGCGATGACCGCGAGCTGTACCTGCCGGTTGCGCTCGAGGCGTTACGCCTGCACGACCTGCCCGGGGCGCATGGCGCGCAGCTCTGGAGCCATCTGCGTCGTCGCAGCGCGGCAGCGGACGGCAGCAGCCTGATTGCCGATGTGGCGCTCTATACCCACGATGGCACGCTCGCTGCCGAGTTCACAGGGTTGCGGCTGCAGCGTGCAGGCAGCGGCGCGCGCGCCCGCCTTACCGGCCAGGGCGATGGCGCACTCCTCTACGCATTGGCCTGGGACGAGGCCACGCCCGCCGCCTCCGGCACGCCCCCGCACGGTGGCTGGCTGATCGTGGCAGACGGCGGCGGTGTAGGCGCGGCGCTGGCACGCCAGATTGAGCAGGCCGGCGGGCATGCCGAACTCATCGACGCAGAGGAAGCCGACCGGGCGCTGCGTCGTATGCTGGACGGCGACCTGCGCGGCGTCATCCACTTGTGCGCGCTTGACGCTCCTGCGCTCGACAATAGCCATGATCCGCAGGCGGCGCAG
>CAYJNV010000004.1:0-4964 GCA_964370975.1 uncultured Caldilineaceae bacterium | reverse complement strand
CGAGGAGACGCACGAAAGCCAGGTGGCGCTGCGCGGCGGCAAGCGACTCGTGCCGCGCCTGCGCGCCATGGAAATCGAGCAAGCGCAAACTGATGCAAAGGCCGCGCCGCGCCGCCTCGACATTGGTGCACGCGGTGTTCTCGACAACCTCTCCCTCGTGCCGCAGGTACGGCGGGCGCCCGGCGCCGGCGAGGTGGAAATCCGCGTGCGCGCCGCCGGACTCAACTTCCGCGATGTGCTCAACGTGCTCGACCTCTATCCCGGCGCCACCTGGGATTTGGGTGACGAGTGCGGCGGCGAGGTCGTGCGCGTTGGCCCCGGCGTCGAGGGGCTGCGCGTCGGTGACGCCGTCATGGGCATGGCGCACGCGTCTATGGCGGACTTTGTCACGACGCCCGCCGCTCTGGTGACGCACATTCCCAGTGGGCTATCCACAACGGAAGCCGCGACAATACCGATTGCCTTTCTGACGGCGCACTACGCATTACTTGAGGTGGGCCGGCTGCAGCCAGGGGAGCGGGTGCTCATCCATGCAGGCGCGGGGGGCGTGGGCATGGCCGCCGTGCAGCTTGCGCAGCGCGCGGGGGCCGAGGTCTTTGCCACGGCGGGCAATCCCGACAAGCGGGCTCGGCTCAAAGAGATGGGCGTGGCCCACGTCTTTGATTCGCGTTCGCTCGACTTCGCAGCAGGCGTCATGGCCGCAAGTGGCGGGCAGGGCGTGGACATTGTGCTCAATTCGTTAACCGGTGACTTCATCGCGCACAGCGCTGACCTGCTCGCGCCCAACGGTCGCTTCATCGAGATTGGCAAACGCGACATCTGGTCTCCCGCGCAGATGGCCGCCCGCCGCCCCGACGTGGAGTACGCCATTCTCTTCCTGGGTGATGTTGCCCGCAATGACCCACCCACGTTCCAGGCCATGCTGCGCGCCATCGCGGCGGGGCTGGCGGATCACACGCTGACACCGCTGCCCATGACTCTATTCCCCATGACGCAGGCGGTGGAGGCCTTCCGTTTCATGGCGCAGGCGCGCCATGTAGGCAAGATTGTGCTCACGCTGGAGGAAGACCACGCAACGCTGCGGCCGGACGCCACCTATCTCATTACCGGTGGATTGGGCGGGCTGGGACTGGCCGTAGCGCGCCACTGGGTGGCAGGGGGCGCACGTTCGCTTGCACTGCTGGGACGCCACGAGCCTGATGCGGCGGCGCGCGCAGCCATCGCGGAGATGGAAGCGCAAGGAGCACACATCCATACCTTTGCGACGGATATTAGCGACGCTGCCGCACTTGCCCGGACGCTCCAACTGATTGCCGAAACGCTGCCCCCGCTGCGTGGCGTTCTCCATGCTGCCGGCGTCAATGACGACGGTGTGCTCATGCAGCAGAACTGGCCGCGCATGGAGGCCGTACTTGCGCCCAAGGTGGCTGGGGCGTGGGCGCTGCACCAGCAGACACTCCCGCTGCCGCTCGACTTCTTTGTCTTGTTCTCATCGGCGGCAGCGCTCTTTGGCACGGCGGGCCAGGGCGCCTACGCCGCGGCCAATGCCTTTCTGGACGCCCTCGCTACGGAGCGCCGCGCCGCCGGGCTGCCTGCGCTGAGCGTTGCCTGGGGGCCGTGGGATGGGCTCGGCATGACCGCAAGGCTGACCGAGCGCGACCGCGCGCGCATCGTCGGGCAGGGGCTGGATCCACTTGCCGCCGACCAGGCGCTGGCCGCGCTGGATGTGGCAATGGCAAGCACCGCCAGTCTGGACGATGGGCGCGTCGCCATTCTCAAGCCCAACCGGTTTGCGGCGGCTGATCGCGCGACATCGCTCTTTGCCGCGCTGTATGCAGCGCCACAGCCGCAGACCGCCGCCCATGGCACACTCGGACCAGAGAACCCTGCGGCCACTTTTCGCGAGCAATGGCTGCAGATACCGTCCTCACAGCAGCAGGAAAGGCTTGTCGCCTTGATCCGGGCGCAGGCCATCAAGGTGCTCGGGCTGCCGGCAATGCAGGATGTCCCCTTGCGCAAGGCCCTGGCGGAACTTGGGCTGGATTCGCTCATGGCCGTCGAGCTGCGCAACAGCCTGAGCGCGCTGCTGGACGAGCCGCTGCCCGCTACCTTGCTCTTTGACTATCCGACGCTGGAGGCGCTGGCGAACTACCTGCGCAAACGACTACCATCCGCCGACACGGAATGGCGCACGCCGCAACCCGCGCCACCTGACGCCATCGCGTCGCTCTCGGACGCAGAGGCCGAGGCGCTGCTGTTGGCCGAATTGGGCGATCTAAATTGACCGATTCGTTCACCCGCAATCACCCACTTCATCCTGCAGGCCCTATCCGAGACGTTGCTATGAGTGATTCATCTAACCCACTGGAGCTTTCGGCCGTCAAGCGCGCGCTGCTGGAAATCCGCAGCCTGCGCGCACGCGTGGCCACGCTGGAGCAGCAGCAGCATGCACCCATTGCCATTGTCGGCATGGGGCTGCGTTTCCCTGGCGGCGCAGTGGACGCCGACTCCTTCTGGCAGTTGCTGCGCAACGGCGTGGACGCCGTCGGTGAAGTGCCCGTCGATCGCTGGAATACCGCTACACTCCACGACCCGGACAATCCTGACGCCGCATCGCCTGAGGCTACGCGCTTTGGCGCATTCCTGCGAGATATTGACCAGTTTGACGCCCCTTTCTTTGCAATTAGCCCGCGCGAGGCCGAGAGCATGGACCCGCAGCAGCGGCTCCTGCTGGAAGTCACATGGGAGGCTCTGGAGCATGCAGCGATCGCGCCCGATAGCCTCTACGAAACGGACGCGGGTGTCTTCCTGGGCATCAGCAACAGCGACTACATGCGGCTCATGCTGCGCGATGCCAACCAGATTGACAGCTACGTGACCACAGGCTCCGCCGCCAGCGTTGCCGCCGGGCGCATCTCCTACACCCTGGGACTGCGCGGCCCCAGCATTGCTTTCGACACCGCCTGCTCATCATCCCTCGTGGCGATTCACGCAGCCATGCAGAGCCTGCGCAGCGGTTCTTGCAGCCTGGCGCTGGCGGGCGGCGTCAACCTCATGCTTTCGCCCGAACTGACGCTCAACTTCGCACGCGCCAACATGCTCGCGGCGGATGGTCACTGCAAGAGCTTTGACGCCGCCGCCGACGGCTACGTGCGCGCTGAAGGCTGTGCCATGATCGTGCTTAAGCGATTGGATGATGCGTTAGCCGCAGGCGACCGCGTGCTCGCTGTCATCCGCGGCGTAGCCGTCAATCAGGATGGGCGCAGCAGCGGCATCACCGCGCCCAACGGCCCTGCGCAGGAGGCGGTGCTGCGTGCGGCGCTGGCCGATGGCGGCGTCGACGCGAACGCCGTGGACTATGTGGAGGCGCACGGTACAGGCACCCCGCTAGGTGATCCCATTGAAGTAGGCGCGCTCGTGCAGGTGCTGGGCGCAGGTCGCCCGGCCGAGGACCCGCTGCTCATCGGCTCGGTGAAGACAAATCTGGGGCACACAGAGGCGGCGGCAGGCATTGCCGGGCTCATCAAGACTGTGCTCGCGCTCCAGCACAAGGAGATTCCGCCGCACCTCCACCTGGCCACACTCAACCCCCACATTGCCGCGTTGGGCGGGGCGATCCACATTCCCCGGCAACTGACCGCATGGCCTGTGCGCGGTCGCACGCGGATTGCTGGCGTCAGTTCCTTTGGGTTGAGCGGCACCAACGCGCACCTGGTTGTGGAAGAGGCGCCGGGAGTACCCGAGCGCGACGAAGCAGCTGACGGCTTGCACGTAGTGGCGCTTTCGGCACGGAGTGCAAGTGCGCTGGGCGCACTCGCCACTCGCTATGCCGCCCACCTGGAGGCGCACCCGGAACTTCACCTTGCCGACATCGCCTGCACAGCCAACCTGGGGCGTGCACACCTTGCCCATCGCGCGGCACTGGTGAGTGGGAGCGTACACGACTTGCGCGCCCAGCTTGAAGAGTTGGCGTCAAATCCACGCGACACAGCGCAGTCGACGCCCGGTGTGGTCTTTCTCTTCACGGGCCAGGGGGCGCACTACCCGGGCATGGGGCGCGCCCTCTACGCGACAGAGACCGTCTTCCGTGCCAGCCTCGATGAGAGCGCCGCGCTGCTTGCGCCGCTGCTCGACCAACCGTTGGACGCCATCCTCTTCGGTGCGCAGAGTGAAGCGCTGCTCAGCCAAATGCGCTATGCGCAGCCGGCGCTCTGCGCGCTGCAAGTGGCTCTCTGTGCGCTCTGGCAAAGCTGGGGCATCGCGCCTGCCGCCGTGGCGGGTCACAGCGCGGGTGAATATGCCGCCGCCATTGTGGCCGGGGTGATGTCGCATGCCGACGGTCTCGCGCTGATTGCTGAACGCGGGCGGCTGATGGACTCGCTCGCAGGTGCAGAGGGGCGCATGGTGGCGCTCTTTGCGCCCGAGCCACGCGTGGCAGAGGCCGTCGCCCAGGTGGTGGCGCGCATGGGTAATGTGGCCGCCATCGCGGCCGTCAACGGGCCGACGCACGTCGTCATCTCGGGCCGGAGCGACGCGGTGCAAGCGGTGATTGCCGAACTCGGCCTTGACGAGGAAGAGAAGCGGCCACTGGAGATCGGCATCGCTGCGCACTCACCGCTCATGGAACCTATCCTCGGCCCGCTTTCCGAGGCCGTAGCGCGCATCCGCCTCACCCAGCCGCAGGTGCCCTTTGTTTCCACCCTCACCGGCGACTTTGTGCAGACCGAAGTGACTGACCCCGCCTACTGGCAGAGGCAGATGCGTGCGCCCGTGCGCTTTGCCCACGCTGTCGAGACATTGCACGCGGCGGGCCACCATACCTATGTCGAGATCGGACCGCACCCCACGCTCATCGCCATGGCACAGCGCTGCCTGGCCGATGACAACGCGCACTGGGCGCCCTCACTCAGCCGCAGCGCAGGCGAGACCGAGACGATGCTGGCCGGGCTGTCGGCGCTCTATGT
>CAYJNV010000003.1:11652-38150 GCA_964370975.1 uncultured Caldilineaceae bacterium | reverse complement strand
CATTGGGAATGGTCCACCGTCAGTCCCACCGCATGCTGGCTCATACCTGGCATGGTTGGGCGGATTGCACAACGAGACTTCCGTGCTTGGTCAACTCGTATCACTAAATGAGCGTGCTTCCCAGCTGCATTTCTACTACTATATTGCCAGTGAGGATACCGATTGCGGTCCTGCCTTTGACCATGTATCTGTTCTTCTTGGCGGCATTGAGGTGGCTCACGGAGACCTGTGTGTGCCGAATCAGACCTCCGGTTGGCAAGAAGCTGCTACCGACATCAGTGCCTTGGCAGGGATTACAGGCAACCTGCTTTTTGGCGTGAAGACTGACTCAGCGTTGTTTAGCAGCTTCCTGATCGACGACGTGTCGATTACGACAAGCGCCGCGCCAGTTCTCAACATCACCAGCTTCATTCCGCCAACCGGACTGGTTGGGTCACAGGTAACGGTGTCTGGAGCCAACTTCTTCGACGTCGTGGAAGTCAAGGTGGGCAGTGTAGCAGCAAGTCACACTGTGCAGACTGATGGGGCCTTAGTTGCCACAGTGCCTGATTCCGCTTCCGGGCCGATTACTGTCCGGACAGCGTACTCGCAGGTCGTAAGCACTGGGTCGTTCACCGTCCTGCGGCCACTCACCGTCAGCAAGGCAGGCTCCGGCGGCGGCACGGTAGCAACAGCGGCCACAGGCATTTCGTGTGGAGCGGACTGTACCGAAGTGTATGCACACGGGACTTCCGTCGCTCTGACTGCGGTAGCTGATGCAGGATCGACGTTTGTCGGCTGGAGTGGAGCATGCACCGGCGCAAGTGGTTGCACCGTGACCATGGATCGGACGCGCAACGTTACGGCCACTTTTGACAAGACACCTGTACTGTGGACTCTCACTGTCAGCAAGGCGGGCACAGGAAGCGGAAAGGTGGCAACTCCAGCGGCAGGCATTGCGTGCGGAGCAGACTGCTCGGAGACATTTACACACGGAGCCACCGTCGCACTGGCAGCGGTTGCTGATGCAGGGTCATCTTTCGTCAGCTGGACCGGAGCATGCACCGGTGCAGGTGCTTGCACCGTGACCATGGATCAGGCTCGTAGCGTTACAGCCACCTTCAACAAGACGACTCTGTCGGCAATCCAAACGGAGGCTCCTGCGGTCGTTGGGCAGATCGTGCGGTTCAGCGCAAAACTGCCATTAAGCGCAATTGCGAGCTGCGCATGGGATTTCGATGACGGCGCCAATGAGCCGTGCGATGTCAGCAGCGCAGAGGTAGTGCCAGACGAAGTCGATGCCGTGATCATCAAAGCGACTCACATCTACGCAGCCGCCGGCGAATACATCGTTTCAGTCACGGCGGCGAATGCGGCGGGCAAGTTCACTGCCTCCCTCCAGGTGCCGGTTTCCAACCCGAATGTCTACTTGCCGGTCGTGAAGCGATAGCCGGGCTGTGCCAGTAGGGCTACACAATCGACTCGCCAACCACACAAAGACTCGCCCGCCTGACAGCCTGCCAGGCGGGCGTTCTTCTGCTTCCGACACATGCCTGTATCATGGATGCGTGCTGGCGTCCCCTCCAGGACTTGCACCTACATGGCACAGCAAAGGTTCGCATGTTTGGCCGCCGTTGCCCTTCAACTTGTCCCGCACATGCGCCCCGTCCACCCTCTTCAACCTGGTCACCTGCGCGGCCGCCCGCAGGATCACGCAGGCCCATGCCCTTACTTTGTCGGCTTGATGTTCTGGTTGACGTGGAAGAAGTTGTCGGGATCATAGTGCGACTTCACCTGCGCAAGGCGCGTCATGTTCTCGTCATAGGCCGCCTTGACGCGCTCCTCGCCCTCGTCCATCATCATGTTGACATATGAACCCCCCGAAGAATAGGGGTGCAACGCCAGCCAGTAGTCCTTTGCCCAGGCGATCGTTCGTTCGTTGTTGGCTGGGTCGGGGTCCACGCCCACAGTCACCTGGGCAAAGTTGGCGTCGCGGTGGGCCCACGCCGTCGCATCCTTGCTTACCTCGCCCGCCGCGCCGTTGATTGGGTAGATGTGCATCGTCGAATGCATGGTTGGCAATTGCGCACCATATTTGCGGTGCAGCCCAAGCGCCGTGTCGTCAAAGTGCTTGAAGAAGTCCGAGCGCCAGTACCACTGCAAGCCGGCGGGGTAGAGCGCGTCGAACATGTTGTTTAGCGCCGGGAAGGGTATCGGACCGGCAAAGTCAATCGTGGGCGGAATTGCTTCGCGGATGGATTTGAAACGGGTCTCGGCCTCGTCCAGCGGCGCCGTACAACACCAGACCACCGCCGCCATCTTGTGCATGTGCCAGGCCTCCGGGAAAGGCGGCCCTGGCGGCACGGTGACGAAGCCAAACCAGCCGTTGATGTCGTGCGGCGCGCTGGTGATGAATTCCTGCCAGTACTTCAGCACGTCCAGCGCCTGGTCCATTGGCCACATCATCGGCCCGCCATAGACTGTATGGACGGGATGTCCCTGGAAGAGGAAAGAAGTCACGACGCCAAAATTGCCGCCACCACCTCGCACAGCCCAATAGAGATCCGGGTTGTCCGTTGCGTTGGCCGTAACGAATTGACCGTCGGCGAGCACCATGTCCACGCCCAGCAGACTGTCGATCGTCAGCCCAAAGCTGCGCGTCAGATAGCCAACCCCACCACCCAGCGTCAGGCCGCCCACGCCCGTGCTCGAGAGGAAGCCGCACGGCACCGCCAGCCCGAAGGCATGGGTTGCGTGGTCGACGTCTCCCCAGAGTGCGCCCCCCTCCACGCGCACGGTACCATTGGACGGGTCAACCCTTACGCTGCGCATACGCGAGAGATCGACGACCAACCCGCCTTCCACCGAGGCGAAGCCGGGGCCATTGTGGCCGCCACCGCGGATGGCGACTTCAAGCTGGTTGTCGCTCGCAAAGCGGACGGCGGCCATGACGTCTGCCACGTCCAGACACTGCACGATAAGCTGCGGATGTTTGTCGATCATCGCGTTGTAGAGGGCGCGCGCCGCGTCATACGTTGGATCGCCCTGCTGAATCACCTCTCCCCGCACGCTGCCGCGCAAGGCGGACACGGCCTCGCTGGTGACGGCGGATAGAGTCGCAGCATTTCCATTGGTTGACATCCTGATCTCCCCTTCTCCTCAAAACATCACGTAAGCGCATCGGATGAAGCGAGTCTACGACGACGCGTGTTAGTCAAGCGTTAGGCCATGCGTTATTCAAGCAGCGCAAGCAATCGCTGTGCTGCTTCCAGGTCGGGCGTGATCAATGAAGTTGAGAAAGCGCGATACAGCGGGATGAGGAGCGCCTTTGCATCGGCGGCGCGCCCTTGCTCCAGCCACACGCCCGCGAGCGACGTTGCGGCGCGCAATTCGAGCGCCCTGGCGTGGAGGCTTTGGGCAATCTCCAGGGCGCGCCCATAGGCGTCTTCCACTTCGCTGTACTCCGCACCCCGCTGCCGAAGCAATTCGCCGCGCAGACGGTGAAGTTCGGGTGTCCACCAGCGTTCGTTTCTCTGGCGAGACTCGCCAAGCGCTCGTTCCAGGGTGATCAAGCCTTCATCGGGTCGTCCGGCGCGAGCCAGCGCGCGAGCCAGCAGTGAGAGATAATAGGGGAGGCGCAAGCGCGCGCCTGTGGAGATGAAGATTTCGATGGAATCGCGCAGGCTGCCGATCGTCGCTGTCGAAGGGTCCTGCAATGCATGGGCGAAGTTCACGAGAATGGATGCCCAGGTTCGATAGTATGGCGCCCTGTATTCCTTGGCGAGAAGCAGCGCGGCCTCGGCCTGTGCCTGGAAGCTCTCGAAATCGGCCTGGAGCTCCATCAGCAACGCCTGGTACGTGACCGCCAGCGCCTGGCTGAAGGGTTGCGCGAATTGACGCGCAATGTGCACGGCACGGGTGCTTTGGTCAAGTGCTGCCGCGGGTTCCCCCAGATACCAAAGCGCATGGGCATTCCATGCATGGCCGAGCGCCAGGTAGTTCAAACCTTGTGAAGCCTGCAAGTCGACAATCTGTTTGTCATCGCGTTCGGCAAGGACTTCGGCAAAGAAGTTTTGCGCCTCAACTGCAAATCCCATGTGCAGACGCGCGCCTGCATGCATCAGCTCGGCGAAAGCAGGTGTGCTTCCCTGCATCTCCATAAAGAGGCGGCCCATCTCGGCGTAGGTGCTGTCCACCTTGTCAAACTGGCCAGCCACAACATAGACTTTCTGTGCTCCATAGAGCGCCTGTGCGCGCTGCTGGATATTGTCCGCCCTTTCAGTCAGGATAAGGGTGCGCGCGACTGCCTTGACCTCTTCGGGTGAAGTCCAGCCCATGGTCATCCGATAGAGCGCGGCCAGCGCAAATTGAATTTTGAGTTCCTCTGCATCGCGCGCCGCGCCTGCCGGCAGTTCGAGAAGTTGAATGAGGCTGCGGTTCAGCAAGGCGATAGCGTCGTCGTTGGCATAGACAGCCGCGGCCACCAAGCCTGCGCGCTGAAAATAGGGTGCGGCCTGGGCGGGAGCCCCGGCCTGCTCAAAGTGAAAGGCAATCTGCGCGCTCACAGGGTCGAGGTGGTCAGCGTTCAACGTCTCGAGCGATCTCGCGACGCGTCGGTGAAGCAGTCTGCGCTGCGGCGCGCCAATCTGGGCATATGTCACTTCACGCAAATTGTCATGCGTGAAGTCATAGACGTTGGGGCCTTGCTCACGCAGAATGCGCCGCTGCCACAGCTCGTCAAGCACCGTTGCCAGGGTCTCTTCGCTGTCGTTCGCGTGGGGAACCGCGGCGGCGGCAAGCATCTCCCAGGAAAAGGCTCGGCCAACGACCGCGCCCAGATCCGCGACCCGGCGGGCAGAGGCCGAAAGCTGGGCGATGCGCCGTTCAATGACGGCATACACCCGCGGCGGCAGGTTTCGGGGATCATGGACGCCGGCTCTCGGCGCAGCTTCCGCGTCGGCCACGCCGGTCATGCCTGCACGCATCGTCTCGACCACGAAAAGCGGATTGCCTTCAGTCTGGCGGAAGAGGCGCATGCTCTCTTCTGCATCAAGCTCAGAGCCGTGGACCTGCGCTGCAAGCCGCGCCGTTTCCGCGGCGTCAAGAGGTGCGAGTTCAACCGCAACCAGCTTGCCTTCGCTACGTAATTGGCGTGTGAGCGCCGCCAGTGGGTGGTCGGGGGGAGACTCCTCACTGCGCGCCGTACCTGCAACCACGAGCGCCAACTCGGGATCAAAGCGAAGGAGATAGTGCAGCCACTCAAGCGTCTCAACGTCGCACCATTGCAGGTCGTCGATCAAGAGCAGCAGCGGCTGCGCTGTGGCGCGTACGGCGCGCGCCATCGCCTCAAAGAAGCGTTGACGCTGCCCATACTCGACAACCGGTTGGGGCCGCGGCAATGTCTGGGAGTTGATCAGCAATTCGGGAAGCAGGCGCGACGCTTCGGTTTGCCAAATGTCTTCCAGTGAGGCCAATCCGGCACGCAGGGCGGGCGCGCGCAGCCAGTCGGCTACGGGAGCCAGCGAGAGCCTGCCCTCGGCGGCATACGAGCGTGTGCGTGCCGTGGCTGCGCCCTGCTGGTTCACCCAGACATAGAGTTCTTCAACCAGACGCGACTTGCCAATGCCTGCTTCACCGGTTACGAGAAGCATCGTGGGCCGTCCTTTTGCGGCGCGTGCCCACGTGCTGCGCAGCACGTGCCACTCGCTTTCACGGCCGATCAGTGTTGCAGGCGCCACAGCAGGGAGCCTCGACTCAGCCAGATCGTCGGCAACCTGCGCGGGACGCTGCGAAAGTGCATACGCGCGTTCCACGCTCTCGCCGGGCGGGCTCCCCAACTCGCGCGCGAAGGTCTCTATAGCCGCTTGATAGACCCGTCGCGCGCCCGCCGGGTCGTGCATGAGTGCGTGCAGGCGAATTTGTTGCGCATACGCGTCCTCTTCAAGCGGGTCAAGCCTGCGGATGGCTTGAGCCGTCTCGAGTGCAGCGGCGTAGGCACGTGCTTGCTCCTGAAGCTGCGCCAATCTGCGGTGAGCTGCACGAGAGAGCTGCTGCAATGTTTCGCGTTCCGGCTGGATCCACTCCTCGTAGCAACTCGGCAGCAAATCGCCCCGGTAGTGCACAATCGCACGCTCAAGCGACTGGCGTGCTGCGTCAAGATCGGCACTCTCTTCGGCGGCGCGGGCCGCGCGCAACCCCTCGCGGAATAGAAGAGCATCCACGACTTGACCCGGGTCGCGCCGCCAGCGCAGCACTGAGCCGTCCACCACGAGAAAGCGGTCAGGCTCCGGCAGCGCGCCGCGCAATTGGAAAAGCAGTTGGCGCAGACTGTTGCGGGCATGCGCTTCGGGGGAGTCAGGCCAGAACTGGAAAGCGAGATGTTGGCGCTGCACAAGGCTGTCGCTATGCAGGATCAGATACGCGAGCAGTGATTGCAGTCGCGCCGCGTGCAGCGAATCCACGGGCGCGTCGCCGTAGCGAATCCCAAAATCCCCCAGCAAGTTGACGTGAAGAATTGCAGAAGGCATACCGCGCCTTGGAACAGGCCGGGCAGGCAGACCGGACAGCCGACGACCCATGCGGGGATGCACGGAGGCACTGTGGTGGCAGGGGCGCAGTGAGGGATAGATTATAGCGCTGTTCGCAGGCGAACAAAATCAGCCGCGCTGAGGCGCGCGGCACACAGCGCCCACCCCTTGCCCGGCGCGTGCGCACGCTGTTCACTTGAGATGGCCCAAGTGCGCGACCCCGGCAGCACGCCCGGCTTCACCCCGCCCAGTCGCGCATAGGCTCGTGAAATCGGAGTAGGATGTGGAGAACGCGCACTGCGGGGCGCGATGGCGGCGCGGCTGCTTTCAGGGGAAGTGGGCGTAGCGGAATAAATTGAGATTGCTAATGGGTAGTCGGGAGCCAGTATGGCTGTGAACAAACCGTATTATCGGACATGCCGAATGTTCGTTGATGGAAGCTACGCTGAGGGTGGTCGATTGCGAGCATGTGTTGAGATCGAGGCAAACCTGACGGCCATTCTGGCCGAGAATGGGTACTCAAAGAAAGACGACCTTTCGATGAGTGATTACCGCCTCGTCAATCGCTCGCATCGGTTATCCTCCTACGAGGTAAGAATACCCGGCTGGCGAGAGACAGGGAGTGTCAGACGACCATTCGCGGTTTGGGCAGATGGCGGTAAATCCCTGCCCTGGTACAAGGCATACAACAACTCAAAACACAACCGCCATGAGTGCTTTCACGAAGCCAACTTTGAAAACCTGATTGATGCAGTCTGTGGCCTGGTCGTGGTGCTCTCCGCGCAGTCTCTTGATGAAGACTATTCTCCTGCTCAGAAGGTATTGGGCCTTGAACCAGCAGCTAGTTACGATGCTGATGATGGTATGGAATCGGCTATCGGCAACTTCTTTAGAGTTAGGTTTCCGATCGATTGGGCCTTGGAGGAGTGCTACGACTTTGACTGGAGTGATCTTGAAGAATCGGCCGATCCTTTTGACAAATTCCCCTACGCCTAAACGTCAAACATACTCAAACGCGAGATTAGAAGGTCATGCCGTCCACTCTTGATGAATCCGCCCTCGAGTAGGCCGCACTGTTGAGCGGGAAGCAAGTGGTAGGGTAGGGGTAAGATTCTGCAAAGGGTGCAATTCGAGGAGGGTTTCACCTTGTCAATTCATGATTTCACGGCGCTATACGACCACTATCCCGAAGTGACTGAAGCAATGCCGCGCGAGTTCACCAGCCACCGCTTCATTCTTGAGTTGGCGCGGCGGCACCAGACTGAATACGTCGAGGCGCTGCATGCTTACAGGAACACCCTTTGGAAGGGTGTTCCTGCACCGTTCATGATGGTGCACTCCCAACTTGCCTTACAGCTTGAGTCGATGCCGCACTTGGTCAGGAAGGTGAGCCCAGTAGTGCCGAGCACGGACATCTTTGGCACGCGAAATACCGCAGCCCTGTGGCAGAAAACCCGGGCTGGCTAACCGCGAGCGCAGACAGCGTCGCACTTAATTGCGACACGTCGCAAAGCCTGATAAATCAGGCGCAGAAAGAAGACGCCAGTCGGACGTGTTGGAGCACGCCGAGCGGGCTGGGCCACGACCATGGGGGCGGCATCCTGCACCCCTCCCAACTCCAGAGACAACACATGTCTCCTGTACGAGTGGTCAAGGTACAGACGACGCCGCTACCGCGTCACCACCGGCAGCCAGACGCTTTGGATCGTCCCCGGTTCATCGATCTTGTCGTCCGACGTCGGCGCGGCGTACATACCGGCGTCCCGTATCAGGTCCGAGGTCAGCGGCGGCAGCATGAAATCCTGAGTGCGGCCCGAACTGTTGATGTCACTGTCGGTCCCATCGTCACTACCGGCGTTCTGCTGTGCGACGAAGAAGCCCAACGGCACAGTGAAAGCCAGGTAGTGGGTGCCCGGATCAAGCGCAGCGAACAGGTAGTGCCCACTGGCATTCGTGGTGCGAGTGTCTAGCGAGACGTCAGCGACAGTCGTATCACTCGTCACCATAAAGAGCTCAACCACCACGCCTGGAATCCCCGGTTCGCCTGCATCCTGGATACCGTTACGGTTGAGGTCGTTCCAGACGCGGTCGCCGATGTCCGACGAACCGGTGCCGGAGATATCGACGACTGCAGCGTCCCTCGACAGGTCGATGACGCCTATGTCCAACTCGAAGACCGGCGTGACTGCACGATTGGCATTGGCCGGATCCACCGTCACATCATTGTCGATGTTAGGATCGTCACCTACATTGGGGTGTGACGACCAGGCGGTGCCACCACCGGACTTCACGAAGACAATGTAGTAGAAACCAGGCGTGACGCTGTTGAAGCGATACTTGCCGTCCGCATCCGTCGTCGTCGTCTGCACCTTCACGTCGTCAGCAGTGCCCCGGATGCCGTCCGGACCCGGGCTCCACAGTGCGACCGTCACGTTTGCCACACCCGCTTCGCTCGGGTCATTCTGCAGACCGTCGCCAGCAAGGCGGACAGGCGTCGACGTGCCGTCCGGATTGATGTCCAGCCAGACCCGCTCACCGACACTCGACAGCGCTGCCACGTTTGTATAGACACAGGTGATGACCTCACCCGGGTCGAGGAAGATCGTCTGCGACGGATTGTTTGGCTCGAGCGCCGCCACATTCAGGGGTTGGCTGTCGTCACAGGTCACGCTTGCCAGCGTCCAACCGGGGACAGGCAACATTTCCTGCACAGAGTACTCGCCCGTCGGGAGGTTTCCGCTGTTGTGCGTGTCACTGCCGCCCTGGCCGCTCAGCGCGAAGCCACCTGCACTCCAGCTTGCGGTGAAGGGGAATAGCTGGGCGCGGTTGGCCGGCTGCGTCACCATCTTGACGACAATCTGGCCATAGTTTCGGCTGTTGTTCACCGTCACGGTCACCGTCTCGCCGGGCTGAAGTGTCGCCGGCGAGGTGACGGTCGAGACGAGCTCGTAGCCGCTCGGCGCGACCTCGGTTACGGTGTAGACGCCGGGCAGGATGTTCGGCCACTCATAACTGTTGCCGTCGGTCACATCGACGCACTCGTTCGCGTCGGCGCCTTCGACACAGATGTTGAATGACTGGTTCGGGTTCGGCGTAGTCTGGTTCCATTCCACTACCTTTTCGACGACCAGCTTGCTTAGCAGCGCGTTGCTGAAGGTGCAGCGCACGGTGACGCCGGCGTCCAGCGTGATATTGTTGGGCGAATCGCCGTTGTCACAGGTTGCGCCGGTCGTCCCCCAGCCGGCGTGGGGATTCTCCGTCACGCTGTAGACGCCCGGGTGGAGAAGGTCAAGAACCATGGCGTTCTCGCCTGGGAACGCCGTGTCGGTCGTGAGCGTGAAGGGATCGCCCGCGTTCGTCGCGAAGGAGAAGACCGCCGGATGAAACGCCGGGTTCGTTATCGTCTCGACGATGATGGTGCCGTGCAGCGTATTCTCGAAGACGCAGGTGACGTCTTCGCCAGGGGCAACGTTGATGGTCGCTGTCGGGTTCACGCCTGTCGAGTTGTCGTCGTCACAAGTGATAGTTTCGAGGTCCCATCCCATGGGCACCACTTCCGATGCCGTATAGGTACCGGCGTCGACGGTTAAGGTACGCGTCTGCCCGTCGGTCAGCGTGAAGTCGGGCACGTGCGGCAGGCTCGAGATGAAGGTGAAGGCGGTCATGGGATCGACCTGACTTTCGTCGGGAATCGTCTGCTTCTCGATCGTGACCGTGCCGCGTTCGGTATTCACCAGCGTGCAGGAGATCACATCACCCGGCTTCGGCGTCAGGATAATACCAGCGCCATCTGTCGCCGGATCGCCCAGAAGCACGTCATTGACCATACAATTGATTTCACCTTGCTGGTAGTTGGGGCCAGGATTCAATTCCATGAAATCGTAGGCGCGGTTCGGGACCAGGTTCTCCCAGACGCCAATGGGTTGAGTCGACGTAAGAGTACGCGTCACGGGCGAATCAGGACTGCCCATTTCGTGAAGAGAGAAGACAAAGAGCCAGTCCGTGCTCGGGCCGATGTAGACCTTCTGGACCGCGAGACTTGCGGTCGCGATATTCTCAACGGAACAGCGGATGTTCTCACCCGCCAGGAGTTGAATCTGGAAGCCCGGCGCGGCGCTCTGGTCCGTCAGCGGTATGAAGCCGTGGCCCGGGTCCGGCTCAACCTCACAGGCGATCTCGGTCTGGATCCATTCGCTGCCCGGGGTTGCCTCCTGCAGCGTATATGTGGCGCCCGGAATCAGGTTGTTCCACGACGCCGTCGGGGTGCTGCTGGAAACGGTCTGGGCGGTAGGATCCGGTGCGCCTTCCAGCGTGAACTCGAAGTTCCAGTCGTTCGGGATCGAGTCAGAGACGGTCTTGGTAACTTGAATGTCGCCATACTGCACGCAGTTGATTTGGGCCTGCGCCGTATCCGACATCTCCGTCCCGGTGACCTGGGCCGTATTGCTGACGAGAATGTGACCGCTGCCGTCAATATAGTCGGTGAACTGCTCGCAGCTCTGCGTCGTCGTGTAGACCAGGGTCTTGTTCAGATCGAAGGGTCCGAAGGGCTCCACCACCTGGGTGTCGGTGACGTAGACCGAGTCGTTTAGCAGCGCCGGCAAGACCGACGCGAAGTCGACCACTGCCGTGCCCGTATAGGGCTTGCCATAGTGCTCGGCGGTCGCCGTGTTAAGCAGAATACTCTGCGACGTGGCAGCCAGCGTCGTATCGTAATCGCAGGTTAACGTGCCCCCTGCCGGCACAAGCAGCGAACCGCAGTTTGCGCTTACGTTGGTCGTGCCCAGCACGTCGGTCACGCTCTGCAGCATGGCATCCGCATCGGGATTGGGGTTGGTGACCGTGATCACGCCTGAGGCGGCAAAGTCCCTGTGGTGACCCTCTTCCTTGGTCACCGTTATGGTGTAGGTCAGCGTGCCCGTCTCATCCTCATAGAGCGTCAGGCTTGCCGGATCCACTCTCTTCTCGATGGACCATTCATAGTCAACCGTGTAGGTAGGCACGGCGCTCTTCTCAACGCTGATGCGGTAACAATCGATGTAGGCGACGGCCGTCGACGGATTGATGTTCGTCGAGCCGACGACGGTTGCCGTATTTTCGTACGGATTGTTCAATGAAGCGCCGTCGTTGTAAATGATGTTGCCCAGGTCGCTGCACTGCAGCGACTGCGGATAGGTAACCGAGTAGGGCGTGTCGTCGTCCTGCGGGAAATTCCAGCCGGCGACGCGCGTGTCGTTGACGCTGATCGTCTGGCTACTAACTGTTGTCGGGTTAACCCAATTGACTTCCTCAAGCACCGAGGTTGTGGTGTAGACATCCTGTGCAACATTGTCGATGGTAACCGTGATCACGGCCATACCGGTGATGAAGGAACTCACAGGCGTATCGTAGCGGCAGATGAGCGTGGCAGACGGCGGAATCTCAAACGGCCAGACGGTGACCGCCGGGATGACCTCCGGCGTGTTGCTGCCGGCAGGGATGAGGCGGTCACAGACCAGGACCGCTGCGAGACCGCCGGGCAGCAAGCCCTCGGGCTCATTGATGAGGGTGGCCGTCTGGGTGCTGGAATTGGTGAAACGCACGTCGCCGAAGATAGCCATATCCTGGGGCGGTTCCTCGGTGCGAGTCGTGGTAACCGTGTAATTCAGTTCGGTGCTCTGGCCGTCGAAGATTGCGACGTCGGTCGGCGTAACGGTCTTGAGCAGATCCCACGAGTAGAGTCGCGTCCAGCGGGTGGAGATGCCATTGTCGAAGACTATCTGAATGGCGCCGTGAATGCGCGTATTGGTCACGGTGGCATTGACGATGCCGCCGGGCAGCAACGTGGGCTCACTACTGGAGCGCGCCACGAGCCAGCCGATCGACGGATTGAGGCTCGCCTCGTAGACCGCGTAGGCACCCGGTGTCAGGTCGCCGAAGACAAACTGACCTTCAAGACCCCTCTGGCACCGCTCCGTCACCTCAGGCCGCGGTCCGACGATGCAGATGTCGAACTCCTGGTCAGGCACGACGGGCGTGCCATTCCAGTTGACAGCCTTCGTGACGACGATCGTGCCGCGCTTGGTATTCTCCCACGTGCAGTTGACCGATCCGCCGTTTGCGATCGTGATGACCGCATGCTGATTGTCGGGCGCGCTGCCCGGCAGACCGATGCTGCCCTCGCTTGAGGTGCACGATAGTTGGGTAAAGTCCCAACCGGCGGGCAATGTCCCTTCGGCGATGATATAGGTGCCGCTGGGGACGATGAACTGCTGGCTGGCCGAACTACGCGACGGCGGTCCCACCAGGGTGGTGGTCGTACTCAGCGAGAAGCTGGTCGAAACCGGTGCGCCTGCGCCGGTGAAGTCGAAGATGCCCGAGCCCCCAATGCCAAGCTTGGTCACCTGGATGGTGGCTGTGCGGCGCGTGTTGGTGATGATGCAGAGCAGGTTCTGGCCGTCGGTGACATCAATGTTGGCGAAGGAGGTGGCGTTCTGCGCCGATTGGCCATTGTTGCAGCTGATGTCGGTGATGTAGTCGCTCAGGCTTGTGTTATTGCCCGCGATCTCGCCCACGGAGACCAAACCGGTATTCACAATGATGGGACCAGTGCTGCCGCCGTCGCCCACATTGGCGCCGGTGCCTGCCGTGGTGCCGTTGATCTGCAGGTTGAAGAGACCGGGGTCCGTATAGCCAGCCGGTGCAACGACTACCTTATCGACAGTCACCGTCCCCGTCCTGCGCGTGTTGACGAAGGTACAGGTGATGTCGTCGTCCTCGCCGACGACGATGCCGGAGAGCGCTTGGCCGGTGAAGGACCCTAGCGGGTTGCCTATGCCGTCCTCGCAGGAGGCCGTCGTGCCAAAGAGGTTCGCGTCGGTGCCGTCGATGGCCGACTCGACGACGGCGTAGGTACCCGTCGGTACGGCGAAGAAGCCGGTGTCGCTGTCTCCGGCGTCCTGGACCGTGAGATCGCGGTGGCCGATGTCGTTGTTGACGTCGAAGTGCCAGTAGGTCGCGCCGGTCACCGCGCCGTTCACGTCCTTGACAATCCGCAGATTGCCCGTGAGGCGCGTGTTGGTGAAGGTACAGACTACGTCCTGCCGGTCGGCGATGGTGATGCCGATGCTGCTGCCAGCGCCGCTGACGGGAATGAAACCATCGTCGCCCACGCACGCGTAGGAGGATTTGTAGAGGGTGAGATCACCCGCTTCGGAGACCGTGTAGGCTCCGGTATCGACCGCAGTCGCGAGGGTGCTACCGCCGGTTCCCACAATGTGGTCGTCAATCGGGGAAGGACCGCTCGCGCTGAGCGTCCATTGGCTGTGGTCGGGGGGAACGACGTCCTTGCGGATGTCCAATGTGCCACGCATGCGGTCATTCGTAAAGGTGCAGACCAGCGACTCGCCGCTGTTCACCTGAATGGGCGCAATTGTCGTCCCGCTTCCGCTTGCGACAACCGGAGACGGCCCGCGGCCGCTCAGCGAACACGACCAATTGGAGACGTAATCGGCAAGGTTGGTCAGAGGCTCCGAACCGCCAACTTCAGAAATCGCGTAGGTTCCCGAAATGACGTTGCGCACGCCGGTCGACCCACCGTTGGTCTGGTTCGACGCGGTAAAGTCGTTCGCCGTGCCGGGCCCGTCGATGCGCATGTCAAAACGACCGTGGTCTGTACCCGGGATAAGCTCCTTGTTTACCTGGATGGTGGTGGGCTTGCGCCTGTTCGTGATCGTGCAAACCACGTCAGTGTCCGGCAGAATCGTCCAGGTGAGCGATGTGCCATCGGGGTTGTTGGCAACCTCACCGCCACCGGCACGGTTCACACATTCAACCGCGCTATTGTAGTCGGCAAGGTCGGTGTTTGCACCGGCAAGTTCACCGACCGTGACCAGCGCCCCAGGAGAGAGACTCGTCCCTGCATCCACCAAAAAGGAACCGGTCGAGAAGCGGGGGCCCGCAGCGTCTGCGTCCAGATTCGTGTCATAGGCATCCGTCAGACGGGTAATTGCGTTGGCTTGCAGGTTAAAGCGGCCGGTCTCCTGCGCGCCCAGCGGAGAGATCACGTCTTTGATAATCTCCACATTCGCCGAACGACGAAAGACGACGTTGCCAACCCGAACGCTGGCAGCCTTGCACTTGGACACACTAGGTGGCAGCGTCTGACTGATGTTTGTGCAGACCGACGCGGTGCTAATGTCCCAGCTGGTGACCGTTGCCACGTCAAGAAAGCCGTCGTTGTTAAAGTCCTCGCAGGTGATGGTGATGGGGCCAATAACCTTGAATGTCCAGCCCGACACGCCATTGACGACACCGGTTGCGGTAGATCGAATGTCTCCGCAGCTGTCGCCGTCGGCATTGTAGAAGGGGCCGGTCCTGCTAACTTCATTTAGATTGGAATTGTTCAAAGCGGCAACCGGCGAAAGCCAGTCGCGTTGACAGCTGCCAACCAGTGCGTTCCCGCCGTCGGTGGCGACGAATATGCCGAGATCGTAACGAATCAAAGCGTTCGGCTTCAGGCGCAACTCAAGGGTAAGCTGGACCTGTTCACCCTCCATACAGGAAGATGGCCCCGAAATGACCCCATAGTCGGAATAACCTACATCGTTGGCCGTGCAGTTCAGTCCATTCAGTGGCGACAAGTCATCCAGACAATTATTCTGCGCCATGGCTCGATCGGCGGTGACGAAGAACGCCAGCGTGACTGCGAGGAAAGCGACCAGCAAGTAAAGCGCCGGCCTCATGGCGCCTATTCGTCGTGTTGCCATGTTCATAGTCGTCTCCATTGACGGTGTACCTGTCGATTCCGTGCTGTCTATTCTTTTGTCCTGCAATGTTCCGGAGCGTGTTGCACAGTGCGTACTCATTTGGCTGGTGATCATGGCAAACCTCCATATGGGTGAACTCGGGAGTTTGTTACCCGGGAGTTGTCTGCTCGACGCGCAAGCGGGTCCTGCAACCGCAGACCCGCGCTGCGCGCGTCATAGGCGCTCTGTGCGCCTCTCCGCTATACGTGTGGCGTTCGAATGGGCTCGGTAGGTGAGCAAGCGAGGTGACTCTCACTCTACCTTATGGGCATCGGATCGGCACTATCCCATACGGTCTCATCCATTCCTGCTACTAGCTAGCGCCCTATCCCACACAAACAGAATAGAACACGCCTGCGCCGATGTAGTCAGCGCAGGCGATCGGGCTTGTATGTCATACGAGCCGCCCCTCAGGGACGATTCGCTCGCGTTTGTCGCACGATGATTGGCGAAGGTGCGCGAAGTACGAAGTTTGTTTCAATTCCGTCCTGAAACCCGGAGCCGGAAAGACACGTTCGGCCAGGGTTGTGATGAGAAAATGCGACGCTGTAACCGTATGCGTGCAAAAAGTAGGTCTTCCGCAAACGAACACTCTTGGAACCGATCTAGGCGCGGATCGCACTCCTAGAGTACGTCTGCCCACATCGGCGTCTGGTGGATGCGCTCACACATCCGTGCGACGACTTTCGCGCCCATTGTAACCGTGTCTGCGTTGGTGGTTGTACTACACTGGCCTCAGGCAGGACTGACCTACAGGAGCCGGAAGTGACCTCCAACTCCGAATCAGTCATCGCTGATATGGCGAGCGAATTGTCGCAATAGGTGGCGAGTGGAGAGAACTGGCAGATCGTGCTGCATGGCCGGCGGATCGGCGACGTGGTGACGTATATGTTATGTAACGCACGCGGCAGCTGGTTGGTTCCGCGCAGGCAAAAGGAACCTGACTCGAGCAAGCGATGGTCATTACGGCAGGACTCAAGGGTAAACAGGTAGGCTCTTGACTGGGCGCCGTCTTTTGAGACGGCGCCTTTTCGATTCGAGAGGAAACAATTGAAGGGACTGCGCGACTTGTGGTACTCGTCGAACAACGTCATCCGCATCGGATTCATCTGCGCGCTGCTGGTCGTGATACTGGTGTGACTCTGCTTCGGACTTGGCGAAGCGCGCGGCTCGTCCATGCATGAAACCCGGCTGTCCGGCTCTGGTGCGCGATGGGCGCTGGCGCTGATGGTTGCGACCCGCCTGTGGCTAAGCGGCGTTGTTAGCCCGGAACGGGACATGGCGCTCATTCAGCAGCTCTTTGCGCCTTTGCGCACGCTGGCGCAGTGCCAACCGCTGCTTGTGTGTGGATGGCTTCCGCAGCTATCTCAAGGTGATTCAGAAGACCTTTCGTGCGCCCTTGCCGCGCAATGGGCAAGGCGGACGCCGCAAGTGGGTGGCCTGGCCCAACATCGTGATTGCCCAGGTTATCAAGACCCGACTCGTGCGTGGCCTCGACCTGTCACAGCGCATCGTCCAGGGCAGTGCAAAGCAGGTGGCGGCACTGTTGACCCGCTCGAACGGCGGCACACAAATCAACACCGCCTGTATTGAGCGTCTCAACGCCAGCTTTCGCCAACGGTTAGCCCCGCTGGCACGCCGCACACGCTGTCTGGCCCAAAAACGCAGACGCTCACGGCAGGTATGTGGCTGGTGGGTACCTTCTACAACTTCTGTACCACGCACGAAAGCCTGCGCAAGATGCAAGCTGAGCAAGACTACGGTGAGCGTACACCAGCGATGGCCGCCGGACTGACAAACCATTTCTGGACACCGCACGAGCTTCTCGCATTGCGCATCCCGCCACCGCGTTGGTCACCGCCTAAAACGATAGGTCGTCCTTCCAACGCCACCCGCCGCCTGGTTAAGGAGTGGTGCTCTGACTCCACCGAATAGTGTGGTGCTACCCGATACCGACATTCCGTACTAAACTCAGTTACAGATGAGAACAGGAGCCGCGCCGCGTGGGCAGTTGCATGTAATTTCTGTAGCACGACTCGCTTCGGTCAACATGACCCCTTCGTCTTGTGGAATACACTCTCGTTTCTAGCTGGAATCGAGTATTGTTCGTCTCCTGCAACAGAGTATGTGAGTCTTCCCGTCAAATAGCCTACGACGCACCCACTAGCCACGGTAAGTGCGTCGTTACCAAACGTCGATATGGCTTGTGTGGCGTCCCCTCCAGGACTCGAACCTGGGACCAAAGGTTTAGGAAACCTCTGCTCTGTCCTCTGAGCTAAGGGGACTGATTTGCCCCGGCGCGGAACGCACCACTGCGGTGGCGTTCCCTCTCGAGACGTGAAATGCAATCGTAGCACACGCGCCAATGCTTCGTCAAAGCAGGCGGTCATTTTCCCTGGCAGCACGGCCTGGGCTTGTTGCGCCTGCGCGACCGAGGCCACACGCCTTGCGTATTGATTGCCGGTCTCCACACTGCACCAACGCACTGCCGCCACGCGCCAGGAATTATGCCATGATCAACGCGACCGCACCTCTCACACAGCCACGCACAGCGGGCATCTGGCCGCGCTGGGTAGCCGCCAACGCCCTTGCCGAGACGATCGGGCTTGGCCTATCAGGGCTGCTGGCGATGCGCCTGCTTTTCGCTGACGAGGCGCGTTGGGGCGTGGCAGCGGGCGCTCTGCTGACAATCTTGCTCAGCACGCTCATTGAGGGCGCATCTGTCGGCTGGTTTCAGTGGCGGGTGCTGCGGCGCGCGCTGCCAGGCCTTACGCTGGTCGCGTGGTGGATGGGCACCGCCGCCGGTGCGCTCATCGCCTGGACAATGGGCATGTTGCCCAGCACGCTCATCAACATGGCCGAGGCAGGCGGCGATGCGCCCGCGCAGGAGATCAGCCAATGGCTGACGCTGCTGCTTGCCGCAGGATTGGGCGCAGTGGCAGGCCCCATTTTGGGCGTTGGCCAATGGTGGGTATTGCGCAAACACGTTGCGCGCGCGTGGCGGTGGATTCCCGCACAGGCGCTCGCCTGGGCCGCAGGCATGCCGATTATCTTCCAGATGATGGACTGGATCTCGCCCGGCGCGTTTACGGCGCAGGACGCGTTGATTGTGCTTGGCATGCTCTTGCTGGCCGGCGGCGTCGTGGGCGCGCTGCACGGGTGGGTGCTGGTGCGGATAGTGCGGGTGTGACAACAAGATTGATCTGTGAAGATTGATCATTGGTGCGCCACAGCAATCGAACGTCTCGCTGCGGCGCACCAATAATCAATCTTCACAGATCAATCTTGTTGTCACACCGCGCCGCTCGTGTAGATGTTCACCGCGTCGCGCAACATCGCTGCGGCGGTGGGAAGGGGCTCGCGCTCCCACACCTTGTAGAACTGCTTGCCGTAGATATCGCTTTGCACCTCGATGCCCATCTCCCAGCTTGCGCAACTGCCCAGGAAGTCATCCAGCGCCACCGTCTCGGGTGCCACGGTGAGGCGGTATTTGCCCGCGGCCCGCTGCGCTGTGGCCACCAGTTTGATCGTCTTCCCCTCGGCGCGGGCCGCGGCCAGTTGCGCCGCCGTAACCTGGCGCATGCCCGTCACCGCCACATCCTCCAGCCGCACCGCAACGCCGAGGGCGGCGTTGGCAATGATCACCAGTTTGTTGGCCGTGTCCCAGCCATCTACATCGAGGCTGGGGTCGGTCTCGGCAAGGCCGCGCTGCTGCGCCTCGGCCAGTGCGTCAGCATATGCGCGCCCGGCTTCCATCTCGCCCAGAATGAAATTGGAGGTGCTGTTGAAGATGCCGCGCAAGCTGCGAATCTCGGCCGCAATGAAATCGCGCTGCAGAATGTTGATCACAGGCAGCGCCCCGCAGACCGTGGCGCTGAAGGCAAGTTGCGCGCCGTTGCTGCGCGCCAGGTGGTGGAGATCGTGAAAAGCCAGCACGAGCGGGGCTTTGTTGGCAAGCACCACATGCGCGCCGCGTGCCAGCATGGCGCGCGTGGCGCTCAGCCCCGGCTCGCCCGTCCGCAGATTCACGGGTGACGCCTCGAAGAGCAGATTGCAGTGGCAAATCGCCAGCGCGTCGGCGGGCGAGCGATTGGGCAGAAAGCCGGGCAACTCATCCATGTGGCCGCCCAGTTCCTTGGTGCGGTGCAACTCGGCAACATCGAACCCCTCGGTGTTCACCGCCACACCGCTGCTGTCGGCGGCCAGGATCACGCGGAAGTCCAGCCCGTATTCGGTGCGCAGACGATCGCGCTTCTCCTCAAGCAGACGCAGCACGTTGCGCCCTACATGGCCCATCCCCACAAGTGAAGCGTTGATAGTGCGTACATCATTCGGGGGTGTCCTCATGCTCGATTCTCCTTTGGGTGCCGACGCCTGTGCTCCGCAACCAGCGCGGCAAAGCGGGCAAAAAGCAGGTCGGCGTCGTGAGGGCCGGGGCTGGCCTCGGGGTGATACTGGACACAGAAGGCGGGCCGGTCTCGAAAACGCAGCCCCTCGACGGTGCCGTCGTTGAGGTTGCGGTGGGTCACCTCCACGCGCGACGGGAGGGTCGTCTCATCGACGGCGTAATTGTGGTTCTGCGCCGTAATCTGCACATTGGTCGCGTCCACATCCGAAACGGGCTGATTGCCGCCGTGGTGGCCAAACTTGAGCTTGTAGGTGCGCGCACCTGCTGCCAGCCCCATGATTTGATGGCCGAGACAGATGCCGAAGGTGGGGACGCGCGCATCGAGCAGCGCCGCCACCGCCTCGACCGCATAGGGCACGCCGGTGGGGTCGCCCGGGCCGTTGCTCAGGAAGAGGCCGTCGGGGCGCAGCGCCAGGACATCTGCCGCCGTGGTGTGCGCAGGCACCACCGTTACGCGCAGGCCGTGGCTGGTGAGGCGGCGCAGAATGTTGTGCTTGATGCCGTAATCATACGCCACAACCAGCGGGGCATCCTGATGTGCATTGCTGGATGCGCCGGCGCGCGGCGGCTGCCACCCGCCCGAAGGGACGGGGGTCCACTCGACGCGCGTACCGTCCACCCAGTTGTAGGGCTCGTGGCAGGTGACCTCGCGCACAAGGTCGCGCCCGTCCAACCCCTGCCAGCCGCGCGCCAGCGCCAGCAGCGCGTCGGCGTTGTGACTGCCGTCCGTGCACAGCGCTGCGTGGAGAACGCCGCCATCGCGCAGCGTGCGTGTGAGCGCGCGCGTGTCTACCTCACTGATGCCCGGAATGCCATGGCGCGCGAGGTAGTTGTCCAGCGTCTCGTTAGAGCGCCAGTTGCTCACCACGGAACTCACCTCGCGCACGATCAAGGCCGTAATCTGTGGCGCGTCGCTCTCCACATCCTCGGCATTGATGCCTGTGTTGCCCACATGGCTCACCGTCATCGCCACCATCTGGCCGCGGTACGACGGGTCGGTGATGACCTCCTGATAGCCTGTGAGAGAAGTGTTGAACACCACCTCGCCCACCACCGTGGCGGCCGCGCCAAAGGCTTCTCCGCCGAAGAGCATGCCATTTGCCAGTACAAGCAACGCTTCAGCCATTTGATTCCCTTGTTTCTTCCGTATCATTCGACTGCGGGTTGCGCTTGTAGGCGAGGCGCAACGGCTGCCATTCCTCCCAGCGCAGCAACGGACCCCATGCGCCGGCGCCGGCCGCCTGCGTACTGGGGCGCTGGGCGTCGAGATCCATGAGCACCGCCACTTCATCACAGCGGTGGAACTTGCGGCAGTAGATGCACTCCTGCCACACCTTGGGGCTGATGGCCCAGCGATCGACCAGAGAAAAGCCATGACGCACGAAGAAATTCTCGCGCAGTGTGAGCGCGCAGATTTGCGCGTAGCCTTGTTCGCGCGCCGCCTGTACGAGCGCGTCCACAATCACGCCGCCCAGCCCCTTGCCCTGCTGACTCTCGTGCACGGCCAGCGAGCGCAGTTCGACCAGCGTGTCGGTGAGGGGCACAAGCGCGCCGCAGCCCACAACGGCCGGCTCACCGGGGGGCGGATCACCTTCGTGTGCAGCGACGAGCCACGCATCAATCGTCTGGCGTACGCTCTCCTCGGTGCGCGGGAGCATGACGTTCATCTCAGCGAAGCGGTTGACGATGCTGAGGATGGGCGGCACATCTTTGGCGTTGGCCGGGCGGATGGTGACGGGCATGGGCATGTCCTGGGATAGGAACAGTGACGCTTCATCAGAGATCATTGATAACTGAAGACTGATCATTGGTGTGCCGGGCGTTCATGTTGCGCACCAATGATCAATCTTCAGTGATCAATTGGCTGTCCTACAATGCCTGCAAAACCTCCCCAATCGCCCCCACCACGAAGCCAATTTGCTCCTCACTGATGATGAGGGGCGGCACGAGGCGGAGCACGTTGGGTCCGGCGTTGACCAGCAGAATGCCGCGGTCATACGCGGCAGCGATCACGGGGGCGGCGTCAATGTCCAGTTCCACGCCCACCATTAGCCCCTTGCCGCGCACTTCCACAATGTGGGGGCTGTTGAGTTCCTCGAGCATTTCGCGCAGGAGGTTG
Source organism: uncultured Caldilineaceae bacterium (assembly GCA_964370975.1). Classification (GTDB taxonomy): domain Bacteria; phylum Chloroflexota; class Anaerolineae; order Caldilineales; family Caldilineaceae; genus UBA5069. The sequence goes on along the minus strand of CAYJNV010000003.1, from coordinate 16,331 downwards.
CCCTTGGCCTCCACCTGGGCGAGAAAGGCGGGCTGCTGGATGCGGCCGACGACATGAGTTGCCACGCTTGTCACCAGCGGGCCGCCCGCAAAGGTGCTGCCGTGCTCACCCTTGTGCATGGCGTCGGCCACCTTCTGGCGCATGAGGATCGCGCCCATGGGCATGCCCCCCGCCAGTGGCTTGGCCGCAGTCAGGATGTCGGGTGCGAGCGCGTCGGCGTCGCCATCCTGTGCGAGCCCCTGGTAGGCCCAGAAAGTGCCCGTGCGCCCCACGCCACACTGCACCTCGTCGTAGATGAGGAGCGCGTCGTGTGCGTCGGCCAACTGGCGCAGCCCGCGCAGAAATTCTTCGGACGCGGGATAAATACCCCCTTCACCCTGAATTGGCTCCACAATGATGGCGCAGACGCGGTCGTCCATTTGCGCGCGTGCGCTTGCCAGGTCGTTGAAGGTGGCGAAGCGTACACCGGGCATAAGGGGCGTGAAGGGCTCCTGGTACTTGGGCCGCGGTGTGGCGGCCAGTGCACCGAATGTGCGCCCGTGAAAAGCGCCGCTGAAGGCTAGAATCTCGTATTTGTCGGCGTGGCCCCCCTCGCCGTGGCCCATTGCGCGTGCATAGCGGCGCGCGAACTTGAAGGCGCCCTCATTGGCCTCGGCCCCGCTGTTGCTGAAGTGCACCTTGTCCGCAAAGGAACCTGCACAGAGCATTTGCGCCAGTTGTGCGTGGGGCGCGCTATGGTAGAGGTTGCTCGTGTGCCACATGCCCGTGGCTGCGGCCTGTGCCAACGCAGCGTTGATGCCCGCGTCGTTGTAGCCCAGCGCATTGACCGCGATGCCCGCCACGCAATCTACATAGCCCTTGCCGTTCGTGTCGTAGAGGGTGCAGCCATCGCCCCGCTCCAGCACAAAGGGTGCGCGCCCATAGACGCCCAGCACGTATTCCTGCTCGAGATTCATGACTTCCTGCGCGTCCATGTCTGTTGCTCCATTTGTGATTGGTGCCGGCTGTACAGTGCCCTCTGTGCTCGTCGGGTACTGCCACCTTCATGACTTGGGAAAGGCCGAAACGACCTGGAAACGATGTGAGCCCTGATGGATGAATCGTACCTTAAGATGGTGTGTGGCTGCCGATCCTGCCCGCTATACTGTTGCGAGATGCGCACGTACTCCGTTCGCCTGCCGCTGATGACGATGACATCAAGGACGAACCCACAGACGCGCAACGGTCTCGTCAAACAAATGGAGGCACGGCATGACAGACTTTAGAGTGAAGGGGCCAGGGAATCCCTCCCCCGCACGGACGACACGGCGCATTCTGTTCGTCGTCGTGTCCATCATTTCGGCATGCGTGATCAGCCTCGTGGGCATCTTGCTTTTCTGGAGCTATCCCGGAAAGCCAAAACCCTTTGTCGACAAGAACGGAAATCCGCTGGCGGGAAGCATTTCAGAGAAGATCCACGTCGCAATCAACGGTGTGGAGCAAGGCATGATCATCAAAGGCAAAGACGCAACGAAACCGGTGCTGCTCTACCTTCACGGGGGCATGCCTGACTTCTTCCTGACTCAGCGTTACCCCACGGGCCTTGAAGAACTCTTCACCGTCGTCTGGTGGGAGCAGCGTGGCGCCGGGCTCTCCTACAATGCCGCCATTCCGCCGGAGTCCATGACGACTGAGCAATTCATCGCCGACACGATCGAGGTGACGAATTACCTGCGCGAGCGTTTCGGCCAGGAAAAGATCTACCTCATGGCGCATTCAGGGGGCACATTTATCGGTATTCAGGCCGCTGCGCGCGCGCCGGCGTTGTATCACGCCTACATTGGTGTAGCCCAACAGTCGGATCAATTGAAGTCCGAACAACTGGCATACGAATACATGCTCAAGCAATTTGTAGAGAGCGGCAACACAAAGATGGTGCAAAGACTCGAGAACGCCCCGGTCACAGTGGCTGGTGGCATATCGGATGCATATCTCGCCGTACGTGACGACGCAATGCATCGTCTTGGCATCGGCACCACACATGACATGGACTCAGTCATCGGCGACATTTTCCTCGAGTCACTGAAGAACAGAGAATACACACTTTCCGAAAAGTTCAACCTCTGGCGCGGCAAAGCCTCGTCGGGCGTAAGCGTCCTGTGGGATGACATTGTGGCCACGGACCTGAAGGAACGTGTGCCGGTACTTGACCTTCCGATGTACTTCTTTCACGGCGTTTACGACTACACATGCTCGTATACCGAGGCGAAGGTCTACTTCAGGGCGCTCGAGGCGCCGGTGAAGGGATTCTATACGTTCGATCAGTCCGCACACAGCCCCTTGTTTGAAGAACCGGAAAAGATGCGAGAAATTCTGCAGACGGACGTTTTGGCAGGAACGAACAGTCTTGCGGACGCGGATTGATCGCAGGCGCTGGACAGAATGTGGAGAGGTGGGCGGGCACGAGCGTCACCCACTTGGCCATCCAGCGGACAGCCGACCATTCCTATACTAGCCGCCCAGCACGCCTGTGCCGCCGCCCTCTTGCACGCCGGCGAGGTTGGTGATCACCGCCTGCGCCACGCCGTTACGCACGGCTTCCAGCGCGCTGCGCACCTTGGGCACCATGCCGCCGCTGATGATGCCCTCGCTGATCCACGCCTCGGCCTGGCCTGCGGTGACGGCGCGCACCACGCGCCCGGCCACCAGTATCCCCGGCACATTTGTCACGAAAACGAGCTTGATGGCCCCCAACTTGGCAGCCAGCGCCGTGGCGGCGTGGTCGGCATTCACGTTGTAGCTTTCGGCATCCAGTGCGCCATAACTGATGGGCGAAACCACCGGCACGATCTTTGCCGCAATCAGCGTTTTGAGCAGATAGGTGTCCACGTCGCGTACATCCCCCACGCGCCCCAGATCGCCCAGGGGATGCCACATCTTCTCCACGTAGATTGTGCCGTCATCCACACCGCTGATGCCCGCGGCGCGAATGCCCTGGTTGACGAGGGCGCGCACGATGCGCTTGTTCATGAGGCCGCTGAGCACCATCTCGGCAAGCTCCATGCTCGCGTCATCGGTCACGCGCAACCCCTCAATGCGTCGCTCGCTCAGACCCAGTTTCGTCTGGTACTCGCTGACCGCCTTGCCGCCGCCATGCACAATCACAGGGAAATGGCCCTCTGCCAGCACGGCGCGCACCGCCTGCGCCAGCCCATAGAGAAAGGCCGGGTCATCCAGTTCGTTGCCCCCCACCTTGAGGACAACGATGTAGGGTGTCTCCGGCTCTGTGGCTTTGCTCTCATCGACCGCTTCGCTTATCTGCTGCATTGTGCCCTGTCCCCCTTTCCACCCGGTTGCGCCCTGATTGTGGCGTACCCCAACTGCTGATTGCCCACCACCGACCGCCTACAAGAGACCCGCTGTCTCCTCCAGGCCTGCGGCAATATTGAATGCTTGCAGCGCCTGGCCACTGGCACCCTTGATGATATTGTCGATGCAGGCCACAATCACATAATCCGGCCCGTTGGGGTTGCGCGGGTCCTCGGGGGTGATGCTGATGGCGCAGCGATTTGTGCCTGCTACATGGCGGAGCGTCGCCTGTTGGCCGGCGGGCAGCAAGTGGATGAAAGGTTCGCCCGCATACTGTGTGGCGTAGAGATCGCGCACCTGCGCCTCGCTGAGGCCACCATCCACACTCACGTACATTGTACTCAGAATGCCCTGATTGACGGGTAGCAGATGCGGGTTGAAACTGAAACGGTGCCCGCTGCCGGTCTGCCCGACTTGGGTAGCACCGTTGAGCACAAGTTCCATTTCGGCAATGTGGCGGTGACGATAGCCCAGATTGTAGGGCGTGAGATTCTCGTTGGATTCGACAAACTGATAAAGCAGCTTGGCCGTGCGCCCTGCCCCGCTGATGCCGCTCTTGCTGTCGATGACGACGCGCTCTCCCAGCACGCCGGCCTTCGCCAGCGGGTAGAGCCCCAGGTTCACCGAGGTGGGGTAGCAGCCAGGGTTGGCAATCAACTGCGCGCCGCGCAACTGCGCACGGTTCACCTCGCACAGGCCGTAGACGAAGCGGTCGAGCAGGGCAGGGTCGGCATGTGGCTTGCCATACCAGGTGGTATAGGCTTCGGGCGTGGCGAGGCGGAAGTCGGCGCTGAGGTCAATCACGCGCACACCGGCCTGCGCAAAGCGGCGTGCCGCCTCGAGCGATTCGCCGTGCGGCAGGCAGAGGAAGACGACGTCCACTTCGTCTGCGCGCGCATAGCTTGCCTGCAGTGGAATCAACGGGATGGCCCACGGCACGGCGTGGACGTCGCTGAAGCACTTGCCTGCGCTGTTTTCGCTGGTCAACCAGCCAATTTCCAGCTGTGGGTGGCGCTGGATCAGTTGCACCAGCGCAAGGCCGGTGTAGCCCGTTGCGCCGGCAATGCCCGCCTTGAAGATTCGTGGTGATTCCATAAGTGCTCGCTATCGTTCCGCAGAATGTGAAGATTTGGGGCAAACAAAAAAGCCCTCCGCCGGAGGACTTTGCAGAAACGACGACCCACAAGACGCGCAAAGGTCCAGAGCGGCTACAACCTCTCGATGGTGCGCATCCTCGGTTCAAACGCGTGCAGTGCTCTGTTTGTATGCATCGTGGCGCAAGTGTAGCATGGGGGAGATATGCTGTCAACGCGGGCCGGGGACAGTTGATT
>CAYJNV010000003.1:0-11552 GCA_964370975.1 uncultured Caldilineaceae bacterium | reverse complement strand
CGCAAGTGTAGCATGGGGGAGATATGCTGTCAACGCGGGCCGGGGACAGTTGATTGGTGGACTGGCGGACTGGGTGACTAGGTGACTGGTAATTGGTCACTGGTAACTGATTATCGATTACCGGTAAGCACACTCGAATGCACCAATTACCAATTACCAATTACCAATCCACCAGTCAACCAGTCACCCAGTCAACCAGTCACCCAGTCAACCAATCAACCAATCAACCAGTCAACCAATCAAGAATCAACAAATATGCCACCAACCACCCTCATTCTCGTCCGCCATGCGGAGACCGAAGCAAACATTAACGCCGTTTGGAATGGCGCGCTGGACTCGCCGCTGACGGCGCGCGGGCAGCTGCAGGTGGCCGCCACGGGCGCACGTTTTGCCACGCTTGCTCCCGAAGTGGGTGGCATTGAGGCCTTCTATGTTTCGCCGCTGGCGCGTGCGCAAACCACGGCAGCCGCGATTGCCCATACGATTGGCATGCAGCCGGTGGTCGATGACAGCTTACGCGAGTTTGACCTGGGCGATTGGGAGGGTCGCGCCATGGCCGACCTGGCCGCCACCGAGAATTTGTGGGGCACGTGGGCCGTGGATCCAACCTTTGCACCCCCCAACGGCGAATCGCCCGCCTCGTTTGGCCGGCGCGCCGTCGAGGCAACGCGCCAGCTTGTGGCTGCCCATCCCGGCCAAACGTTGCTGCTGGTGACACACGGCGGCTTCATATGCAACGTGCTCGCCGCCTGGCTGGGAAGAGGCCCCGCCGACTGGCAGAGCTGGGAGCCGCACAACTGCGCCGTCGCCATTCTGCGTGGCAGCGGCGAGCGCTGGACGGGCGTAGCCGTCAATGACATAAGCCATTTGCCGCCGGCAGCCATTCAGTTGCACGACACCTCGGCCTACAAGGTGGAGGTCGAAAGCAACGCCTGAACTGTTTGCGCGTGCGCGCAGTCGAGGAGACGAATATGCAATCCAGCGAATCCCAATCCAACCCACGCCCCATCGCCGCGTCGTACTGGGTGGAGCCGGGGCGGCTGCTCGCCGGTGAGTACCCGGCCGCATTTGACGAGGAAGCGGCGCGCAACAAACTGCGTACCTTTCTCGCCGTCGGCGTCGATACCTTCTACAATCTGACGACGCCGCATGACCCGCTGTTGCCCTATGCAAACCTGCTTGCTCAGGAAGCGGCCGTGCTGGGCCACGAGGTTATCCACCGCCCCTACGAGATTATGGACCTGGGCGTGCCCACCCCCGATATGATGACGATAATTCTGGACCAGATTGACGCCGATCTCGAGGACGGGCGCACAGTCTACGTGCATTGTTGGGGCGGCATTGGCCGCACGGGCACTGTGGTGGGCTGCTGGCTTGTGCGCCACGGCGTGCCCGCCGCCGACGCGCTCGCCTTCATCCAGGCGGGGGTCGATTCCACACCCAAGGCGGGCCGTCGCTCGCCCGAAACCAATGAGCAGCAGGCCTATGTCAAGCGCTGGCAGGAGTGGGTGACGGCGGGGCTGGATGGTTAACAGCAATCATTGGCAAGTGGCAAAAGGTAATTGGTAAATGGTAAGTGGTAAGTTGTGACTCATGTTACACAGGGCGTCCGCTGTTCGTAGCGGAAGGCCTCCCGGTCTTCGTTTTAGCGCTCTGCGTGCAGGCATTTCAAGAAGAACGAAGACCGGGAGGCCTTCCGCTACGAGCAGTGGACACGCTGCGTAACGTGAGATCGTAAGCGGCAAATCGTAATGACTGCGTCTCGTAGAGGCGCCAGTCAACGAACCAACCGATCAACGCATAAACCAATTACCAATGCACCAATTACCAATTACCTTGTGCCCCATCCTTATCAAAGGCGCTGGCGATCTGGCCACAGGCGTTGCGCTGCGCCTCATGCGCTGCGGATTCCCGGTGATTCTCACCGAGTTGGCGCGGCCGCTGGCAGTGCGGCGCACGGTCTCGTTTGCCCAGGCTGTCTTCGACGGCGGCTGCCAGGTGGACGAGATCAGCGCACAGCGCGCGACGCCTGCAGAGGCGGCCGCGCTCGCGGCGCAAGGCATTGCGCCCGTGCTGGTCGAGCCTTCCGCTGACGCGCTGCGCGCGCTTGCACCTGCTGTCCTGGTGGATGCCATCCTGGCCAAGCGAAACACGGGTACACACATGAGCGATGCGCCGCTGGTGATTGCGCTGGGGCCCGGCTTCAGCGCGGGCGCCGATTGCCACGCCGTCATCGAAACCAACCGCGGCCATTGGCTGGGGCGCGTGATATGGCAGGGCGAGGCCGAGCCGAACACGGCCACGCCGGGGCTTGTGGCAGGGCGTAGCGTCGAGCGTGTGCTGCGCGCCCCCGCCGCGGGCACCGTTGCGAGTCACGCGGCAATTGGCGACGCTGTGGCCGAGGGCGACCTGATTGCCACGCTTCTGCCCGCGCCCGGCGCAGCCGCGCCCGAGGAGATTGCTATCCGCGCGCCGTTTGCGGGCAGGCTGCGTGGTATGATTCACCCATCCGTTGCGGTGACGGCCGGCATGAAGATCGGCGATCTGGATGCGCGCGCGGCGCGTGACTACTGCTTCACGGTCTCCGAGAAAGCGCTGGCGATTGGCGGCGGCGTGCTTGAGGCGATCCTGGTTGCACAGCGGCGTCACGCCGAAGATGTGCGGACGTGAAGACAACCTCGCAACGCAAAGGCGGCAAGACAGCAAAGAATCGCAAAGGAAAGCAACAAGGCGGTCGATCCTGCGTTGTTGCTTTTGCTTTGCACCCCTTTGCGTCCTCCGTGATTCTGCGTTGAGGTGTGGTGGTGTCAGTGGATATCACTCCGGTGTCACAATAGAAAGCAATTCATTTTGAGCCCCGTCACCCTGATTCCGATTCCCGCGATGCCGCTGGTGCAGCGTGGTGATGACCTGGCAGCGCTCCTTGTGGAGCGCCTCAGTGCGGCCGGCCTCGCCTTCCAGGAGGGCGACGTGCTGGTCGTGGCGCAGAAGATCATCAGCAAGGCCGAGGGGCGGCTGGTGAACCTTGCCGACGTCCAGCCTGGCGACGAGGCGCTGCGCCTGGCCGTGATTGTTGACCGCGACCCGCGTGTGGTGCAGGTGGTTCTCGAAGAAAGCAATGCGGTGCTGCGTGCGCGCCGCGGCCTGCTGGTGGTGGAGCAGCGCAACGGTTGGGTCTGCGCCAACGCGGGGGTGGACCGCAGCAACGTGCAACAGGAGGGCGCGTCCGATACGCTGGCGCTTCTCCCCTGGGATGCCGACGCCAGTGCGGCGGTGCTGCGCACACGCATCGAAGAACTTACGGGTATCGCGCCTGCAGTGATCATCAACGACAGCCACGGGCGGGCTTGGCGTATTGGCACCGTGGGCGTGGCCATCGGCTGCGCAGGGCTGCCCCCCGTTTGGGATCAGCGCGGCCTGGCCGACCTCTTTGGCTACACGCTGCATGCGAGCGAAGAGTGCATTGCCGACGAACTGGCTGCCGCCGCCAGCCTGCTCATGGGGCAGAGTGACGAAGGGCGCCCTGCGGTGGTTGTGCGCGGCTACCCCTTGCCCGCCGCCCCGCACGCACCCGCCACCTCCATCCAGCGCCCTGCCGCGATGGATACGTTTCGCTAGCGGCGGCGTTGTGGATAGAGGCAGAGGCCGCGCCTGTGTTACACTGGTGCGTCGCAGTGCGCGACGGCCACTCGTGGCAGCACGCAGCCTCATTTGATTGCACCCGGCGCCGCCGGGGAAAGGGAGGGCCCTCTGGATAGTCTGGACAGTATTTCACTCGCCCGCCAGATGCTCGAAATTGTGGAGGACAAGCAGGCATCCAACATCGTGCTGCTTGACGTCCATGAACTGACCACGCTCGCCGGCTATTTTCTGATTGCCACCGTAGACACGCTGCGCCAGGCCAAGGCGATTGAGGACGAGCTCCTCGAGAAACTGCGTCTGCACCAGAACCTGCGCCCGCTTACGCTCGAAGGCGTTGACACCGGCGGTGGTGGCTGGGCCGTGCTCGATTACGGTGATGTGATTGTGCACCTCTTCACCGAGGAGATGCGCGACCACTACCAGCTCGAGCAGCTCTGGACCAAGGCGAATGTGGTTGTGAAGGTGATTTAGCGGCGCGCTTGTCAGAGCATTCAGCTGCGCCCCCATTACAGGCACGCGAGCCCGCCGTCGTCGCTCTCCTGCCCGACCTCTTCTTCGCGCCTCGCTTTGCCGATGTCATTCGCGCCCAGGGTGGTGCGCCCCTGCTGGTCTACACGCCCGACGCCCTCGTGGCCACGGTGGACCAGCACTTTCCCGTTCTCGCGCTGGTGGACCTGTCCACGCCCGGCGATTGGCAGGGTGCGCTGCGTCGCCTCAAACTGCGCCCCCATACACGCTCACTCCCCATCTATGCCTTTGGCAGCCACGTAGACGCAGCTTTGCTGCGCGCGGCACGCGCCGCCGGCGCCGATCACGCCTGGGCGCGCAGCCGCATGATGGCTGAACTGCCGGCGCTCGTGGCGCGTTCTGTGAATCCCGCCGTCGTCGCGCCTGCCGGTTGCGATGCGCCGCTCAGCGCCGCAGCCCGTCTGGGTGTGGAGGCCTTCAACCGCGGTGACTACTTTGACCAGCATGAGCACTTCGAACATGCGTGGTTGGAGGAGAGCCGCCCCGTACGAGAGATGTATCAAGGGATTTTACAGGTGGGGGTGGCGCTGCTGCAGATCGAGCGCGCCAACTGGGCGGGTGCGCTCAAGATGTTTCGGCGTGGGCTGCCGCGCCTGCGCCCCCTGCCGGCGGTCTGCCAGGGGGTGGAGATTGCCGACTTCCGCAGCGCGGCCGAAGCAATTCACGCTGAGATTACCGCCCTCGGCCCCGAGCGGCTGCACGAGTTTGACCGCAGCCGATTTCCGCGCATTGAGGTGCGGGACTAGGCAGTGGGCAGTGGGGAGTGGGGAGTAGGGAGTGGGGAGTTGACCGTTCGCTACTGCCCACTGCCCACTGCCCACTGCCCACTGCCCACTGCCCATTCCCTACTGTCCCCAATCATCCATCAGCTTGACCACGGAATGCACAATGTCGGCGGTGGCGCGAGGGCGGCCCAGCGCCTTGGCGCGCGCCGCCATGCGCAGACGCTCGGCGCTGCCCGCGCCAAACCAGTGCGCAAGCGTGCGCCCAATCGCGGCGGGGCTGCTCTCCAGCGCACCCGCGCCGTGACTCACCACATAAGTTACATTGCCTTCTTCCTGGCCGGGGATGAAGCCGCTGAGCAGAATCGGCAATCCGCAGACGCACGCTTCGGCAATGGTGCCCGGCCCGGCCTTGGTCACAATCGCGTCGCACGCGTGCATCCAGTCGGGTATGTTCTCCACGAAGCCCAGAATGTGAGTGGGGTTGCTCCACGTGCGTGCGGCCAGTCGATCGCGCAGGCCCTGGTTGCGCCCGCAGATGACAACAATCTGCGCTTTCACCCCTCCAGTCACAAACGCCTTGTCAGCGGCTGTGGCGATGGCCTGAACGGGACCTACGCCATCACCGCCCCCCATGAGGATGACGGCCGGCAGCGCGGGGTCCATACCCAGTTGGGTGCGCAGCGCCGCACGCGGCAGTGCAGGCGCTTCGGCAAAAGCAGGGCGGATGGGCAGCCCAAGCAGGTGCGTGCGCGTTGGCGGCACCCCCGCGCCGCGCGCAGCGGCAAGCGCTTCCTCGCTGGCCAGGTAGAGTGCATCCACGCGCGGCGTCAGCCAGAGTGGATGGACGGATGCAAGGTCGGTGACAACCGTCACAAAGGGGCTGCGTGCCGGGCGGCGCGCCAACACGTGCAGCGTAATCTCCTGCGCCAGCGGGTGGACGGAGACCACGAGGTCGGGCTTGTAGCGGTCCAGCGCGGCGCTGATGTGACCCTGGGCGAGTTTGCCCGCCAGCCGCACGGCGCTGCGTGTTAGCGTGGGCGTCAGTTCAGTAGAGTAGGCCACACCCCACAGCCACGGCGCTTCGGTGGCAATGAGTGAGTAGATTTGGGGCGAGTGATTGAGGGGCCAGAAGGTGTGTTCGGTGAGGATGTCGACAATGTCGACAAGAAAGCGGTTGGGGAATTCGTGCTCGAAGCCCGCCTTGAGTGCGAGCGCGCTGGCGCGGTGACCGCCACCGGTCATGCTCATCAAGACAAGAATACGTTGCGCCGGCACGGCGAGCGGGTCGGCCACGACGAATGCCTCCGCGAGTGGGCTCGGGACAGATAGTTTGGATAGCGTACTACGCTGGAGTGTAGCGTGTGGAGTTGAATACGTGGAAACTGCGTACACGGTCGCGAGATCTGCTTCGTCCAGCCGTGGTTGCCGCCCTAGTATGCGCCGCGCGCGCGCAGAATGGCGGGCAGCGACCGCAGCATGATGCTGAAATCGAAGAAGACGTTCCAGTTCTCCACGTAGTAAACGTCCAGCAGCACCATCTCGTCGAAGGTCAGGTCGCTGCGCCCCGACACCTGCCAGAGGCCAGTTATCCCCGGGCTCACAAGCAGCCGTTTCTTGTGCCACTCCTGGTACTGCGCCACCTCGACGGGAAGGTTGGGGCGCGGCCCGACAATGCTCATCTCGCCCCGGAGCACGTTCCACAATTGCGGCAGTTCGTCCAGGCTCCACCGGCGCAGGAAGCGCCCCACGCGTGTGCGGCGCGGGTCCTCGCGTACCTTGAAGAGAGGGCCGCTTGCCTCGTTGCGGTCGGCCAGCGAATCCACCAACTGATCGGCCCCGTCCACCATGGAGCGGAACTTGTAGCAGTCGAAGGTCTTGCCGCCACGCCCCACGCGCGTCTGCATGTAGATGACGGAGCCGCGCGTGTCAAGCCTGACAGCCAGTGCGATAATGAGCATGACCGGGGCCAGGAGCAAGGCCGCGAATCCCCCCAACAGCAGGTCGGTCACGCGCTTGAGCACGAAGTTCCATCCCGTAATCGCGACTGCGCGTTTGCTGATGAGCGGGATGCCGTTCAGTTCCTCCACCTGGAACTGGTCGCGCGTCATCTGGAAGAAATCGGGCACAACCTGGGCGCGCACTTCAGCCTGCTCGCAGATGTGAAGCAGCCGCTGGATGGTGCGGTGGCTCTGCCAGGGCAAGCAGATGATGACGTGGTCAACAGGCGCTTCCTGGAGCACGGTCGCACAGTTGTCCACGGCGCCTAGCGCGCGAAAGGGGCCAATGTCGGTGGAGCCTTTGCTGGGGTTGTCGTCGAGGAAACCCACCAACTGGTAGTCGAGATCGGGCCGGGCAGCAATGGTACGCATGACCATACGACCCACGTCGCCAACGCCAATCAGGAGCACGCGCCGTACGCCAATGCTGTACTTGCGCAAATAGTTGCGCGCCATCGCAATCAGCCCGCGGCTGAATGAGAGCAGCAGCGTCACCAGAATGGCCGTGTAGAGGTAGATCAAGCGGCTGTAGGAAAGGGGGTTGAAGGCGAGGCTGACGACAATCAGCACCACGACGCCCACGGTGGTGCCGGTGGCGATCTTGTAGGTCTGATCGATTACGCTGCGCCCGGAGACGTAGGGGTAGACGCCCGAGAGGCGAAACGCAATCAGCAGGACGAGCACCAGCGCCACGCCGAAAGGCGCATAAGTCCACAGCGGAACCTGAAAGGCCGGGTCCACAGAGCGAAACCACTGCAACTGGTAGCGCAGGTAGTAGGCGAGGACGAAGGCGGCCAGAATCAGCAGCGCATCACTGGCGACGAGGAGGTATTTCCAGGCGCGGGAATCTACGCGACGCGCCTGGTGCGCCAGCCAACTGTCGTTCGTTACCCCATTGCGGAGGCGTGCGGTATAGGGCACTGCGCCCATTGCGGCGCTGCCCGCCGCGGTGGGCGTGGTCACTTTGATTGGATCCACACTCTGCATGTGCCTAGTCTAGCATAGGAAATCGCAAGCGGCTCGCTGAACGACGTGCGCGCGCCCTGCGCTGCTCCAAGAGACGCCATCGGCATTGGAAGGCTCGCCTCCGCTGCGGCGGCTCAGCGCAGCAGCGGCGTCTCGGGCGTGACGCCACGGGTGTGGCGCAGCAGCACATAGAAGGGCTGTCCCTGCGCCTGCCAAAAGGTAATTGCGTCGCGCAGAATCTCCAGCGCCGACTGCCACGCGGCGGGATCGCCTTCGGCCAGGGGGCCGGGATAGTCGTAGATGAGCAGATAGCCTGCCGCGCGCTGCCCTTCCAGGTCGCGCAGCGTCTCATCCAGTGCGTCCCAATTGCGCCCAAACCACCCTGGCAATTGCATGGCGCGCTGGAGCGCAGATAGAAGGTCGGCCTTGCACGCGATGCTCGAGCCGTTGATCTGCCAGGCACGCCAGCCGCGCGCCGTGGCCCAGCGCTGCAGCACGGTGTTGCCCACGCGCCCTGCATAGCGATACACGCCCGGCGCAAGCCCGTCAAAGAGAATGCTCAGTTCATCGACCGACGCAACCGGAATCTCTCTGTCCTCGTCGCTGTGAACCACTAACTTGGCATACATTAGCGCACCACCACGCTGAAGGAGTCGTAGTGATCATCTGTATAGTAGAGGACGCCATCCTGCCCTTCGATGATACGGCGTGCGCCGCGGTCGCTCGAGCCGGGCGTCTCGACAGTATACTCGCTGTAGAAGCCGCTGCGCTCTTGCGGCAGTAGTCCCTCGCGATTCTGGAAGGTGAGGCCGTCGCGGTCGTAGGGGAAGGGGCCGCCCTGGTCAATCAGTTCGATGGTATCCCACGCCTCAGGGGGAAGGTCATTCCACGCGATGGTGGGCAGGCCGTTGATGGTGGCGGGCATGGTGGGCGCGACGGTGGGGGCAGTGGTTGGTGTAGCGGTCGGCGCTGCGGTCGCGTTGACCTCGCCTGTGACGGCTTCGGCTGCTGCGGCAGGCTCCTCCGCGGGCGCTGACGTTGCCTCCAGCGCAGGCGCTGCGTCGGCCGCGCTTTGCACGCCACCCGCCTCGCCCTGCGCGAAACTCTCTGCCTCCGCCTGGACAACTGGGGTGGGCGTGAGGACCACGTTATACTCTTCGGGCAGCAGAAGCGCCAGGCCGCCCGTGTTGAGAAAATAGACCACGCCGACAGCAAGCGCAATCAGCAGCGCGATGAGTGAAGCGCTGGATCTTGATTGCTCGGGCGGTGGTTGATTGGACATTGGAGAACGCCTCCCTGTTGCGTGCGCAGGATCACTTGCGGCAGTGCACCATCAATTGCGCAACCAGGTGGTTGTTCATCAGCGTGGCACGCGCCTGAGCCCTGCTTCAGGGCCGCGGCATGGCGATGGTGCGCTTTGACGGCTTTTGTACTCACAGGATTGTAGCAGATGACGCGCAAATCGGGTGCGATGCGCCCATGCTGGAAGCGCGCCGCGGCGCGGTGAGCGCCTCGTCCCCGAACGGAGTGCCACATGCCCATGCGCAGCGAAACCCAGGTGCTGGATACGGTGTTGGCCTTTGCCGCAGCCGATGCACGCATACGCGCCGTGCTGCTCAACGGTTCGCGCGTCAACCCCGCGCATGCGCCGGACCTGCTCAGCGATTACGATGTACTTCTCTCCGTCACTGAAGTCGAGAGCTTTGTCGCCGACGAGAGCTGGCTCGCACATTTTGGCAACGTGCTGATTCTGCAGCGCCCCACCAACCCGCCGCCGCAGGTCGCGTGGCTGGTGATCTTCACCGACGGCGTGCGCATTGATTTCACCGTCTCGCCTATATCGCAGATTGGGCGCGACGCGCAATCCGATTCGCTCACCCGTCTGCTGGTCGACAAGGACGGCATTTGCCCACCGCTTGACCCGCCCAGCGAGCGCAGCCACCTGGTGGCGCTGCCTGACGCTCTTGCTTTTGCGGAGACCTGCAACGAATTCTGGTGGGTGCTACTCTACGTCGCCAAGGGGCTGTGGCGGCGGCAATTGCTCTACGCCAAACACGCGCTCGATTGCATTGTGCGCCCTGAACTGGAGCGGATGCTCACCTGGCGTGCAATTGTGGACGCAGGCCGCCCCCTGAATCCCGGTTCGTTCAACAAGTTCCTGCCGGGGCAACTGCCTGCGCCGGTGCGGGATGGTTACCTGCGCAGCTTTGCGGGTGCGGATGTGGAGGAGAATTGGGATGCGCTCGAGGCGGCCGCGGCGACCATGGCGCAGGTCGCGCCGCAAGTGGCCGCGGCAGCCGGCTGCACCTATGACGCTGCAGAGGGCGAGAATGCGCTGCGCCTGCTGCGCGCCCTGCGCAACCTGCCGGCCGAGGCGCACTAGTTGTCAATATGAAGCGTGGTTTGTAATTGCGAAGGCGGCGCGCTTCATGGCGGCGCCGCTCCACTACGCGGGGCGGCCAAACTAAAGTGGGGTGGGCCAGCGGCCCACCCCACTCTTTCGTTGTGTCTATGCAGCAGGCGCTGTTCCTTGCGAACCCTGCACCATAGCGACCCAGCGTCGCAATTCCTGCTGTTCCTGTGGTCTTGCAGACTAGAAGTCGAAGTCGTCGATGTTGTCGACGGAGAAGACCGTCGGCGCGCCCAGGAGGACGGTGCCGTCGTCGGCGATGGTGTATTCGCCGAGCTTGCCGCCGCTGAAGGTGTCACCAGGGGCGCCGGTAATCTCGCCGCTGGCAATCGCATTGAGCGTGTAGATCGCCAGGTAACCCAGGTCCACGGGGCTCCACAGGGCGAACTGAGGCGCTGCGCCGCTCTTCACATACTCGCGCATTTGGTTAGGTGTGCCCAGGCCGGTGATCATGACGGCGCCAATCTTGTCGGCATCGGTCACGGCGCGTGCGGCAGCAGCAATGCCCACGCTGGTGGGGCTGACGATGACCTTGAGGTCAGGGTAGGTCTGCATCAGGCCCTGTGCCTCGGTGTAGGACTTCTCGTCGTCGTCGTCGCCATAGACGGTGGCAACGAGCGTGAGGCCGGCGAACTCATCCTTTGCCAGCTCTTCGTTCATGAAGCCGATCCACTCGTTCTGGTTCGGTGCGGTGGAAGTGGCGCTGAGAATGGCGATTTCACCTTCGCCGCCGGCCAGGCTGCTGGCCATTTCGACGAGGGCGCGGCCGATGCCTGCGGAATCGGCCTGATTGACGTGGACGTTACGGCCTTCGGCCGCAATCGCTGAGTCCCAGGTGACGACGGGAATGCCGGCGTCCATGGCTTCCTTGCCCGTGGGCACGAGCGCGTCGGCGTCATTGGCCGAGATGGCGAGGCCGTTGACACCCTGGGCAATGAGCGAGTTGAGCAACTGGATCTGCTCGGTGGCGTCTGCCGTCGAGGAGCCCTGATAGTTGACCGTGACGCCCAGTTCAGAGGCGGCTTCCTGTGCGCCCTTGTTGCCGGCGTCGAAGTAGGGGTTGCCCATGTTCTTGGGAACAAGCACGTACGTGACGTCACCAGCAGCCGGGGCTGCGGCTTCGGCGGCCGGGGCGGCTGTGGCGTCTGCCGCGGGCGCTGCGGGCGCGGCTGCGGGTGCAGTCGGTGCAACACAACCAGCGAGCATCAAACCCAACACCAGTGACAATACAAGTATCTTGCGTACCATGAACCTGCTCCTTTCGGGATCAATCAGCTTGGAATG
>CAYJNV010000002.1:28944-44795 GCA_964370975.1 uncultured Caldilineaceae bacterium | reverse complement strand
CTAGTACTTGCGCACAACCGCGCGGTACGCCTCGGGCATGCGGAACTGGATGAGCTGGCGCTCCTCGCGCACCTCGCGCACGGCGTCAAGGTCGATAGTTGCGACGGCGTAACTCTCAACGGGATCGGCCAACACGGCGTAAACCTCGGCGCGCGGCCCTACTATCAGGCTGTCACCTTCAAAACTGCGCGTTGGCTCCTCGCCAACGCGGTTGGCGGCCGCCACGAAGTTGGCATTCTCGCACGCGCGGCTGATGAGGTGGGCGCGCCACGAATCGTGGTACTGCTTCTCCCAGTTGGCGCTCACGGTCACCAGTTCGGCGCCGTCGAGCGTGAGCGCGCGTGCCGTTTCGGGGAAAACCAGGTCGTCACCTGCCGACAGGCCGAAGCGACCCCAGTCGGTTTCAACCGTAATGAAGCGGAAGCCGTTGCGATAGACCTGCCGCTCCTCGCCCAGCAGGTGCACCTTGTGGTAGATGCCTGCAACGTCACCCTCGGGCGCGATACAAACGAGACTATTGTACAAGATGCTCTCGACTTTTTCCTTGACAACCATGCCGAAAACCACGTGGACGTTGAAATCTCGGGCGCGCTTGGCGAGATAGCCCACGGCGTGGCCGGGGACGCGCTCAGCGAGGTCCGTGGCGCGCAGACCCAATTCGCCGCCCGTGTAGCTAAGCTCGGGGAAGACGACGAGATGCGTCTCCTGCTCCGAGCAGATGCGCTCGATGAAGTCGCCCATCTTGACGAGGTTCGCTTCGGGCTCGGCCAGTTGGGGTTCCATCTGGACGAGCGCGATAGTCACATTGCGGGCCATGGCCACTCCTGATTTGTGATGTGCGTTGGGATCAATGGATTGCAGCCGTCGGCGCATTGCGGGAGGGCGAGCACCGTCGAACATTTGTACGTTTCACAGGATTATAACATAGCGGACAAAAATGGCCACGCGCCTTGAGCGCCACGCTCTTCAAGCCTCGCGCCACGGCCGCGACTTCGCATTCTGTCCCAGGATGCGGTAGACTGCACCACCGATGGAGCCATTCTACACCTGCGCGCACGCATCGCGCCACGCGCCGGCTTGCACGCGCCGCTAAGGACTGCCCGATGAATTCGATTCGCTCGTGGTTTGCGCACGCCTGGCTTACATTGCTCGTTGCCGGCATCATCGTTGCACTGGACCAATGGTCGAAGACGCTTGTGCGCGCCATTCTACCCAAGTTCGAGTTTGTGCCCGTGCTGGGCAGCTTCTTTGGCTGGCAGCATGTGGACAATTTCGGTGCGTCCTTTGGGCTCTTTCAGGATGCGCGACTTGTCCTGACGATCGTTGCTGTTGTTGTCACACTCGCAATTCTGGTCTACGTACGCTATGTCCCGCGTGATCTCATCATGATGCGCGTGCTGCTCGGCCTCATGGTGGGCGGCGCGCTGGGCAACTTGATTGACCGTGTGGCGCGCGGCTATGTCACCGACTTCATCGTGCTGCGCATTCCCAACGTCTACGCCTGGCCCAACTTCAACGTTGCCGACGCGGCGATTGTGAGCGGCACCATCCTCCTCGCCATCTACATCATTTGGGAAGACACGCGCGCGGCGCGTGCCGCCAAATCGCAGGATCACCTGCCCAGCAACGACTAGCGCGGCGCGCCCAGCACGCCACTGTGTGGACACGGCAGTCACTGTTATTGACACGAGGCTGCAGGGTCGGCATAACGCAATTTGTGAGTTGTTGACCCGCAGCGCGCTGCCGTGGCAGCGCGTTGTCGCGCTTGCGCCCCGCATATCGGAAATATGTGCAGCAAATCCACTTATCCATCCATCCTCCTGGAGGTAAAGCCATGCGTTTTGCAGCGTTTGACCTTGAGATCGCAAAACAAACCCCCGCTGGTGCCGGTGACCTGATGGATTACGCCCCGTTGGGCATCACCTGCGCCGCCGTCGCCCTCCCCGGCGCGCCCATACGCTTCTGGAAGGGCATTCCCCAGTTGAGCCGCGAGCAGGCGTGCGACCTGGTGCACGATTTGCAGGCGCTCGTCGCGCAAGGCTACACCCTGCTAACGTGGAATGGCTGCGCCTTCGACTTTCAGGTGCTCGCGCAGGAGTCGGGCCTGCGCGCCGCATGTGGCGAGTTGGCGCTCAACCACGTCGACTTCATGCTGATTGTCACCTATTCCAAAGGGTACCGGCTCAAGTTCGAGGCGGCGCTGCAGGGCTCGGGGCTGGCGGGCAAGGCCAAGGTCGTGCGGCTGGCCGACGGTAGCGTCGTGAGCTTTTCGGGCGTCGAGGCGCCTGCGCGCTGGGCGGCAGGCGAACATGAGGCCGTCCTGGCCTATCTGGCGCAGGACGTGGCGCAGTTGCTCTCGCTGGCCGAGATCGTCAAAGCGCGCCACAGCCTCAACTGGAGTTCAGCCAAGGGCAAACCCATGTCGCTCACACTGCGCAAGATTCCCACCGTGCGTGAGTGCGCCACGATCCCAGTGCCCGACACGTCGTGGATGACAACGGCGCCGACGCGCGCGGAATTCACCGCGTGGATTGGCTAAGCCGCCACAGGAGAGCCCCGCTGCCACCCTTGCGTGCGCACTGCGCTATAATCAGCGCATGGACACATTCACCGCAAGTGAAGGCATTGCAGACGAAGGATCCGTGCAGCCCGCCGCGCGCCTGGACCAATACCTCACCGCACGTTACGCCGAGCGCTCGCGCGCCGAGGTGCAGCGCTGGATCAAGGAGGGCCGCGTAACGGTGAATGGCGCGCCCGGCAAGCCTGGCTTGCGTGTGGAAGCGGGCATGGCCATCGCTGTCGACCTGCCCGATGCACCGCCACCCGCTGCCGGCATCCAGGCAGAGGCAATTCCCGTCACAATTGTCTATCAGGACGATGACATCATCGTCGTGGACAAGCCGGCGGGGCTTGTGGTGCACCCCGCGCCCGGCCATGCCGACGGCACGCTCGTCAACGCCGTGCTCTACCACGTGCCCGAAATTGAGGGTGTGGGGGGTGCGCAACGCCCCGGCATTGTGCACCGTCTCGACAAGGAGACCTCTGGGTTGATCGTGATCGCGCGCAACG
The DNA here is from genome assembly GCA_964370975.1 of uncultured Caldilineaceae bacterium. GTDB lineage: Bacteria > Chloroflexota > Anaerolineae > Caldilineales > Caldilineaceae > UBA5069. The sequence continues at coordinate 41,726 of CAYJNV010000002.1, read as the reverse complement.
AGCGCGCCCACCGTCAGCTCCAGGCGCAATTCGCTGCGCGCAGTGTCTACAAAGAGTACATTGCGCTGGTCGAAGGTGGCCTCGATCCACCCGACGGCATCATCAGCGCGCCGGTTGGCCGCCACCCGGTGGACCGCAAGCGGCAAGCCGTACTCCCCGAAAACAGTGAGGGGCGCACAAGCGGTCGCGAGGCCGTCACCGAATACCACACCATCAACCGCTTTCACGCCCACGCACGCGGCGCTACGGGTGTCCAGACCTTCACGCTGCTGCGCGTGATCTTGCATACCGGCCGCACGCACCAGATTCGCGTCCATCTTGCCTGGCGCAGACACCCTGTTATCGGCGACAAGCTCTATGGCCCCAAAACGCCGCGCCTGCCGCTGGGCCGCCAGTTTCTCCATGCCCACAAACTCACTCTTCGTCTCCCCTCCTCTGGCGAAGAGCGCACCTTCGTATCGCCTTTGCCCGTAGAACTCCAATCACTGATAGACAAGTTCGAGGCAGACTAGCGTTCGTTGTGAACAAGCCCTGTAAATGACAGAACGAGCGTGGCAATCCATCCTGGATCGCCACGCTCCATTCTGCAGTTCGTTGATGTGGTTGGGTTTACAGGTTTGCGGCCACCCAGTTGTCGAACTCCTCCAGCAGTGCGTGGCGCAAATCAGTCGGCGCGGCACAGACCTGAAAGGCATTGCGCGCAATCCGCGCCAGGTCGGCGCGCCCATAGCCAAACTCGCGCGCCAGCAACTCGTACTCCTGCGTTAACGAGGTATTGAAGAGCGGCGGGTCATCGCTGTTGACCGTCACCAGCAGGCCCATGCGGTCCAGGTGGGGGAAGGGGTGCTCCGCCGCGCGCCGGTAGACATGCAGGCAGGTATTGGAGGTCGGGTTAATCTCGAGCGGGATCTGGCGCTCCTTGAGCAATTGCAGCAGCGTAGGGTCTTCGACGGCGCGCACGCCGTGGCCAATGCGGTCCGCACCGAGTTGATCAATGGCCCCCCATACCGAGTCGGCGCCCATCGTCTCGCCCGCATGGGGCACACTGCGCAAACCCGCGGCCTTGGCTTTGGCAAATGCGTGCGCAAAGGGCGCAGGCGGCGCGCCAACCTCGAAGCCACCCAGGCCGAAGCCGACCACACCACGATCCATGGCCGAGAGCGCCATACGCAGCGTTTCCTCGGCGGGGAAGGGGTCATAGGCATCGCTGTCGGCGTCAAACGAGGCGTTGCGCGGCACATCAAAGACCCAGCGCATCTCCACGCCGAAGTCGCTGTGCGCCTGCTGCCTGCCCGCCTCCAGCCCCTCCAACAATGCCTCGAAGCGCAGCCGCTTGTCCTGCAGATGCGTGTGTGTGAAGGGCGTCACTGTGAGCTCGCGGTAGCGAATGTTTTGCGCCGCCATCTCCTCGCCGCACGCGTACACAATCGCTGCGAAGTCCTCCGAGCCCTTCAACAGACTTGAAATCGTCAGGTAGATTTCTATGAAGTGGGGAAAATTGGTGAAGCGGAACCAGCGCTGGATCGTGTCAAGGTCAGCGCCCGGCAGAAGGTCCATGCGATCGTGCTGCTGCGCGAGCCGCAACAGCGTGATGGGGCGAATTGCACCTTCCAAATGGACGTGAATCTCGGCTTTGGGCATCGCCCCCGCGAAGGCGGCGACCTCCGGATCCAGCGGCAGACCGCTTTCTCGATTATCTTCGGCGTTCACCGGCTTACCCCCTGCACTATCATCACGAGACATACATTTCCACCGAAATCATTCATGATTGTGATTCGGAAAACCATCATCCATTTGCGCCACATCTCACGCAAAGGCTCTGCGGCGTCGCCGTTGACGACCCAGCCAAAGAGAAACCGAGCGCGCCTCGGCGGCTGCCCTGGGCGGGCAGCACAATCAGCGCCACGATTGCAGGCGGGCTCAATGCAGTGCCAATCGCGAGCGGCGCAGAACTTAGAAGGTGGCCTATCATGCTTGGCACGTGTCCTGGGGAATGTGAGGCGTGGACTGCCGGCAGATGCGCGCACATGTCGTGCGGCCACGTTCACATGACGACGGTTACGAATGGATTGTACGCCATGCGCGAGGCTTTTTCATAGGGAACGCGCCTCCGCTGGGCGCGAGGGCGCTCGCCGCCAAATTGAGGCGCGCCCGTTGCGTCTGCGCCTACAGTCTGCCCAAACCGAACATGATATACTCGGCTGCAGTCATGAACGTAATGCAAGTCCTGCCAACCGCTTCAACCCGCGGACGACTCTGACCGTGACCGTGCAACCCTCCAGCCTCGACATCGCCCAGCCTGCCGCTTCAACACGAAGCTGCAAACAGCGCCGCGTGGCGTTGTGGCGGCGCATTCGCGTGCTGGGGCTGCAGGCCGCAACTATCTTCTTGGCGCTCCAGGTTTTGGGCGCAAGCGGCTACTCTTGGAGAGCACTCGTGGTACTGGATCTGAACCAGGCCACAAAAGGTGAGCGTTTCAACCTCCTCAACTGGGAAATCGGTGCTCTGCGCGAGAAAGCCGGCGCCCTGTGGGCACGGCCGGCTGCGGGTCTAAGCGCGCGGGCGGGCAGCGACCTTGTACGCGCCTATATCGAGGACGCACGCCTGCTTGCGCGCCTCGAAAGTCAGGCCGCCGCGCTGCGTGCCGAGGGCACCCGCGCCGCCGACCAGAAGCTGGGCTTCGTCCTTGCCAAGGCCGACAGGCTGCGCGCACACCAGGCCGAGCGCCGCCCAGCCGCAGAGGCCGTCGTCGAGGCGCAGATTACGCAGATGCTCAAGCAAGCGGGCTTTGGGCTGGGCGGGCGCGTCATGCCGCCTGTGCTCTTCACCTTCACCGAGTCACCTAAGCAACTGGTTGTGAGCCCGCGCACGCGCATCATCTCGGGCTTCACGCGTACACTTGATTCGGCAATGAGCTTTGTAGAGAAGGAACAAACCGAAGCGGACGTCGAGGCGAACGGGCTGTGGAGCGCGTTTGTCACCGAGACCGGCGGCATGGGTGCGTTCCCCACCATGGTCGTGGCTGACGCGCGCCTCGAATGGGTGCTGAGCACGGTGGCGCACGAGTGGGTGCACACCTATCTGGCCTTCTTCCCGCTCGGCTTCAACTATGGCATTACCGCCGAGAATCGCATCATCAACGAGACTGCTGCCGACATTGTCGGCGACGAAATCGGGCGGCGAACCCTGGCGTTGTTCTATCCCGAGGTGCTGCCGCCGCCCGCGCGTGATGATGTGCCGCACACGACTTCCGTGCATGACGACACGGCGGCGTTTGACTTCAACAGCGCCATGGCGGAAACGCGCGCAGTAGCCGACACGCTGCTCCACTTTGGACGCGTGGCGGATGCCGAGCAGTACATGGAGTTGCGTCGCCAGTACTTTGTGGAAAACGGCTTCCGCCTGCGCAAGCTCAACCAGGCGTGGTTCGCGTTCCACGGTTCCTACGGCACAAGCGCAGCCGCAGCCATCAGCACGCCGGACGCGCTCGCGCCGAAGGTGATTGCCCTGCGCGCCGCTACGGGTGACGCACACGCCTTCCTCAAGCGCATACGCGGCATTACCGACGTGGCCGGCCTCGACAGACTGCTGGTGGAAATCGCGCCGCCGCAACCAGAACGATAACCTTGACGCGAAGCAAACACTAGCACTCCTCATCAAAGGCGCTCAGGATGTTGTTGAGCGTGTGGCGCGCAAGGGATGCCTTTGGGCCCTGGCCGTCCGCGCGGCCAATCAACACCATGCGTCCGTTAGCGCTCGAGATTGTCCAATCGCCATCGCGTTTGCCCATTAGCGAGGTGGCCACGCGCAGTCCCGCGGTCGCCTGATTCCACGTGCGGTAAATGTAGACGCTGACCCATGTCTTTGGCGACACGGTCTTCATGCCCACAACGACCAACGCCCCGACCGCGGCAACCGGCAAGATCGGCCGCCCGGAGACAAGTTCCGTGCGCGTCCGTTCCGGCGTCAACAGCCGTTGGAGAAGCGCCAACGATTGCTCGACGATAGGTTCCTGCTTGGGATCAAGCGGTTTAGCGGGCATGGCAGAAATATCCCACCTTGATGCTGCAGCACTGCCTCGTCGCGGAGGGCGTGCCGGCCCTCAATGCGGCACGCGCCGCCAATTGTACGTCAAGAGCGAAATAGCTGCAGCCAGAGTACAGCACTCTAGCACTCACCCATTGCACCTGAGGTCGCCGTACCATTGAATCCACTTATCGCCGACTACTTCGCCCAGCGTGGCTGGTCCCCCTTTTCCTTCCAGGAGGAGACATGGGCGGCCTATGCGCGCTGCCAGAGTGGACTCATCCATGCACCTACGGGCATGGGCAAGACGATGGCCGTGTGGGGCGGTCCGCTGATTGAGTGGACGGAAGAACATCCGCAGCCCGCCGCATGGTCGTCAATCGAGCCGCCGCCGCTGCGCGTGCTCTGGATAACACCGCTGCGCGCCCTCGCGACCGACACCTTTGACTCACTACGCGAAGTCCTCGACGCCCTCGCCATGCCCTGGAGCATCGAATTGCGCACGGGGGACACCTCCTCATCCATCAAACAGCGGCAACGTAAGCGGCTGCCCACCGCACTCATCACCACGCCTGAGAGCATCAGCCTGCTTCTCTCCTACCCCGAAACGCACAGGCTCATGGCGCACCTGCGCTGCGTGGTGGTGGACGAATGGCATGAACTCATGGGCACCAAGCGCGGCACGCAGACTGAACTTGCACTGGCGCGCCTGCGCGCCTGGAACTCGGCGCTGCGTGTGTGGGGGCTTTCGGCAACGTTGGGCAATCTGGAACAGGCACGCGATGTGCTTCTGCCGGGGATGGCCGATGCGCCGCTGATTACGTCCGACGTGCAGAAGGAAGTCATCGTCGAAACGCTTATCCCAGAGACTTTGGAGCGCTTTCCCTGGGCAGGCCACATTGGCCTCAACCTGCTGCCCGAGGTGCTTAATCTGACGCGCAGCGCCGAGTCGACAATCCTCTTCACCAACACGCGCGCGCAAACCGAAATCTGGTTTCAGGCGCTGATTGACCACGCACAGGATCTAATCGGCGCTACCGCGCTGCATCACGGCTCGCTTGAGCGCACGCTGCGCACGGAAGTGGAAAATCGACTGCGCGACGGCCGCCTGCGCGTTGTCGTCTCCACCTCAAGCCTCGACCTGGGCGTGGACTTCTCGCCAGTCGATCAGGTCATTCAGGTGGGCAGCCCCAAGGGGATTGCACGCCTGCTGCAGCGCGCCGGGCGCAGCGGCCACCGTCCGGGCGCGACCAGTGCCATCGCCTGCGTGCCCACGCACGCGTTTGAACTTGTGGAGTTCGCCGCAGTCAAACGCGCCCTGCACGCTGCACCCGACGGCCGCCCCGCCGTGGAAGCGCGTATGGCCATTAGCAAGCCGCTGGATGTACTCGTGCAGCACCTGGTGACGATTGCGCTGGGGGGAGGCTTCCGCAGTGAGGCGTTGCTGGCCGAGGTGCGTTCAAGTTGGGCGTACCGCAATCTCAGTGATATGGAGTGGCAGTGGGCCCTGGACTTTGTCACCCACGGTGGCCCTGCCCTGGGCGCGTACGACCAGTTCAGCAAAGTTGTCGAACATGACGGCCACTATGCGGTGGAATCGCGCGAGATCGCGCGCTTTCACCGCATGTCAATCGGCTCCATCACCAGCGCGGCATCCATGAAGGTTGCCTATCTCAGCGGCGCAAACCTGGGCACTATCGAAGAATCGTTCGTTTCACGGCTGCGCACGGGCGACCGCTTCATCTTTGCGGGCCGCGTGCTAGAGCTTGTGGCGGTACGCGAGATGACTGCATATGTGCGCAAGGCCACGACGTTGCGCGGCATTGTGCCGCGCTGGGCGGGGGGCCGCATGCCCCTCTCGACGCAACTTGCGGCGGCCGTGCGCGCGGAACTGGATGCGGCACGGCGCGGCATTTACGAAGGGCCCGAGATGCAGGCCGTCAAGCCGCTGCTCGAATTGCAGCAAAGTTGGTCGCGCCTGCCCGAGCCCGGCAGGCTCCTGATGGAGCGCACCAAAACCAGCGACGGCTACCATCTCTTCCTCTTTCCGCTCGCGGGCCGCCTTGTGCATGAGGGGCTGGCGGCGCTGCTCTCCTACCGCGTGGCGCGCGACGCGCCCCGCACAATCAACGCGTTTGCCACCGACTACGGCGTGGAGCTGCTCTCGCCCACGCCTTTCAAGCAGGACGCCAGCGCGTGGCGCACACTGCTCTCCACCGAAAATCTGCTCGAGGACATTATCACCTGCGTCAATACCTCAGAACTGGCGCGCCGTCAGTTTCGCGACATTGCGCGCATTGCCGGGCTTGTCTTCTCAGGTTACCCCGGCAGCGGCAAGAGCACGCGCCAACTGCAGGCATCAAGCACAATCCTCTTCGATGTATTCGCGCAGTATGACCCCGACAACCTGCTCATTGACCAGGCGCGTCGCGAAGTGCTCAATGACCAGCTAGAGGTCGCGCGCTTGCGCATCCTACTTGAGGGGATAGCGGAGCAGACCATCGACATCGTCGACACACGCCGCCTGACGCCGCTCGCTTTCCCGCTGTGGGCAGACAGTCTGCGCGCCCAGGAGGTGACGACCGAACGCTGGGAGGACCGCATCAAGCGCATGGTTGTCCAGCTTGAGGCCGAAGCGAACGCGAGTTAGCGCAGTCTCCGAAACATGTGTGCTATACTTGCGCCATGCTTGAAGTCACGCTTGCGCCCGGTGTGCAGGTGTACCTGTTGCCGCAACGTGCGCTCTACTATAGAGATGAGGCCACACTCTTTGTGGCTGACCTGCACGCGGGCAAGGCCGACGCCTTCCACGCGGCGGGTATTCCCATCCCCGCTGCGGTCACGCTGGATGACCTCGCGCGCCTCAGCGCCATTCTGGAGGCCACGCGCGCACAGCGGCTGGTGATTCTGGGCGACTTTTTCCACGCGGCTGCCAGCCAGTCGATCGGCGTGCTGAGCGCGCTAAGTGCCTGGCGCGCGGCGCACGCTGCGCTTGACGTGTGGCTTATCGCCGGCAACCATGACCTGCGCGCAGGCCCGCCACCCGCCGCGCTCGGCATTGTGGCCTGTGGCGCAGAAGTGCGCGTCGGCCCCTTCCACTGCGTCCATGCGCCACAGGATGAGCCCGCGCCCTACACACTGTGCGGCCACTTGCATCCCATTGCCATCCTGGCAGAGCGAGCCGGTGGCCGCTACGGTGCACGCAGCGCGCGTCTGCCCTGCTTCCATGTGGGGCCGCGACAGACGATTATGCCCGCCTTCAGCACCTTCACGGGCGGCAAGAGCGTCGCCTGCCGCCCCAGTGACCGTGTCTTCGTGACCACGGGCGAGGAGCTCTTCGAGGCCGCGCTGGGCCGATGACGGCACGAACGAAGTCTGCGCGCACCTTGCGCTGCGGGCGCGATTCTGTCACAATTAACTCACATTCACTGCCAGTCGAGCACGGCGGGCTTCCGCCCTGCATACGCCACGCCCTTACCATTCGGACCTGCGCCACATGGCTGAACACGACGAACTCCTAGAGCGGATGCGCGAAGGCGTGCTGCGCCTCTCCGACAACCGCCAGCGCAGGGTGACGCCGACGATCGATGACACCCCCGAGCGCACGCGCCAGGCAATCCGTTCGCTGGCGCGCAGCCGCGTAAGCGCAATTCTGCGCCAGTTGCGTGCCGCGCATGGCCTCACCTACGAGGAAATCCAGCAGCGCACAGGGCTCTCGCAACAGCTCCTCTTCGATGTCGAATTCAAGGAGCGCCGCCTGTCGCTGGATGAACTACGCCGTCTGGCCGACTGCTACGAAACCGGCGTCAGCGACATCCTCGGGATTGATGTGGACTGACGGCGCATTGGTGCGCCGTTGCCCCGTGTTCGAATCTGTAGGCAGGCAACAATGACCCCCTTCCTCGAAGTGCACGCCGCAGTCGCCAAAGTAGGCAAATATGCCACCAGCGAGAGCGGCGACACAGTCGAACTCATCGAGCGGCCGCGCGGCGGCATGAGCCTTGTCATGGCCGACGGCCAGCGCAGCGGGCGCAGCGCCAAGGCAATCAGCAACCTGGTGGTGCACAAGGCGATTGCGCTCATCTCCGAAGGCGTGCGCGACGGCGCGGTGGCGCGCGCGACGCACGATGCGCTGCACGCGCAAAGGGGCGGCCAGGTAAGCGCCGAACTCGTTATGGTAAGCGTCGACCTGGTGACGCGTACGATGGTCGTCAGCCGCAACAGCCGCTGCCCAAGCATCCTGCTGCGCGGTGGCGCCATTGAGTGGCTGGACGACGAAACCGATGCCGTCGGTGTCCATGTCAACACCAAGCCATCGATCACGCAGTATCCGCTCGAGCCGGAACTGTCACTGCTCGTCTTCAGCGACGGCATATGGGCGGCAGGTGCACGAACAGGCGAGAGAATTGACCTGCCCGCGCTCCTGCATCAACTCGCGCCGGACGGGACGGTGTCGGCCGAGTGCATCGCCGACAGCGTGCTGGCCGAGGCGCTGCGCCTTGACCAGCAGCGCCCGCATGATGACGCCACCGTTGCCGTTGTCACCGTACGTGCCCAACCCGAGTTGAATCAGGTGCGACGGCTCGTGTTGCGCTTCCCCATTGGTTAAGCGGTGACGCGGCGCCGTGGTCGCAAATGCCATGCCCCAGCAGGGCCGCCCGATCCCCATTATCAAAGTGGTCGGCGTGAGCGCTGCAGGCAAGTCCACGCTTGTCGCTGCGCTGCGCAGGCTCGGCTACGATGCACGCCCGGTGAGCCAGGAGCACGCCAACGTGCCCGACCTGTGGCGGCAGTTCGATCTATCACGCGCGCTCATCTTTCTTGATGTCTCGCTGGAAGCGCAGCGGGCGCGGCGTGATGATGTGACATGGAGCGAGACTGCACGTGCCCAGGAGCTGCAGCGGCTCGCGCACGCCCGCGAGCATGCCGACCTTGTACTCGATAGCACCGCTCTGTCAGCAGATGTGGTGCTCTCCATCGTGCTGGCCTGGCTCACATCGCAGGCAATCCGTCATGCCGATGCGCCCCTTCCCCTAATCGGCGCGACTGGTGCGCCGCTGCCGCCCGACGCTCCGCGTCGCCGGCCCAGCTGACTTCATACCCGCATGACCTACAATCTCCGCATAATGACCGCCGTGACCGCCTCCTTCTACTGTGCGTTGGGGGCGGGCGGCGCGTTTATTGGCCTCTTTCTGCAAGGGCTGGGCGCGAGTTACTTTCAGGTATCGCTCATCCTTACACTCTTCATCTCGACAACCATCATCACGAGCGCGGTGATTGGGCGCTATGCCGACAGACTCGGCGCGCGTCGTGTGCTGCTCGCGGCGGGGATGACGCTGCAGTCGCTTGGCTACCTTCTCGTCGCGCTTTCGCAGAACCTGGGGCAGGCGGCCGGCGCGCGGATCGTTGAGGGCGTCGGGGCTGCCATCTATGCCACCATGAGCCTCTCCATAGTGGGTGAACTGCTGAGCGCGTCGCCTACGCGCGGTCGGCAAATGGGAGTCTACAGAGGCATTGGATCAGTCGCATACGCTGTGGGTGCGCTTGGCAGCGGCGCGCTTGCGGACAGCGCAGGCATCTCGGCTTCGCTGCTCGCAGCGGGCGCGATTACGCTCGTGGGTGGCCTGCTTGCGACTCGTCTGCGGCGCAGCGCCAAGCCACACCCGCGCATCACCAACCCACTTGAGGCGATAGCCGAAGGCGCTGCGGCGCAGGGCAGCGGCGCCGCCCGCACCGCCATGCCTCGCCTCTTTCTGCTTGGCGTCATTTTGATCATGGCAGCGCTGGCCGCCTCCAGCTCGATGTTCCCGCTCTACTTGAATGCATTGGGCCGCTCACGCACGGCGATTGGCGGCCTTTCATCACTGACTGCAGTGCTCGAATTCCCCGCCATGTACTTCACAGGCGTGCTTTCAGATGCGGTTGGGCGCGCACCGCTGCTTGCTGCAGGCGCAGCCGCGATTGCACTCGTACAGCTCTTCTACATTGGCGCGGCACGCGTGGGCTTCCTGGTGGTTCTGGGGCAGATCATCCGTTCGTTTGGATTTGCCAGCTTCACGGCCAACGCGATGAGCTACACCGCCGATCTCTCGAGCGAGGCAAACCGTGCGTCCAACAGCGGTCTCTTCACACTGACGCAGAACCTGGGGCAACTCGCCGGGCTTTTGCTGGGGGGTGCGCTGGCGCAATTGCTGGGCTTCGGCGCGCTCTTTGCATTCTGCGCAATTGCGTCCGCTGCGGCTGGATTCTCATTCATGGTGTTGGCACGCCGGCGCTTATCCGTACCCGCCAAATTGCAGCAGTAGGCAGCCACCTCGAGCCGCCGGCCTCAGCATCGCCAGTCCTTGACGTCATTCCAGCATAAGATCGACATCTCAATGCTAAGCCGCAAATAACGCAAAGCAACGCAAAGAACAGCAAGAAGCCAGCTCGTTCTGAGCCGATTTCTTAACGTCGCGTTACTTTGCGTTCCTTGCGGCTTTGCGTTGGGAAGTGTTTGTCTGCGGGTTGCACCCCGGTATCACTCGAGGGTCCGGCTCCGGTTTATGCTACCACCTTCTCCGCCTCGCGTACATGCTCGATCCACTCCACAAAAGCGCGCAAGAAGGCTGCCAGGTCGCGCTTGACGACCTCATCAAGAAGGTTGCCGTCGCCATCGAATTTGTCGCGCGCCATGCTGAGCAAGAACTCCGGCAGCGACATGGGCCGTGAACGCGTCGCCTCGAGCACCTGGCGCAACTGCAATTGCCCGTGTACGGTGCCGGATTTGCCGCCCGCGCCGATGATGGCAACGGGCAGGCCCACCAGCGTCGCGTCGCTTTGCGGGCGGCTTGCCCAGTCCAGCGCGTTTTTCAGGGCGGCGGTGAAGGAGTGGTTGTACTCGGGCGATGCGAGCAGCACACCATCGGCGCGGGCGAACGCCGCCTTTAGCGCCTGAACGGGCTCCGGCTGCACCGGGCCGTCGATATCGCCGTTGTAGAGTGGGAGCGCGTCGAGCTTGACAATCTCCATGCTCACGCCGTCGGGCAGCAGCTTTTGCGCGGCACGCAGAAGGCCTGTGTTCATGGATGCCTTTCGCAGGCTCCCCGAAATGCCCACAATGTACAAGCGCTGATTGTCACTCATTGGATGTCCTTTGCGGTCGCGCTTTCGACATGGCGCGTCCAGAGTCAAATTGAGCACACGCCTAATGCGAATGCTTTGATGTTGAACATTATGCTTCGGGCAAACGTCGCGCGTCTGTAGCACATCCCATGTTTGTAGTGAAGGCGGTCGCTCAGCGCACTTTAATCAAGGGACGATGGTCCGCACACAGTGCAGCCAGCGCGGTATGATTAATCGTCCCGGGAAGCGCTGCGCCAGCAGTAGCGCGCAACAGTTTGGGACTGCCGACAACAAGGAGATGCTTCATGATGAAACGAATGACATATGGTGCTGCCGCCCTAGCCACCGGTTTACTCTTAATCGCCGCACCGGTTCACGCCCAGGGGAGACCTCTTGTCGCTCCGCTTTCAGGTGGCGTGGACGCAAATTTGGGCGATGTCGACGGCAGCGGCGCCGTGCGGCTAGACCTGAACCAGGGCCAGTCGCGCATCTGCTTCCACGTGGAAGTGGAAGGGCTTTCTCCGGTCAGTGAATTGCGTATAGTCAATCTGGTTACGCAACAGACCGTTGTTGTGCTGCAAGACGGGCTTAGCGAAGAGTCCGGTTGCATTAACGTCGACAAGGAATTGGTGAAGGAGATCCGTCAGAACTACAGTCGCTACGCGGTCAGCGTGGACACAAGTCAATACCCTGAGGGAGCTATCAGGGGAACGCTTCTACTGCCCTCTGCCGCCGTCGGTCCTAATGGTCTGAAGATCGCGCATCCGAACGCGGGTGCAGGCTCATCTGCCGATTCGCCTGGCCACAACAAGGTAGGCGAGTCACTCGAGGACCACGATCAGGGCTTTGGCAATGATGACAAGAACGATATGGACGAGCAGGAGCAGGCTGACGAGGATGTCCAGGACGACGAAGCAGACGATGACGACGATGACGACAAGGACAAGCACGGACAAAAGGATAAGAACGACGACAAGGACAACGGAAACAATCAGGGAGAGAGCGGCGAGAACGGTCGCGGTGGCGGTAAATAGAGCGCATTCCGTTTCTGGTGCGCCGTCACTCTTTTCTGTTGGCGACCGGCCTGTGATGACTTGAGAGTACGCGGGGCAGCGGGAACAGATTGCATTAGCACGCTTGCGCTCGCGCAGGTTGCCGCAACCTTGACCCGCTGCGCCGCCTTCGCTACAATGTGTGCATAGAAAACAACAGTGCACCGGAGGAGTACCCGCCGCGCCGGCGCCAGGGAGATGCGGTCGTTGGCTGCAAGCCGCATTCGCAAGGCAGCGGGGAAGGTAGCCGGGAAGGTTGGCCGGGCGAAGTTGAGTAGCCGGGTCCGGGTTCGCCCGTTAGCGCGCAGAGAGGTGTGCGCGCGTTCCGCTTGCGGGGCGCAGCGCCCACAAGCAAGGTGGCACCGCGGAGCTGCTCCGTCCTTGAAGGACGGGGTGGCTTTTTGTTTAGTCTCACATTCGGTGCCGACTGGTGGAGTGGTAAGTCGTAAGTGGTGAATTGGTAATGGGTGCGCGTTCACCTCATCGCGCTCCTTACCAATTCACCACTTACCACTTACGAATCCACCAGTCCACCAGTCGACACCGCACCCGATTTACTCTATTGACGAGGCTCCCTATGTCCGAAATGCCCAAAGCCTA
>CAYJNV010000002.1:12765-28934 GCA_964370975.1 uncultured Caldilineaceae bacterium | reverse complement strand
CACTAGTCCACCAGTCCACCAGTCCACCAGTCCACCAGTCCACCATAATACAAATCAACCAATCCAGAGACTACTCGTTGGGCTGCACCCAACATCCAGAGGCTCCCTATGTCCGAAATGCCCAAAGCCTACTCACATCACGAAACCGAAGAGCGCCTCTATGCCTGGTGGAATGCCCGCGGCTACTTCCATCCCGAGCAACAGATCGCGTCGGGGCTGGCCGATCCTTCAGCCGCGCCCTTCGTCATCTCCATGCCCCCGCCCAACGTCACCGGCATTTTGCATTTGGGCCACGGCATCACCAACGCCGTCGAAGACAGCCTCATTCGCTACCATCGCATGGCAGGCGTGCCCACGCTCTGGGTGCCCGGCAGCGACCACGCCGGCATAGCCACGCAGAATGTGGTGGAGCGCCAGCTTGCACAGCAGGGCAAGACACGCCACGACCTGGGCCGCGAGCGCTTCGTTGAAGAGGTGTGGGGCTGGAAAGAGGAGTATCACGGCCGCATCACGCTGCAGCAGCAGCGCATGGGCATCTCATGCGATTGGGAACGCGAGCGCTTCACCCTTGATGCCGGACTCAGCGAGGCGGTGCTCGAAGCGTTCATTCGCCTCTATAACGAGGGGCTGATCTACCGTGGCAAGCGGCTGGTCAACTGGTGTCCCCGCTGCATGAGCGCCATCAGCGACCTCGAGGTCGACTACGAGGAGGAGCAGGGGCGCTTCTACACCTTCAAGTACATGCTTGAGGGGGGCAGCGGCGACGAGTTCCTTGAGGTCAGCACCACCCGCCCCGAGACAATTTTGGGCGACACCGCCGTGGCCGTCCACCCGGACGACCCGCGCTACGCGCAGTTGGTGGGGCGCACCGCGATTGTGCCCATCCTCGGCAGGCGCATCCCCGTGATTGCCGACGCCTATGTCGACATGGAGTTCGGCACGGGCGCGCTCAAGGTGACGCCTGGCCACGACCCCAACGACTACGAAATCGGCCTGCGCCACGGGTTGGAGATGATCAACATCCTCAACAACGACGCAACGCTCAACGACGCGGCGGGGCCCTTCGCCGGGCTGGATCGCTTCGATGCGCGCAAGCGCCTGTGGGAGGAGATGCGCGCCGCCGGACTGGTGGTGCGCGACGAGGAGCGGCTGCACCAGGTGGGCCACTGCCAGCGCTGCGGCACGATCGTCGAGCCACTGCTCAGCGAACAGTGGTGGGTGAAGATGCAGCCGCTGGCCGAGCCGGCCATCGATGCCGTGCGCACGGGTGCGATCGAGATCGTCCCGCAGCGCTTTGAAAAAACCTACTATCACTGGATGGAGAATATCCGCGACTGGTGCATCAGCCGCCAGTTGTGGTGGGGCCACCGCATTCCCATCTGGTATGGGCCAGAAGGGAGCATCTTCGCAGCGCGCAGCGAGGCCGACGCGCACGCCAAGGCCGCAGCCCAGTTTGGCCGTGCGGTCGCGCTCGAGCAGGACCCCGACGTGCTCGACACATGGTTCAGCAGCGGGCTCTGGCCCTTCAGCACGCTGGGCTGGCCCGCGCAGACGGAAGACCTGGCGCGCTACTACCCCACAAGCGTCCTCGAAACGGGCTACGACATCCTCTTCTTTTGGGTGGCGCGCATGATCATGTTGGGACTCAAGTTCACGGGCGAGGTTCCTTTCCGCACGGTCTACCTGCACGGCATCATACGCGACGACAAGGGGCGCAAGATGAGCAAATCGCTGGGCAACGCCCTCGACCCGCTCGACCTGATCCGCGACTACGGCGCCGACGCACTGCGCTACACACTGCTCACCACATCCACGCCGGGCAATGATGCCAAGCTGGCCATCCAGCGCGTGGAGAGCAGCCGCAACTTCGCCAACAAAATCTGGAACGCAGCGCGCTTTGTCATCATGAATCTCGAGGGGCAGGAAATGTCGCTTGACGAGGGCGATATCCACGCACGCGGCTATGCCCTGCCAAATGACAATCACCTCGCCTTGCCCGATCGCTGGATTCTCAGCCGCCTGGATGCTGTGACGGCGGATGTGACGCGCCTGATTCGCGAGTGGCAACTGGGCGAGGCAGGTCGACAGCTCTACGAGTTCCTTTGGAGCGACTACTGCGACTGGTACATCGAGGCCTCGAAGGTGCGCATCTACGACGGCGCGCCCGCCGAGGCGCAGGCCACACGTCAGGTGCTCGCGTACGTGCTCGAGCGCAGCCTGCGCCTTTTGCACCCATTCATGCCCTTCGTTACCGAAGAGATTTGGCAAAGCCTGCCCGGCATTGCGCAGATTGGCGCGGCGGAGCGCGCGCTCATCGTGACGCGCTGGCCTGCGCAAGCGGGTCATGTGGACCCGCTTGCCAATGAAAGCTTTGGCCGCATTCAGGAGGTCGTGCGCGCCATCCGCAATGCGCGCAGCGAGTATGAGGTGGAACCGGGCAAGCGTATTCCTGCACACATGGCCGCTGGCGAACACGCTGGCCTGCTTGCCGCATCGCTGCCGCTATTGGCGACGTTGGCGCGCATCGACAGCGACACATCCGTTATTGCAACCGAGTTGCCGCCGCCCGACAAGTCCGTCACATTGGTTGTGGGCGGCGTAACCGTGTATCTGCCATTGGCCGGGCTGATTGACTTTGCCGCCGAGCGGGCGCGACTGAACAAGGAGCTTGACAACATCGACAAGCAAACGCAGCGCATCGAAGGGCTGCTCGGCAATCCGGGCTTTACTGCCAAGGCGCCCGCCGAGCTTATCGATCGCGAGCGCGCCAAGATGGTTGAACTGAGCGAGCGGCGCGGCCAACTGGCCGAACGCCTTGGCGCGCTGAGCGACACGTAGGCTCAGCAAATGGCGAATCCGTCGCCGGATCGCCTTTAGCCGGCACGTTGGAGTAATCACTTGACTGCATGCGTGTTGCACATGTCGTCAAGTGGCCAGACTCATTGTGAAAGTTGGCGCAATGCCTACAGACGGGCAGCGCGTAATCGCATAGATTTGGGCTGGTGGGGGCCGCGCGCCGCCTGAAAGCACCCGCCTCGTGCGCATTCCACCTCCTGAAAATCGCCGGGGTTTTGACAAAGTCAAAACGCGTGTGCTACACTCGCCGCAGCCTGGCGATACTCAAGTCCCGGCTGTCGCCCCTGTGTTATGCTGCAGACATTATTGAACAGAGACCATACGTTCAACTCGCGCCCTGATTTATGGGCTTGCGCGCTACCCAGAATGATAGAATGGCTGATGGGAAGGGCCGAAGTACTCCCCGTTGGCGCTCAATCAGAATGAGAGGCAAGTAGTGGCAGACAGCGACCGCGTTGCCGAACTGAAACGCAAGATGCAGGAGGCGGCGCAGCGCGCCAAGGCCGAGGCAGCGACGGGCGAGACGGATGCCGCGCCCAAGGCTGCAGTATCCAGCGCACCCGCAGCCGCTCAGCCAAGCGCACCGGAAGCGCCGGCCGTGGCGCAAGCCGTTGCCACTGCGCAGGCGCCGGCAATTGAGGCGGCGGAGCCGGCCATTGATACACCGGCGACGCCTACCGAGAAGGCTGGTGAGCACTCTCCTGCAGTGCCGCCTGCCCCCGCAATGGTAGTTGCCGAGCCGGTTGCGCCCGCGATCACAAGCACGCAGCAAGGCGCGCAACAAGGCACAACCAATGGTGCAGCCAGCGGCGCAGCACTCGCTGCAGGCGCGCTGGACGACACCTCCTACCTGCCGCAAGTGTTAAGCCCTGAAGAGTTGGCAAAACGCGAGATGAACCGGCGCGAGTTCCTCACCTATGCGTGGGGCGGCGCGCTGCTGCTCGTGACCGGCGCGACCGGCTTCGGCCTCTTCCAGTTCATGTATCCGCGCTTCAAGGCAGGCGAGTTTGGTGGCCAGTTCTTCCTTGGCCCCGTGTCCGCTATGCCGTCCACCGATGCGCCGCCCGAAGGCATCACCGCAGGCAAGTTCTGGCTGGTCAACTCGGCCGATGAGGGCATTAAAGCGCTCTACATGGTTTGCACGCACCTGGGCTGCCTATACAAGTGGGAGCCTTCCACCGTGCGTTTCGAGTGCCCCTGCCACGGCTCCAAGTTCTCGCGCGAAGGCTACTACATTGAGGGCCCCGCGCCGCGGTCGCTGGACCGCTTCGAGACAATAGAGGCTAACGGTGAACTGGTGGTGGACACGGGCGCAAAGATCAACGGCTCACCCGCCAGCGAGTCACCGGCGCGCGCCGCAGCATAAAGCAATACCCCAGCGCCGCGCCGGGCCACGGCCTGGCGCCGGGCCGCAACCAAGCATTCAGAACCGTTGCTCTGCGACGTTTCGTCCCGCTGAATGGACCAGTTGAGGAGAGCAGAACCATGGCTGTACAGCCTGAAGTCGAAAAGAAAGGCTTCATGAGCTCGGTTTTGGGCCTGGTGGATGATACGTTTACGCGCATCACCGCCGGCGTCAGCCCGGGCGAAGTCCGCCGCATGTTGCGCGGTGAGCCACCCGGCCGACCCAACCCGCGCCTCAAGCCGCACAATGAAGCATTCCTGCTGCACATCAAGCCAACGTACTACCACGAGAGCGTGACCCGCTTCACCCACACCTTTCGTTTAGGTTTGCTCTCCACGTACCTCTTCATGTTCGAGACCATTACCGGCCTCATTCTGATGATTTGGTACACCCCTTCGCCCGACCAGGCGTACGTCGACATGATCCGGCTGCTGAGCAATGTGCCATTCGGCCAGTTCATGCGCGACCTGCACCGCATTGGCGCCGAATTAATGGTAGCCATCGTCACGCTGCACATGGTGCGTACCTACCTCACGGGCAGCTACAAGGCGCCGCGCCAGTTTACCTGGTTCACCGGCGTCATTCTGTTCGTGCTAACGCTCTTCCTCTCTTTCTCGGGCTACCTGCTGCCGTGGGACCAGTTGGCATATTGGGCGGTTACCATCGGCACGTCAATGGCGGAAGCCATTCCGCCCACGGTCGTGGGTGAGACTGTCAACTTGCTGGCACGCGGCGCGCCGGACATTGGCGCAAACGGCCTGCTGCGCTTCTATCTGCTGCACGTCCTCTTCCTGCCGCTGATTCTCTTCCTCTTTTTCTTTGTGCACTACTACAAGGTTGTCCATTTCGGCATCAGCCTGCCCGCCAACGAAGAGGAAGTGGGTCAGGATTCCGCCAACAAGATACCGGCTGACCGGCGCGTCTACTATCTGCCCGATGTGCTGATGGACGAGACGATTTTCATCATCGCCTTCTCGGCGCTCATGGTGCTGGCGGTCTCCTTCTTCTTCTCGGCCCCGCTTGAATCAATTGCCAACCCGCAGAGCACACCGCTGCACACTGTGGCGCCCTGGTACTTCTACTGGCTACAGGGCATGCTCAAGATTGCTGACAAAATGGTCGCCGGCGTAATCCTGCCTGGTGTACTGCTTGTGCTGCTGATTGCGATTCCATACCTGGATCGCAACCCCAGCCGCCGCGCCAAGGACCGGCGCGTGGCTATCATCAGCGGCGTTGTCGCTGGTGTGGTCATGATTATTCTGAGCTGGATGGGTACGCCCCAGTATGCAGTCAGCGCAGCGCCCGCCGTCGAGGTGGTGCAGGAGTTGATGCCTGAGGAAGGCGCAGGCCCCGTGCGTGAAATTGGCTACGCACACGTGCCATTGGGCGTCTTCGATTCACGCGTCCATGCCGAAGAGCAAACCAGCGACGAAGAGTGGCTCCACATCGTTGAAGAGTTCAGCACAGCGATTGCTGGCTTTGACGCGTCAGACCCCGAATTCAACGAGGCCTGGGGCACAATCGCCGTCACGCAGGAACAGCCGTCGCTGCGCCGCATTACCTGGGAAGTCCACTGGATCGACAGCCAGGGTGTGGAAGAGAATTTCAAGCGCCCCTTCTGGCTGCATGAGACTTCACTCTACTGGGAACAGTACGCGCGCAAGGATTTCTCGTTCCTGAACCAGACGCAGGGAGGCGAGTAGATCATGCGCAAACCATGGTACAACTTTCTGTATGTCAGATCGCCCATCGCCAAAATCGTACTGGGTGGCGCGTCGTTGGTGCTCACCCTCGCGCTCTTCGGCTTCACCTTCATCACTGAAGAGCCACGCATGCAGGCGCAGACCGGCAACTGGGAGGGGCGCGAAATCGAGAAAGGCGCCGAAATCTTCGCCAATAACTGCACCTCCTGCCATGGCATTGACGGCAAGGGCTTGCCCGGTGTGGCTCCTGCTCTATACAGCCGCTACTTCTTCACGCAACGCATCGTCGACGTCGGCTTCACGGGTACGCTGCACGACTACGTTGCCGGCACTGTCGCTGCAGGCCGCCCCAGCAACAGCATCAGCCAATGGGCGCAGATGATGCCCACATGGGGCGTCAACTATGGCGGCCCATTGCGTAATGACCAGGTGCAGGCGGTGACTGCATTCGTGATGAATTGGGAAGCAGACGCGCTGACACAGACCGCCGAGAATGACCCGTGGCAGCCCTTCCAGAATGCCAAGACGACCACCATCACGGGCACAATAACGACTGCAGCCAGCGGCCCGGTTGAAGGAGAAGTGCGTGCGCCAGACCAGCTCTTCATCACCATGGGCTGCCAGGGTTGCCACAACCTGGAGCAGGACCAGACAGCCAACAACCGCGGGCCGATTGCGCCCAACCTGGGCAACCTCGACACCGAGGCCGGCAACATGGTCCCCGGCCAGGATGCGCTGACCTACGTTATCAACAGCATCACGCATCCAAACGACTTTGTCGTACAGGGCTACGGCGCAGGCATCATGCCGCAGAATTTCCCCGACCGCTTGTCCACCGAGGAAATTGCCAACCTGGGGCAGTGGCTGCTGGACCAGGCCGCGGCAAATTAGCCGCGATTTCACACCAAAGGGCGCTCGCTTCGGCGGGCGCTTTTTGCATCCCGCGACAGGTGCAATTTGTATACCGTGCGCTGTGTAGCAGACGATGGCGTGGACGCGTACGCGGGCAAGTGAGTGTGAGCAATGAGCAACCACAGAGAGCCACGCACGACCTACAACCTGCTCGATGACCCCGTTTACTACGGCGCGACCCTCTTCTTCGCGGCGCTTGCCACAGCGCTGCCCGCATTGCTGGGTTCGACCTGGTTCCTCGCGCTCGCGCAGACTGCATCGCTCTGGCTGCTGCTGCTGTCCCCGTTGCGGCACGACCGAGTGCGCCCCGCGCTGGCCGCGCTGGCCATCTGGGTGGCCGTCCAAATCGCAACAGTCTTCGCGCTCAGCCTCGTCTCCCCCGACGCGCTGGAGCGCGCCGTAGGCAACGGCTTTCGCTACCGCGAGGTACTGCTCACCTGGCTCTATGCGGGCACGGTGCTGCCCGCGTCGTGGTTCAGCCAGCCGCTGTTGCACCTGCTGGAAGTGGTTGCCATCACCCTGGGTTCGCTGCTCAGCGGCGGGCTGGTGGGCGTCTGGTTCCTCATGCGCACGGTGAACCTGTACGCCTTTGGCGCTGCGGCGTTGGTCGACTCGGCGGGTCCTGTGGGCGGCTCGATGGCGGCGCTGCAGCCGTGGCTGCTGCTGCGCATTGCAGGCTATGTGGGCTTGCTGCCACTGCTGGCGCTGCCCGCATTTACCGGGCATTGGTTGCCGTGGCGAGGCTCGCCGGGCCGCCGCCGCCTGCTGATGATTGCCATAACGCTTGCACTCGTGGGACTGCTGTCGGAGCTTTTCCTGCCCGCAATCTGGGCGCGTTGGTTTGGTCGCATCGCTTTCTAGGTCTTGGTGGCCCGCCGGCGCCAGGCTCAGAGTGCCCACGGTCGTCATCGCAGCACATCAATCACCGGTGCGGCTGCGTTGGCTATCTGGCTTGCAGACGCACAAGCAGCCTTTGTTGGCCCCATTGGTTCGCGTTCACAACGGTGACAGTCCCTCGCATAGGTGAGCCTACGCCTCCGATGTGAGGCAACCATAAGCACAGGTTAAGATATTTCTCACAGGTGGCATGGCTCAAAGGCGTGGTGCGAAAGCGCCGCTCGCGCTTCGGCCCATGTCACCTTTCTGTGCTATGATCGCCGTCTATGCTCATCAAGCGCGTCGTCATTCAGGGCTTCAAGACCTTTGCCAGGCGGGCCGAGTTCGTCTTCGATCCGGGCGTTACTGCCGTCGTTGGCCCCAACGGCTCGGGCAAATCGAACATTGTCGACGCGGTGCGTTGGTGCCTGGGCGAGCAGTCGTTCGGGCTGCTGCGCTCGAAGAAGACCAGCGACATCATCTTTTCCGGCTCGGACAAGAAGGCGCGCCTGGGCATGGCGCAGGTGAGCCTCACCCTGGACAACAGCGGCGGCGAAATTCCGATTGACTTTGCCGAGGTGGAGATTACGCGCCGCGCCTACCGCGACGGAGACAACGAGTACATTGTCAACGGCCAGCGCGTGCGCCTGCAGGATGTGACTGAACTGCTCTCGCAAACCGGGCTGGGCAAGCGCACCTACGCCGTTATCGGTCAAGGGCTCATCGACAAGGTGCTGAGCCTTGCCCCCGAGGAGCGGCGCTCGCTCTTTGAGGAAGCCGCGGGCATTACCGGCTATCAGTCCAAACGTGAGGCGTCAATCCGCCGCCTGGACGCGACGCAGGTAAATCTCACGCGCGTGCGCGACATCGTGGCCGAGCTGGCCCCGCGCATGAGCACGCTCAAGCGCCAGGCAGAGCGCGCGCGCGAGCGTGAACTGATGGTCGCCGACCTGCGCGGCATGCTGCGAGAGTGGTACGGCTATCGCTGGCACGCGGCCATTGCGCAGGTGGAAGAGCACCACGCCGACGCCAAGATTCTGCAAAATCAGGTTGATGACCGGCAGATCCTGCTGGATGCGGTGGCGGCCGAGATCGAGGCGTTGCACACACGCCAAAGTGCATTGCGGGCCATTGTGGGCGAGCGCCATCACGCCGCGGGAGCGTTGCACAGTGAGGCCGAAGCGGTCGGGCGCGATCTGGCCGTGCGCCGCGAGCGCCGCCGCCAGGTGCTCGAGCGGTTGGACGATGCGCAAAGCGAACTGGGACTGCTCCAGGTCGAGCATGAGTCGCTTTCGGCTCGCCTCGCGCAGCTTCAGGCGGAGTTGCTGGAGGCGGAGAGCGAGCGCACGGCGACAGCCGCGGCACTGCGCACAACCGAAAGCGCCCTCAGCGAGCGTCGACGCGAACAAGAAACGCTGCAGCAGACGATTGAGGCGGCGCGCCGCACCCTGGCGCGCACCCAGCAGCAAGCCACCGAGGCGCTCGCGCGCTACACGCAAATCGCTGAGCGCATCCAGACAATCGAGCTGCAGGCCCAAACGTTGGCCACTTCGCTGCAGGCCGCCCAGGCCGCTGAAGCTTCGGCACGCGCAAACCTGGCCCAGGCGGAGGCGGCGCACGCGTTGCTCGAGGCACGCGCCACCGAACTCCAGGCCGACATGGCCGCGCTTGAGGCACGACGCACAGCCCTGCGTAGCGAACTTGACGAAGCCGAAGCCACTCGCCGCCAGGCCGACCGTGAGGTGGACAAGCTGCAGACGCGCAATGAGCTGCTCGCACGCCTCTCGCAAGAGGGCGCGGGGCTCGCTTCCGGCGTGCGCGCCGTGCTGCAAGCTGACCTGCCCGGTATGATTGGCCCCGTTGCGTCGCTGCTGCGCGTCGATTCGGTGCATGAGAAGGCAATCGAGACTGCATTGGGCGGCGCGCTGCAGAATGTGGTTACTCTCTCCTGGGAAGATGCACAGAATGCGATTGAGCACCTCAAACTGAGCCGGCGCGGTCGTGCCACTTTCCTGCCGCTTGATCGCCTGAACACGTCGCCTGCTATCGCCGCGCCCCGCATGCAGGGCGTGCTGGGCAACGCCGCCGACCTGGTGGCATGCGACGCCCGCGCCACAGCTGCACGCGATCACCTCCTCAACCGCACGTGGATTGTGACCGATTTGCCTGCGGCGCGCCGTGCGCTCGATACGTTGCGGAGTGGCGCGCGACCTACGGTCGTTACGCTGGACGGCGAAATTGTGCGCCCCGGCGGCGCCGTGACAGGCGGCAGTGACGGGGAGCGGCGCGACGACTCTGTGCTTGCGCGCGAGCGCGAACGGCGCGAGCTGCCAACTGCCATCGAAGCCGCGCGCATACAGGCGCAGGCGCTGGCTTCCCGCTGTCGCAGCCTTGCCGGCCAGCAGGCCGAAGCCACGGGCGCCGCCGAAGCGCAGCAGTTGTTGCTGACCGACCTGGCGCGCAACGAGCGCAGCGCAAGAAGCCTCCTCGATGAGGCGCGCCGCGTGAGTGACCGAGCGGCACAGCAAGTGCGCTATCTCAACGAGCAGGCACATACGGGTGAAGCTGAAAGCTCCGCGCTGGCAGCACGCCTCACCGAGGCCGGTGGCGCGGTCGAATCCACGCGCGGCGCGCGTGCCGACGCCGAAGCCGCGCTGGCGATGGCAGAGGCGCGTGCCGCCCAAAGTGCCGCCGATGAGCTCCTGCGTACGCTTGCCGACGACCGCGCCGCCGCAGCCACCGCGGCCGGGCTGGTGCAGAGCCGCCGTGCACTGGCCGAGCAACAGCAGCGCACGCTCGAAGGCATTGCGCGCCGGATCCAGTCCAAGCAGCAACAGACGGCCACGCTTGAAAGCGAAGGGGAGGCGCTGGAGCTGGCGCTTTCACTCCTCGGCGCACAAGAGGCAGAGGTACGCAGGCGGCTTGACGCGCTGCAGGCCGAACTGGCACCCCAGGAGGCCCAGCTGGCCGCCCTGGAAGCCACCGAGAGCGAAGCAGGCGCACGCGAGCGCAGACTTCAGCACGCGCAGCGCATTGATGAAAGCGCCACCGCCCACGCCACGCTCATCCAGCAGCGCAGCGAGGATGGCGTTGCGCAGCTGCGCGCCGAAATCGAGCGAGACCTGGGCCTCGCTGCCATGGAGACGAGTGGCGATGTGGCCTATCAGCCGCCGCTGCCATTTGACGCGTTTGTCGAACAGCTGCCCGTGCGCGAACACGCTCCCGAGGGTGTGGAGGAAGAGCTGCTTGCGCTGCGCGGACGCCTCTCGCGCCTCATCAATGTGAATCCCGATGCGCCGCGCGAGTATGACGAGGCGGCGCAGCGCTTCGAGCATCTGACCGTACAAGCCGATGACCTCGAGTCGGCGGCGGCCGATCTGCATCGCATCATCGCCGAACTCGACGCGCGCATGCAGATCGAATTCACACGCACCTTTCAGCTCGTGGCCGAGCAGTTTCAGGTGGAATTCCGCAAACTCTTTAATGGTGGGGCAGCCGAGATCATTCTCACGGAGCCCGATAACGTGGCCACGTCGGGCATTGAGGTCATTGCGCGGCCGCCTGGCAAGCGGCCGCAAAGCCTGGCGCTGCTCTCCGGCGGGGAACGTTCACTGGCGGCCTGCGCACTCATCTTTGCCATCCTGCGTGTGAGCCCCACACCCTTCTGCGTGCTCGACGAAGTGGATGCCGCGCTCGACGAGGCGAATGTGGACCGATTCCGCCAGGCCGTGGAAGACCTGAGCGTGAGCACGCAGTTCATCATTGTCACCCACAACCGCCGCACGCTTGAGGGTGCCAACACGATCTACGGCATCACAATGGGTGACGACGGCGTGAGCAAGGTGATCAGCCTGCGCCTGGAGGGCGACGCGATTGTGCACCACAAGAACGGGGAGAGCGGCGTCGGCGCTCCAGCCCTGAATGATGAGGATGTCGCGCTGTCGTCCACCGCGTCGGAACAACTGCTTGATGGTGACTTGCAGCAGCTCTCCGAGACAATTGCGATGTAGCTGCAAAGATCCAGTTGTGCCAACGGACAAAGCCTGCAAAGCGTGGGGCAATAGCGTTGACTCGGACATGCTGGTCGATGCCACGCACAGGGACAATTGGCGTCGCCAACACCTCCGCCCGGCGACGTTTGTGCGCAATACAAGGAACGGTGGGCCCGAATGGGCCCGCCGTTTTCGTTCCTGACTACCGCTACCACCACTACCAGAGCAGGCGTGGCGACCTTAGGCAGCCGCCTCTGCCGGCGTAGGCGCGTCGACGTGTTCCTCTTCCGGCACTGGGCCAAAGCCGTGGCGCGCCTCAAGCTCGAGGTCGGGCGTATATTCGGGCGCATGTTGGCCCGCGCGGACCAGAGCCATGGCGGCCGCGGCCTGGCTGGCATCCTGTTTGCTCAGCCCGGCGCCCACGCCCTTGGGTACACCCTTGACGCTGACAATTGTGGCGAAGACCTTGGCATGGTCCGGCCCCTGCGATTCGACCACCTTGTAGCGTGGCGTGTAGCCAAGCGAGCGTTGCGCGTGCTCCTGAAAGCGACTCTTGGGGTCTTTGGGCATGACGTTGACCTCCATGCCGTCAAGAATTGCCCGCATGCGCGGCAGCGCAAAGGCGCGCACGCTCTCCAAACCCCGGTCGAGAAATATCGCCCCCACCACGGCCTCAAAGCAGGCGCAGAGTGTTGCCAGGCGATAGCGGCCACCACTTGCCTCTTCACCTACACCAAGCAGAAGCTGGCTGCCCAAATCCAGTTCGATGGCCAATTGCGCCAGTGTCTCACGACGCACCAGCAGCGTGCGCAGGTGGGTTAGCGTGCCCTCCGGCGCCTCGGGGTAGCGAGCGTAGAGCATGTCGCTGACGACAAAGCCAAGCACCGAATCGCCCAGAAACTCCATGCGCTCGTTATCGGCGAGCGTTTCATCCTCCGGCGCGTGCTCGTTCATGTAGGAGCGATGCACAAATGCCTGTTGAAGCAAGCTACGATCTGCGAAGTCCAGATTGTGCTGCGCGTCAAAGATATCAACTCGCGAACTGTTCATGATCACCCGTACGGCCTGGAGTTGAAAGGGGACTCGACGAACGCCCGCGCCACGACAGATGCGGCACGCCGGCAGGGACGAGGGGGCGCATTCAACTCCAGGCAGTCGTTGTTCACGACTGCGCCCGTTCGCCCGCGCCGTGGCGCGTCCTGCAACAAGCTAAACGAATACCACACTGAAACCAGCAGCATCAACATCTCAACGCAAAGATGCAAAGGACGCAAGGAATCGCAAAGAACGGCGCCATCCTGACGATTCATGCAGAGAAGATGCCTTTCCTTTGCGTTTCCTTGCGTCCTTTTCATCTTTGCGTTGAGATGTTGTTTTCATGTCGGAATGACGTTACAGGATTCATCAGTGACGACTTGGTCAGGCGCTAATTGGTTGACTGTTTGATAAGTGGATTGCGGCCGCGCCGCAAAATCCAATCAACCGGTCAAAAACTTAACCTGTAACCCTCTTCTCGCTCCACCTTCTATCACCCTACCACCGGCGGCCGCTTGAGGCCGTGACCGGTCAGGATGGCCACTACCTCGTCGCGCGGGCCAATTCGATCGCCCAGCTTACCCAGCGCCGCCGCCACCGTTGCGCTTGTCGGCTCAACAAAGAGGCCGCGCCGCGACAACTGCGCACGCGCTTTCTCAATCTCAGCGCTGTTGACCGAGACAGCGGTTCCGCCGGATTGATTCAGCGCCTCAACCACAGCGTGGCCACGCACAGGGCGGCTGATGGCAATGCCGTCGGCCGCGATCGTCTCAAGCAGCAGGGGCGGGTCCTCGTAATGTACATCGTGGCGCTGGAAGGCATCAAACACCGGCGTGAATGGCTCGGCCTGTACGCCTACGAGGCGAGGCAGTGATTCGGTCAGGCCGGATTTTTGCAGGTTCTGAAAGCCGCGCCACACGCCCATCATGAGGCCACCATTGCCCACTGGCGCCACAATCCACTCGGGCACGCGCCGTTCCATTTGCTCCCATATTTCCCAGGCCAGCGTCATCATGCCAAGGATAAAGGCCGGGTGCCAGGCGTGCGATGCATAGGCAATTTCGCGGCGGCCGCGCGTGGCGTTCTCGGCAGCCAGGGCGCACTCGTTGCGCGGGCCACGCACCTCCACCAGTTCAGCGCCGTAGACGGCAATTTGCGCCTTCTTGGGCTCGGGCGCGCTGGCGGGCACGTAGATAGTGGCGTCCAAACCGGCACGCGCCGCGTAGCAGGCAATACTAGCGCCCGCATTGCCGCTCGAGTCGTCCACCAGGCTCTCGGCCCCAAGACCTGCCAGCCAGTTCACCAGCACGCAGACACCACGGTCCTTGTAGGAGCCGGTGGGCATCAACGCGTCAAGTTTCCAGCGAATGGGCCGCCCCTGCCAGGTGTCGCCGATGAGCGGCGTCCAGCCCTCGCCAAGTGACACGCGGGCGCGACCCTCGGCAACCACCGGCAGCATGGCCGCGTAGCGCCACAAGCCGGGCTCGCAGGGGTCGATGCGCGCAGGATGGAAGGCGGGCAGTTCGGTAAACTCGAGCGGCTCTCCCGTCGCGGGGCAGCGCAGCGGGCTCAGCGGCGCCGGCGTTTGGAAACGACTCGTTGGACAATACGCAATCACACGCAGGCCCTTGATCAGAGACCGGATTTCTCGCAAAGAAATCCGGGTCGGGCAGAGAGAAGCGGACGACATACGACGCCACCCGTTGTGCGTGGCGTGATACACTAGTGTCCCCCAATGCGCCGCATCTTGTCAAAGTGACTCCCAAGCGGGGCGGGCGGCAGTATGCCTGCACGTGGCGCTTTTCCCCAAACAGCCACCCGCCGCGCACTTTGAGAAAGTTCTTGATGCGCGCGGCCGGAGTGGCAAAGCCGACCCTGGCATATTACAATCGGAGACGCTGTACCGGCCGTCGGAGCGCAGCATCCCCGGAAAGATGAGTGTGTATCATGCCAAACGCAACACGAATTTCCACCCCGGCGCGCTTTGTCGGCTGTCTGGTCGGCCTTGCCGTTGGTGACGCCGTGGGCGCAGCGGTAGAGTTCAAGCCGCGCGGCAGCTTTACGCCGGTCACCGACATGATCGGCGGCGGGCCATGGTCTCTTGCACCCGGCCAATGGACGGACGATACCTCCATGGCCCTGTGTCTGGGCGAAAGCCTTGTCACCTGCCGTGGCTTTGACGCCGTCGACCAAGTGCAGCGCTACGTTCGCTGGTATCGTGACGGCCACTGGAGCAGCAAGGGCGACTGTTTCGACATTGGGACCACCACGCGCGCGGCACTGACGCGCTTTGAAGCCAACGGCGATCCCTTCGCCGGCAGCAGCGATGCCAACACAGCGGGCAACGGCTCGCTCATGCGGCTGGCTGCAGCGCCCATGGCCGCATGGCCCAACGCCGCCCTTGCCGACCAGTGGGCGGCAGACAGCTCGCGCACTACCCATGGTGCACCCGCCGCGGTGGAAAGCTGTCGCGTGTACGCCGCAATCCTGCACGCGGCGCTCAATGGTGAAGATCGTGAGACCCTCCTCGGGGCCGGAGCCTGCCTGGTTCTGACGCACGACGGCGTGCGCGCTGCGGCCCAGGGTGCATGGCGTGCAAAGTCTGTCGAAAGTATCCGCGGCTCGGGCTATGTGGTGGAGTCGCTCGAGGCTGCGCTCTGGTGTTTTGCGCAGACCACCAGCTACCGCGACGCCGTACTCGCCGCCGCCAACCTGGGCGATGACGCCGACACGACTGCGGCGATAACGGGGCAATTGGCGGGCGCATTCTATGGCGTCGATGCCATCCCCGCGGCGTGGCGCACCCAATTGACGCGCGGCACGGAGATTGAAGATATGGCGCTGGAGCTGTTTTCCATGCAGCACCCGCCTGATTTTGTCGCGTGACCCATGACTCGTGCGATCCAGTGGCGATCAGCAACACCACAACACGCGAAAGCCCGGCCTGTGACTGCAATTGAAGGCAGGGCTTTCTATTGTTGTGTTGATGGAATCTGCCTCTACGCTAGCTGCCCATTACCTCGGGCTCGGGCCATCACCATTGAACGAGTATCCATCGCCGCTGATCTCAAGCCGGTAACTGGCAGGCGCAGCCGACTTGGCCTTGATGACGAGGTAGATCTCCGTTGTGGCCGGCATCTTGGAAGACCACACGCCGTAGTTTCCGTCCTTGTACTTGTCGGGGTAGCACTGGCGGAGGGACTTGCCGCCCATCGGTCGAGATCAATCGCTCAAAGACCGCAGCAGTCTCCGCACTGGGTCCAACCCCAAGCTCCCGGTGTAGAACCGTTGCACAGATGTGGAATGTGCGCAGTGCGCTGGCACGCTCGCCACTTGCCGCATCTCCTGCGGCGTGCGCCAAATGGGCTTCGGCTGCGACGTGCTGGAATT
>CAYJNV010000002.1:0-12665 GCA_964370975.1 uncultured Caldilineaceae bacterium | reverse complement strand
GCCGCATCTCCTGCGGCGTGCGCCAAATGGGCTTCGGCTGCGACGTGCTGGAATTCGTCCACGTCAAGTACGTAGGGCGCGCTGGAAATCCACTGCAGGGTCATCGCATCAGAGCGCAAGAACTGGTCCGCATTAGGCAGCGCATGACGGAGCAAGTGGAGCAGGTTACGTAGATTGGTGTGCGCCTGTGCTTCAGAGGAGTCAGGCCAGAACAGGAAAGCGAGGTGTTGACGAGACTGGGCAGCATCGCGATGGATCAGCAAATAGGCAAGCAACGATTGCAGACGTGGTTTATCGACGCCTTCCACCACGTTGGAATCATAGGCCAGGTCGAAGTCGCCCAATAGGCGAATCTGGATCTGGGACATCCGAGACTCCTTGCCCCGCAACAGAGGTTTCTGAACTGTGCGTACAACAGGCTCACGGGTCGAAGCAAAGCACGGAGTACACACGAACCCTGCACACCAAGTGCTGCCATGCCGTATCTGGCAAGCAACAGAAACATTCGGTTATTTCGCGAATCTGCGCGCGCGCAATCGTTAGTGGTGCGTCGCGCACGCTTGTGGACATCTCGCAGCGGCGGCCGTGAACTTGCCAGACACAGCACACGGCTTCAGTAATGCATGTCTCCCCTCTGCTTAACAGTCGGCTGAGGTGCGGGCTACACCGTCCGCTAGCGCATTGTAATGCCGCGCTGGCTACAGCATGTAGCACAACTGCTACCACCCCTGTGCTGCGCCGTTCGGCGGCTGCATCACCCTATGAGGCCCCATCGTAGCGAACTCGCTTGCGTTTGGTCGGGCGCACCATGACGTGCGCAGAGCCCAGAACCCCAGGCGCGCAGGCGCCGCCCAAAAGCAGGGCGGCGCCTGGCTCCCATTGTGGTCGCGTACGTGACTCTTCTACTGGTTCACGCCCCAGCCACTGAAGAAGCCCCGCTCACCCCAGTATGCGTCGTTGTTGGCAGCAATGTCGGGATCGGCGGTTGGATCAGTCAGGAAGGCGCGGTTCGTGACGGGTGCGTCGGCTAGCCAGCCTCTGTCAAAATCGCTGTTCAAGGCGTAGCTGTCACCAACCTGTGTGAAACTGAGGGCGTTGAAGGGCAGCACATACATGCCGTCCACCTCAATGTCGGCAACGTCGACAAGCAGGTACTTGGCATAGCCCCTCTGAAGATCCAGCAGCAAGTCTTCAATGTTGCCGCTATTGGCCATATCGTCCGCCTCCGTGGCAAGTACGGCCTGGCGGCCAATAATGTCCTCGACACGCACAAGCTGCGTATCGCCCACGGTTACCGTTGGCACGGCGTCGCCAAATGCCGTTTCACCAAAGCCCAGGTCGCCCCAGAAGTTGGCTGTATCCGGACCCCACGTATTGTCCGCCAACCAGTCGTCATTCGTTACAGGATACTGCTCGAGCACGTTCTGGTCGAAGTTGGCTACAAGCGTGTCATTGTCCACCATGGTAAATGCGTTGAGCGGCACAGGAACCTGGCTCTGGCCGAGGGTCAGGAAGCCGCCGTAGTTGACGAGCAGATACTGGATTTGGCCTGTCTGCGGATCGAGGAGGATGCCGCCTACTTCGCCCACACCTTCGCCGTTGATATCGTCGAAGTTGTAGCCGTCAAGCGAGCTTGCTGTGACCAAGACACCGCCTGCTCCCGTAACGCCTGCGCCGGAACGAATCATGGAACCGGCGCTCATACCGGTCGTTGCCGTATCAGTCACTGACTCCTGGGTCGTGACGGACTCGGTCGTCGTCACGCCGGCTTCACTCACGTTGATGTCGGGCGCTTCGGCGGTGACAGTCACGCTCGATGTGACATCCTCAATCACCGTCACATTGGTCACCACGTCTGTCACGGCCGTCACTACTACGGTGTCGGTGACCACATGCTGGCCAGTCTCCGTGAAGGTTTGAACGTTCTCGACGGACGGTGCAGAAGTCACCACGTCCGACGCGGCAATGCCGGTGGTATCAGTCGCGACGCTTGCGTCGGTGACGTTTGCATCGGTCACGACACCTGTGCCTTCCTGACCAGGCTGGACGCCGGATTGCGGGACCGTTTCAAGGCCCCCATCGCATGCGGCCAGCGCCAATAGCGCAACAAGTAACAGCGACAGCAAAGCCGCCGTGCGCACAATCGCTCTCTTCTCCATCTTCCCGTCTCCTCTCTGAATGGGACCGTTAGCTTCACTCAGGCAGAGTGCACTCTCTCGCCGCCTGAAGTGTGGTCGGACGAGATTGCTCTCGCCCATGACCCTGTTCGGTTTGGACCACCACCCTTGCCCTATGCCTGCTTCCTGCAGGTCAAAAGGACTCGGGCCGGTGCAGTGAAGGAAACGAAGTCGTGTCGATTCAGGTTCCCCATCTTGCAGACTTTTCTGTCAATTTTGGGCAAGAAATTGCCGCCTGGTTGCCCAAGCGGCGCAAATGCTGTCATCATCTTATTGCGACCAAGCCGATGCGTTGCTGGCGCCGGTAGGTGGGAAGCAGCTTCAGGCTTTTGCTAGTATAGCCGCTCCGTGTCGAGCACGTTGCGCAGCGGCCGGCCATCCAGAAAGCGGCGTAGGTTGTCGCAAAAGAGGTCTGTCAGCCGTTCGTTTTCCTTGTCGCTGGTACTGGCCGAATGAGGGCTGACGAGCACGTTGGGCATATCCCACAGCGGGCTGTCGGCAGGGAGCGGCTCCTCGGCGAAGACATCCAACGCCGCACCCGAGAGCTTGCCGCTCTGCAGCGCGCCGATTAGCGCGTGCTCATCGACCGTAGCCCCGCGTCCGATGTTGATAAAGAGTGCGCCGTCGCGCATGGCGGCAAATGCCTGGCCATCCAGCATCTGGTCCGTAACCGGCGTATGGGGCGCGGTCATCACCACGACATCCGCCTCGGCGAGCATGGCGTGCAGCTCATCGTGTGGAAAGACGCGTGCCACGTTGGGCAGGGATTCGGGGGTCATCTTGGAGCCTATCACACGCATGCCATGTGCGCTGCTGAGGCGCGCAATCTCCGCGCCGATGTTACCCATGCCTATCACTGCAACTGTCTTGCCCGGCAGGTCGGTCGTGGCGAAACGCTCCCAGCGGTGGGCGGCCTGGTCGGCCTGCATCTGCGCCAGGCCGCGGTAGTGGTTGAGCATGCTCATGATGCAAAACTCTGCCAGGGGAATGGCGTGCACGCCACTCGCTGTGGTGAAGAGCGTGCCTGGCATACTCTCGGCGTAGCCCATGCGCTTAACGAACTGGCCAATGCCGGCGCTCGTGGCCTGCAGCCAGCGCAGGCGCGTGGCCAATGCAGGAAGTTCTGCGCGATGGGCATGGTCGAAGTCAAAGAGCACCTCCGCCGTGGCCAGCAGGTCACGCCATTGCGCTTCCTGAGGCGGCGTCAGCGTGCGCGGCGTACCCACATGGTCGCAGGCGTAGCGCGGCACAGGCAGCAGTTCGGGTGTGCTGATGACCTCGAGGCGAGGGTCAACCGCGCGCACGCGTTCCACATGCTCGGGCTCCATGTAGCTGGCATAGACAACGCGAATCTGTTCCATTTCCGTATCGTTTCCAGAAGGTTGCATTACTCTAAACGTATTGAGTACGCCAGTTGCCACGCAAACTCGGCTTAGTTGCGCACGGTCGGGTCGAGGGCGTCGTGCAGTCCCTCGCCCAGAAAATTGATGCAGAGCACCGTAATCAAAATTGCGAGGCCGGGAAAGAGCGTGAGCCAGGGCTTGGAGGCCATGGTCGCCTGGGAATCCTGGAGCATGTTGCCCCAGGTGGGCGTGGGCGGCGAAATGCCGAGCCCAAGAAAGCTGAGCGAGGATTCCACGATAATCGCCGAGCCGACTCCCAGCGTCGCGCCCACGATGATCGGCCCCATGACATTGGGAATGATGTGCCGCCCGATGATGCTGGGTGTGCGACAACCAATGCTGCGTGCGCCCAACACAAAATCCTGCCTCTTGGTAGAGTGGACCGAAGCGCGCACAATGCGCGCCGTCGCCATCCAGCTCAGTACGCCAATCACGATCACAATCACGGGCACAGAGGCGCGTGCATAGGAACTGATGATAATCAGCAGCGGCAGCGTTGGGATGGCAATCATCACCTCAGTGAAGCGCATGAGCGCGTTGTCCACGAAGCCGCCGTAGTACCCCGAGAGCGCACCGACGAGCGCGCCGATCGTCGTGCTGAACATGGCGGCAAAGATGCCCACCATGAGCGAAATGCGTCCGCCGAAGAGGATGCGCGTGAAGACGTCGCGGCCCAGATCATCCGTGCCCATCAAGTGGGCAAAGCTGGGCGCCTGGCGCGCATTGCGCAGGTCGATGGCGTCAAATGGATAGGGAGCAAAGAGCGGCGCGCCAAAGCAAAGCACCGCCAGAGTGAGCAACACAATCGACGAGACCAACGCGGCTTTGTGGCGCAAAAACTTGCCCCAAATGATTTGCCCCTGCGTGCGCGCGGGACGCAGCAGCAGCGCATCCTGGCCGCGTGCGCGGCCGGGGGACGCGGATAGGGCGGATACATCAGTCGTTGCTTCAGTCATAACTCACGCGCGGGTCCAGCAGTGCATTGACAATGTCGGCCAGCAGATTGAAGACCACCACCATGACGGAACCCATCATGATGATGCCCATGAGCAGCGGGTAATCTCGATCATACATGCTCTGAATAAAGAGGCGGCCGATACCGGGCCAGGCAAAGATCGTTTCCGTAATCACCGCACCTGAGAAGAGGCCGGCGATGTCTAGCGCCATAATTGTGACAACGGGAATGGCCGCATTCTTGAGCGCATGCACAAGCATGACGCTGCGCTGCTGCAATCCCTTGGCGCGTGCGGTGCGCACATAATCGGCATTCAGGACGCCCACAAAGCTGGTGCGCATGTAGCGCGACCACCCCGCTATGTAGAGCAGCGAGAGCACAAGCGCCGGCATGATGATGTGCTGCACCTGGTCGACAAAGCCCGTGTCGCCCACGGTGACGCGTCCCGACGATGGCAACCAGCCCAACTCCACCGAGAAGACAAGTTGCAGCATGAGACCAAACCAGAAGACCGGCATGGCAATGCCCAGGAACGAGAGCCCTGTTCCCAGGTAATCCGTGATGCTGTATTTGTGGATGGCGCTGTAGACGCCCAGCGGCAGCGCCACGACAGCCGCCAGCAGGTAGGCCGCGCCCATGAGCCCGACTGTAGCGGGCAAGCGCTCGAGAATCACCTGCAGCACGGGCTGCGC
This sequence comes from uncultured Caldilineaceae bacterium, assembly GCA_964370975.1. Classification (GTDB taxonomy): domain Bacteria; phylum Chloroflexota; class Anaerolineae; order Caldilineales; family Caldilineaceae; genus UBA5069. The sequence goes on along the minus strand of CAYJNV010000002.1, from coordinate 7,438 downwards.
CGACTTGAAGCTGTAGCCCAGGTCACCCTGCAATGCCGCACCTAACCAGCGGAAGTATTGCACCACAACGGGTTGGTCCAGCCCCAGGCGCGTGCGGTAGGCTGCCAGCATTTCGGGGCTCACGAAGCGGCCGGTCGCCAGCAACATCGTCTCGGGGCCGCCGGGGGCCGCCTGAATGACGATGAAGATGACGATCGAAATGCCAATGAACAGCGGAATCATCTGCAGCACACGGCGCAGTATGTATCGCCCCATGTGGTAGGCTCTCCTCTGCAATGCACCGCTGCGGGCGGACGGTCCGGACCCGCCCGCAGCGGTGCGTAAGGGATAACACGCCAGAGGCGCATCATCCGCTCAGTCCGTTACTCGCCCAGGCTCCACTCGTAGGAGTTCCAGAAGCTGCCCAGGTTGGTGCCGCTGCCCTTGAAGTTCTGGAAGTCGCTGCGAATGACAAAGGGCAGGCCGCTGTAGTAGAGAGGCAGTTCGCGACCTTCTTCATACATCAGCAGCTGCACCTGGTCCATCAACGGCTTGCGCTCGGCAAAGTCCAGCGTTTCGTCAGAAAGCTCCATGACGGCATCAAGCTCAGGGTTGCAGAAGCCCGTGAAGTTGTTTGAGCCATCACAAGCATAGAGGCCAGTCAGGCTCGGGTCGGCGGGGATGATCCAACCACCGACGACTGCTTCCCAGTCGGTGGACAGCCAGCGCTCCAACCAGGCTGCGCTTTCGAGATCCTCAAAATCAACGCCCACATTGATTTCCTTCATGTAGGCCTGAATTGCCTGCGCAATTGCGGTGCGCTCTGGTCGGCTGTTGCGATTGATAATCGTAAAGGAGAGCTTCTCGCCGTCCTTCTCGCGGATGCCGTCTGCGCCCACCGTCCAGCCTGCGTCATCAAGCATGGTTTTGGCCAGTTCGGGGTCGTAGTCGTATCCCGGCACGTCGGGATTGTGGTAGGGGCTCGTGGGGCTGATTGCCGAGTTGGCAAGATCAACGGTGCCTTCCATAAGGCCGTCCACAATCGCCATGCGGTCGATGCCGTGGAAGATGGCCTTGCGCACATTCGGATCGCTGAAGAGGACCTTGCCGCGCTCCGTGGCCACGTTGACCTCGAAGATGAGCCAGCGGTTGGACGGCACGTTGACGACCTGGTAGCCTTCGAGGTTCTGCACTTCCTTCACCTGGTTGGGCAGAATCTGGCCGAAGTCGTACTCGCCCGCCTTGAGACCGTTCAGGCGCGAGTTGGGATCCGGTATGAAGCTGAAGATGATCTCGTCCAGCTTCGGGAATTCAGGGCCGCGCCAGTAGTCGTCGTTGCGCACTACACGCACGTATTCGCCCGGCTTCCACTCGGCAAACTTGAAGGGGCCGGTGCCCAGCGGGCTGCGGTTGTAGCCGTCAAAGGTCAACACATCCTGCCCTTCAAGAACGTGCTTGGGCAGAATGGTGTCGAAGAGCGTTACATAGTTGGCTGCGGGCTTGTCCCAGGTAAAGATCACCGTGTTGTCGTCAGGCATATCGCAACTTGTAATGCCCATATAGTCCGTCTGGTTGTAGACTTCCTGGCCAGGCTCGCTCTGAATGAAGTCCAGCGTGAAGCAGACATCGGCGCTGGTGAAAGGCTCGCCGTCATGCCATTTGACGCCTTCCTGCAGGTTCCACGTCATGGTGACGGTGCCGTCTTCATTTTCGACGATGCCGCCGTTCTCCAGCGTGGGAATCTCCTTGGCCAACACCGGCACATAGGTGTTCTGGTCATTGCTCATGATCAAACCCTCGACCATCGTGATTTCGATGTCGGTCAGGGTCTGGCTCGTGAGCGCATTCAGCGTGTCAATTTCGGCGTCGTAGGCAACGCGCAGCACATTGCTGCCTGCAGCAGGCGCCGCAGCAGCTTCTTCGGCGGGCACTGCTGCCGGTGCCGCGACAGGCGCGGCGCAGGCGCTCAGAACCATGGCAACAAGCATTGTGAGTGAAAGGACTTTGAACCAGGTCGTGCGAGTCATGGGTCTCTCCTTGATGTGCAGGGACTTGTATGGGGAATGCAACGCTGATTGAGCAGGGTGCGGCGATGCAAAGACCAGTAGTTCGCGTATCCGATATTGTGCGACAGGCGCCTCCTTTGCAGGAAACCGGCGATGAACGAAATGGGAGATCAGGAGAACATTGCGACAGTTTGGGGTGAGTGCATGCGCCCATAGAGGAACTCGAGGTAAGCGGCGCGGTGCGCTTCGGGCACGGCCAGGTACGCGTCTGTAACGACGCGTTGCCCCCACCAGTAGGACCAGATAAGGACGGCGCGCGCCGAGGCGACGATGAAGCGCATGCGGTTGTCCACCCAGCCAGGGCCGCCACCCAGGCTCGCCTGCGCCAGCCATTCACGCACCTGCGCATCCGACTCGCCAAGTGCATGCAACTTCCAGGCAGCCACCGTGCCGATGGCCGAGCGATAGCGCGACAGCACGTGCTGCACGCGATCGTCGTCTCCGTCAACCCAATCAAGCAGAAATATGCCGTTGTCGGCAATTCCCTCAAAGGGGCTGGAACTGGCCGTATTGACCACAGAAAGCAGCCCGTCGGCGGGGGCCTTGCCTTCGTGATACCAGACTTCGCGCAGCTTGAACTGGACGTAGTGGCCGGGGTAGCACTCATGCAACGCCAGATGCTTGAGCGCCGGCCGCGTGAGTACGGGATCTATGTTCAACTCGACCTTGCGCTCAAGGTAATTGCAGCGCGCATTGAACGCAACCCCGCGCACTCCCTCCACCTGCATCCCGTCGGACTTGTCGGCGGGGATGGGGAACACCGCATTCGTGCGATCCCAGGCTTCGTCGAAGAGACCCTGAAGCACAGTGGCCACCTTGTCAGGAGGTACGCGCACAGTCTCCTGCCAGGCCGCGCACTGGGCGGCAAGGTCTCCAGCAAAGCCCATCGACGTGAGCAGAACGCCAAGTTCGGCGCGCAGCGCCGCCAGTTCCTCCTCGCTCACAGGCGCGGCAGGCACATGCAGAAAGCCACCGAGCTGCTCGGCAAGCGAGAGACCGGAGGTGCGCCACTGAATAAATGCAAGCGTGGAGCCGGCCAACTGGTGATAGTACATACGCCGGTCTGCTTCAGGCAGTGACGCGGCGTCCGCATCGAGGGTGCGCCACGCGTCGACGGCGGCGGCATAGTCGGCATAGGGCGCGGCCTTTAACGAGCCCTTCGACATATCGAGCACCACGAGGCCGTCCTCATCGCCGCTCTCGGCGCGGTAGAGCGCATCCACGCCCAGCAGCGCTGCAGCCGCGCGTTCACCATAGGCCAGTGTCGCCTGGCTGAGCGGATTACCGGACATGCGAAACCTCCTGTTGCTGCGCTTCCTCACGCATGAGTGCTGCCACGCAACTGACGGGTACAGAGCCGAAAGAGAGAAAGCGATCGTGAAACTGGCGCATATCAAAGCGTGGACCCAACTGGCCCTGCAACGCGTCGCGCAGCTGCGAAATCTGGTCGCGCCCCATGAGGTAGATCATCGCGCCGCCTGGGAACATGCTGTTCTTCACTGCCTCGCCGCGGGAGGCCCCAGGGCTCATGCCCGTGTTGGCTTCATAGAACGCTGCCGCCTCGTCCAGCGACATCCGCCCCTGGTGCAGGCGCACATCCACCAGCGCACGTGCGGCCATGCGCAGGTCGGTCTGCAACTCGGAGAAGCTCTCGAGCGGCGTCAGGAAGCCCGCTTCGCCCATGAGGGTGGTGGCATAGCAGGCCCAGCCTTCGGCCATGGTGCCGCCGCAGAACATGGCCACGCGTGCGGCCGTATCCACTGCAGCCACGCGTCCAATGCGTGAATCGCTCTGGTAGGCGTTCCAGTTCTGCACATGGTGGCCAATGCCGCCGTGGTGCACCACATGATTAAGCTTGATGACGCTGTCGTTGGTGGCGCGCAACAGTTTCTTCTGTTGGGCGCGTGTCATCGACTTGTCGATCGGCGTGACCAGGTAGCGGTGTACGGGCGGGCGGTTGTAGGCAGCCGGCGCGCGATAGAAGAGGAAGTAGAGAAACGGTGCAGCTTCACGCGCCCACTCGGGCTGCGGCACATATTCAATCGGGAAGTCGGGCCAGGTAACGAGCCCCTTCTCCTCGGCCAGCGCTCGGCTTGCATCCCACAACTGCTGGTAGCGCCCAAGATACTTGCCGGGAGTGGGGTGGATGTCGCTCAACTGAGCCAGCGCGTCCTGCCACTTCGCAACCCCAAAGGCGGCAGCCTGCTCGGCGAGTTGGTCCTGAGTGACGGCCAGTTGCTCCTCGGCGTAAGCGGCAATTGCGTCGCCATTCATCTCCAGCCGGTGTCCTTCGCGCATAAGCATATCAAAGATTTCGCCACCGGCTGCCACGTTGGCGGATTCGTTCCGCAGCAGGGTATTGCTCAGGTAGGCCTCATAGCGGCCAAAGGCTTCAAGCGCCACATCGGCCGCGCGGCGCAGCGCAACTTGACTGCCGTCCTTGCCCGCGGCCAGCATGTCGATTCCGCGCCCAAAGAGGTGGCGAGCGCCGGTGCACTCGCGCAGCGCCCGCTCAGTCCACGCGGCAGGCGCGCTGCGCACGTTGCTCTCGCCCTGCTCCAACAGGCGCGGGATCAGGCGCATCCGCTCAACCGCCGCCGCCTCGCGCTCTTTCTGCGGCGCGTAGTCGGTGAGAAAGAGGCTGACGACGCCAAAGATCGCCTCACCTGTGTAGACACTGGGGTTGCCGCGTTGGAAGTGTGCCGAAGCGAACTCCCACTGCTGGATACGCAGGAAACCCTCTGCCAGCCGCTTGTCCATGGCCTGTACCGGCGCGAGGCCGGTGTCGTCCAGGCGGGCAGCGTCGCGCAGCAGCGCCTCGGCATCGGCCAGCGCCGCCTCAACCCCCTGCGCCGAGTAGTCGGGCAGGGCATGGTCGTATGCGTGCTCGCCAATGAATGTGGCATTCACCGGGCGATGACGATAGTAGGATGCGAAGAATTTGTCGAGCCAGGCCTGCGTGCGCGGGCCACCATTGCGCTCAGCCACGGTCAGTCTCTTTCCAGCGGCAGGTGGACCCAGCGCTCCTCGTGGTGCGACTTCTCCACAGCATTGATCACTTCCTGAACCCACGCGCCATCATCAAAGTTACCCTGGTTGCGATCGCCGCCGTCCAGCATCTCATCGATGAAGTCTCGGATCAGGTTGGCGTAGAAAAGCGAGCGCCAGGACTCGCGCGCGTGGCCGCCGGCCGGATAGAAGCGCTGCGGAATCTCCATCTGCTTGAACTCCACGGAGTCGGGCGTGGCAATCTTGATTGTCTCGGCCACGCCGAATTCCTCCACCAGGCGGCAGATAATTGCGCCCTTTTCACCGTATATGCGCGCCTCGATGCCGGGATAATTGCCGATGGTCACGAAGCTGGTCTGGATGGATGTCAGCGTGCCGTCAGTGAACTCGCCCAGGTAGATGTCGCCATCGTCGATATTCATGCGCATCATCGTGCCCGTTTCGCGCACCATGCGCTCGGGGATAAAGTTACGCATGGCGCCGACAACGCGTTTGAGGTCCGCCCCTACCCACCAGTGGCTGATGTCGATAATCGGCGCTCCGTAGCCCTCGAGCGACGAAGTCTGCAGCACCGACTGATCGGCGTGAATGTCCACCTGACGCAAGGGCGTTTGCGGATCGAGCCACTGCGAGTTCTGCTCATAGCCATTGAAAATGAGGGGTCGACCGACAAAACCTTCATCCAGCAACGACTTGGCGTACTGCACGCCCGGGCTGTAGCGGAAGGTGAAGCCCAGTTTGGTCTTGAGCCCGTTGCTGCGCGCGAGTGCGGCCGCCTTGAGCGTGCGGCGGTAATCGTACGCAACGGGCTTTTCGCAGAGCACATGCTTGCCGGCCTCGAGCGCCGCCCACGAGAGCTCGAAGTGCGTGGCAGAGGGGGTGCAGACGTCCACTGCGTCGATCGACGGATCGCCCACGACCGATTGCCAGTCGTCCGTGGCAAGCGGAATGTCGAACTCCTGCGCGAAGGCCTGCGCGCGCTCGAGGATCGGGTCGCAAATCGCCACGACTTCGCAACGCGGGTCGCGCTTCCAGCCGGGAACGTGCGCGTGTTGCGCCCAAGCGCCTGCTCCAAGTACGCCAATGCGCAGTCTGCTCTCCTGCATAATTATCTCCAACTCTTTGTGGATTGTTTGGTTCAAATCGACGCAAAATGCGGTACGGCGGAAAGGCTACTTTTCATTGAGCAGGACGAGCGCCTGCACAGCCTGGTCGATTGACTCCATGTGCAACGTGCGCGACTCCGACTCAGGCAGATAGTGATTGATGAGGGCCAGGCAGCAGGCACGGGGGTTGCGCGTGACCAGAGCGTCGAGAACCTCTGTGTGAAAGCGGGTCACGTCGGCAATGGCGAGACGGTTTGATTCGACGCTGCGAATGATCAGCGCTCCGACGCGCCCGCTGAGGCTTGACCAGACTTCAAATAGCGTGTCTGAGCGGGCGAGCTCGGCAATGCGCTGATGGAAGAGCAAATCCATCTGGATTAGGCGGGGCAGGCTCTTGGGAAGTTGGCACTTGCCCATCTCCTGCACGTAGGCTTCCAGTTCCGCGATCAATGCTTCGTTCACGCCGGCAATGCCTGCAGCCACGGCATAGCCTTCAATCAAGGCGCGCATGCGGCAGAGTTCGTTGGCCTCTTCTTCGGCAAGGCGGGTGATGTAGGAGCCGCGCCGCGGAATTGTCTTGACAAGGCCGCGGCGCTCGAGCATCAGCAGCGCTTCGCGGATTGTGGACTGGCTCATGCCAAAACGTTGCGCCAGCGGCAATACGGTCAGATGGTCACCGGGGCGCAACTCGCCGGAGAGGATCTCGACTTCAAGTGCCTTTGTGACCTCATCGACGAGTCTGGCGTATTGATTTTGCATTGTGTTCCTGAGCGTCGCTGCTCAACCTAAGGGGCATGCGTATGCCCGCAAGCCGGGTGAACACCGCCAACCGCACCATTTTCTCGATTATCGATAATATGGCGCAACTGTAGCAACTATTACGACCCCTGTCAAGTGCCAATATTGTGTCGAAAACCGGGCAAACGGCTCAATTGGGCACAAGCGTTAACGTTTCAAACGGAGCTAATACCGACATGCCTGCAAAGGATGGCTTCCAGATTCGGAGGCCTCACATGTCGCGTGGTACCGTTCTACTCACAGTGGCCGTCAAGCCCGAAACTCCAGTTGCTGTTACATTTGGCGCCAGTCAATTAGCCGATATCCATCAAGGCAAGGCCCTTTCCTCATGATACTCACGATCTCACCCAACTGCGCCGTCGACCGCATCCTGTTCGTCGACGAAATCATCCCCGCGACAACCATGCGCTGCAGCGCGATGATTGACCACATTGGCGGCAAGGGGCTCGACACATCGATCGCGCTCAACTGCATGGGCGT
>CAYJNV010000001.1:40901-46093 GCA_964370975.1 uncultured Caldilineaceae bacterium | reverse complement strand
CCGGCGCTGATCCACTACCCTGAGGAGCCCGTAATCCTGGGCTGACGTGCCCGCCTCCCGCACCGCTTTGCTAGCGCACGAACAAGAGTCTCGACATCGACATGCCAAATATGAATGTCAGTCACAGTCCCCCAAAGCGGGATTCGCAGCCACTACCCATCATCCAGAGCATTCCGCATGCGGGCTTTGGCGTGCCTATCGAGGTTGTCCGTACGCTTGCACTGAGCGAACAGGATATCTACAACGACTGTGACTTGTGGGCAGACCAGGAATACGACTTTTCTCATGTCGATTTGGCGGACGCAAACGGTCCGCCACGTGGCGCGCTGGCCGTCATTGCCACAGACATCGCACGCGCGCTGATCGACGTCAATCGCACCCCCGATGACCTGCAGAATCCGGACGGCATGGTCAAGGCGCGCTCGAGCTACGGCGTGGCCAACTACGCGCCACCGCTGCTGCGGACAGAGATGCTGGCGCTGCGCGAGCGTTACTATGCACCCTATCACCGGCGCATGGAGGCGGCGTTGGCGGCGCACGCCGGCGCCGCGCGGCTCCTGCTCGATTGCCACAACATGGCGCAGAAGAGCCCGGATGCCTATGCGCATCCGGGTCGGGCGCGCCCGCTCATCTGCCTTGCAAACCTAGGGGATGCCAAAGGCGAGCGCAAGCGCGGCGGCAGCGACGTGACCTGCCCGCCCGAGTTGCTGCGTCAGGCAGGCGCGATTGCGCATGCGCTCTTTGCCGACATGGAGTTGCTAGAAGCCGATGACCCTGTGGAAATCGTGGGGATCAACCGGCCATTCGCCGGTGGCTACATCATTCGCCGCTACACACGCGGCCAGCGCGAGTCCAGTCCGGTGGCTACTGCGCCCATGTCAATCATGATTGAGGTCAACCGGGGGCTCTTCGTGGGCAACCAGACCGCGTCCACACCGGTTGCAGGACCAAATCTGGAGCGCGTCGCCGCAGTGCGACGCCGTCTCTACCAGTGGGCGGTCGAGGTGGCGGGCCTGCTTGTCTAAAAGGTGATTGCCGGCCAAATATAGAACCACGCACAGCACCGCGCGCGTCAACCAACATGAGGGATATGCAATGAGTTCTGCCGTGGTGTCGATCGACCTGTCGCAGTCCGGGGCCGCTTCCCGTTATGAGCAGTATCTGGGCTTTGCGCTGCAGATGGCCACAGAGGCTGCTGCCATCGCACGCGCGCAATATGGTGCGAGCGTCGCGCGCCGCAAGGAAGATGGTTCGCTCGTGACACGAACCGACGAGCAGATCGACAGACTCATCTCGCAACGCGTCGCAGAGCAGTACCCCGGTGATGCCGTACTGAGCGAAGAACAGGCCACCTGGTTCGACCCGGCGATTGAGCGCACATGGGTGATTGACCCAATTGACGGCACCACCAACTTCGCGCGCGGCATCCCCACATGGGGCATCAGCATTGCGGTGGTTGAGGCGTTGCGCCCGGTGGTCGCCGTGCTGGCGTTCCCCATGGTGGACGAACTCTTTATCGCCACGCGGGGCGGCGGCGCGCGACGCAACGGCATTGCTATTCACACAGTTGCCGCCGAGCCTCTGGACGATGAACATATCTTCATGGAATGCAGCCGCACACGGCGCAAGTACACCTTTGCGCTTCCGATCAAGAGCCGAATGCTGGGCAGCGCGGCCTATCACATAAGCAAGGTGGCGGACGGCAGCGCGTTGGCCGGTTCAGAAGCCACGCCCAAGCTGTGGGATCTGGCCGCGGCTGCGCTGATTCTTGAGGAAGCGGGAGGCGCGCTCATGACGCTGGATGGCGTGCCGGTGTTTCCGCTGCGGTCTGTGGCTGCCGACTACAAGCACCTGTCCTATGCCGTTCTCTACGCCGCCGACGCAGACATGCTTGGCCGCGTTCAGGATGCAATGCGAAGGGTGGAAGCAACATGAGTACCGACACGCGCACGCTGATCTTCCGAACGGTCAAGCTCGACGAGGACCGAACGGACGAGGAGACGGTCGGCTTCATTGATGAAGCAGGCGTGATCCAGCGCCTGCGCTGGGGCGAGGGCGTGGCAATCGGCAGGGCTAGCGACGACGCACGCATCTTTCGGACAACACTGCATGGTGAACGTGAGGTGGGCCAGGGGCTGCCCACGGGCGCGATTCAGAGTGCGGGTCTCTTTGAAGGCGGCATTGTGGGCTGGATGGACCCTGATGGCGTGGTGATTCAAGCCGGGTTGATTATGGGCGAGGAGGAAGTCGGGCGCGTCGAAGGGGCAAACGCGCTGGCGGCAGCTGCAGCGTTGTTGCTGCTCTTTCTGCCCGATCAGGCCGAGGCTGAGCGAAGGGCCGAGCGCCGATGAAAGGCAATAGCCCCGCGATTGCGCAGTCGCCCGTGGCCACGCCGCGCCTGCAGATGCACTATCGCAGCCACGGCGACCCCGCGGGTATGCCGCTGCTCTTTCTCCACGGCGGCTTCGCTTCAAGCCGCTGGTGGGAACCACTCTTCGCACTGTTACCCAGTGAATTCTACGCCGTTGCGCCGGACCTCCGCGGCTGCGGCTGCACCGACAAGCCCGCAGCCGGTTACGCCATCGACAGCCAGGCAGCCGACGTCGCCGCCTTTGTGGAAATTCTGGGGTTGCGCGACTTCGATATTGTGGCCCACGCAGCGGGCGGAGCCATTGCGATTGAGTACCTGCTTTCACATCCCGATAACGCACGGTCACTCGTGCTGGTCGATTCTGTGCCTATCGAAGGTGTATTCACGCCGCTGGAGGCAATTGCGTTGCTGGACAGAATGCAGACCGACCGCGCCCTCCTGCGAGAGGCGCTCACGCTACTGGCACCCGCGCTGGCTGCGTCGGCGGATCCCCTCTTTGCGATGCTTGTGGAAGACGCAGCGGCAATGGCGCCGGCGGCTTTCACGGAAGTTGCCGTGGCGCTGGGGCAGTGGAATCGCTTTGCCGATGCACGGGCCCTTACGCTGCCCACGCTGCTGCTTTGGGGCGACCAGGACCCGATTGTCACACGCGAGGCGATGACGCGTACTCTGGTGGCAATTCCGGGCGCAAACAACCTCGACGTGCTGCGTGGTGTGGGCCACAGCCCCATGCTCGATGCGCCGCTCGCGCTGGCCGAACATCTGATTGACTTTCTGACCGATGACTTCGGCGGCTTTGCGACGATTCGCAACCGCGCCACAGAGTGAAGGGTCACGCGCAGTAATGACGCACAGCCGCGCACGCGCAGCCCAGGAGATGCGATGACACGCAATGCATGGTGGGGCATAAGTACGGCCGCGGCGCTGCTGATTTGCCTGGGGCTGGGGCTGCTGATTGCTGCGGTTGTGGCGCCCACGCCTATTGTGGGTATCGTCCGCTTTGACAATGTGATCGACTTTGAGAGCGCACGCGCGCTGACGGCCGTGCTCGAGAGGGCGAAGAATGACCCCACTGTGGCCGCGGTCGTGCTCGAAATCAACAGTCCGGGCGGCTACGCGACAAGCAGCGAAAGCCTCTTCTATACGCTGCTCGACCTGCGCCGCAACAAGCCGCTTGTGGCGAGCGTCGATGGCCTGGCTGCCAGCGGCGGATACTACATGGCCGCGGCCGCCAATCGAATCTATGCGCCGGCCAGCAGCTACGTTGGTAATGTGGGCACGCGCGGCGGCCGGCCGGTCGATCCCCTCATCTATCCCGATGAGTTGAGCAGTGGCCCTTACAAGCTGGCGGGCGGCAGTCGCTTCGACCAGATTCGGCAGCTCGACCTTGTGGCACAATCCTTCATCAGCAACGTCGTTGCGCTGCGGTCGCTCGCTCAAGTGAACCCACTGCAAATTGACGCCGCCACCGTCGGCGAAGCCCGCATCTACCTGGGCAGCGAGGCGCAGGCGATTGGCTATATCGATGCGCAGGGTGGCCCGGCCGACGCCGTCAACGCTGCGGCGGAACTGGCGGCGCTGCGCGACTTCCGCACTGTCGACCTGATCGCGTACTACGGGCTGGAGGACCTGAACACGACCAGCACAGATCCGCTTGCGACTCGCCTCCAGCGGCTGAGGCAAGGGGCCTCACCTGAGACGATTTACATGATGGACGACCGCGTGCCGCTGCCTGGAAATGCAGCTGGCGGCGCGCTGCTTGAACAACTGGAGCGTCTGCGCGCCACTGCAGCCGGTCCTCTCGGCGGGCAGCGCCAATTGTCTGCACACGCTGTGCCCTGGGCCGACACGTCCGGGGGAACAACCCCGTGAGCAATCAAAGCGTGCGACGCAAATGGGTTGCCTGGGCAGCCGTGGCCGGCCTCGTGCTACTCGCAGGCCCGGCGCTCTTCCGCGTCTGGGTGCTGGGCCTCAATGCGCGCACCTACAGTGACAACACCGTCGCGCCCTTGCTAGCCACCACGCCTGAGGCGACGGCCACAGCCCTTGCGCTGGGCGGGCAAGTGGCTTCGGCCGAGCCGGACTTGCGCAGCGGCCCCGTAGTGATCGATTTCGCCCACTTCAACCAGGTAAACGCCGCCGGATTGCAGCCGCTGGCTGCTGCGCTGGCACAGCGCGGCCTCGCCACACGCGTTTGGCTCAGTGATGTGGATCCATTCGCGCTGGAGAGCGCAAGCGAAATACCGGATCAGTCTGACGCGCTGCGCGCCCAACTTGTTGATGCCAGTGCAATGGTCGTCATCAGCCCGTTCCTCTGGTGGCAGCCAGACGAAATTGACATGCTGGAGCGCTTTGTGGCCGACGGCGGGCGGCTGCTGCTCATCAGCGACCCTGATATTGTGGGCGATGCGGCTATCTACATGAATCTGCTGGCCGAACGCTTCGGCGTTGTTTTCAACGATGATTATCTCTACGATACTGCGCGCAACGACGAGAATTTCACTCATTTCTTCCTGGATGCATTCTCTGACGCCGCTGCACCGCTTGCCGGCAGCCATATTGCCATGTATGGCGGGCGAAGCATTAGCGGTGACGTGACGAGCGAGGCGCGCAGCGCGGCCACCACGCGCAGCAGCCGGCGGACAGGCGTCAGCGGCTTCACCACTGTGGCAATTGGTGGTGATTCGGGCCGCGGCACCAGCGGGCGCGTGCTGGCGCTGGCAGACTTCGACGTGCTCACCGAGCCAAACGTCGCCCGCTTCGACAACCAGCGACTGGTTGAATTCACTGCCGACTTCCTGGCTGCGGCCAATCGCACGAC
>CAYJNV010000001.1:31045-40801 GCA_964370975.1 uncultured Caldilineaceae bacterium | reverse complement strand
TGGATGTGCAAGCCGATGTGGATGTGTCGGAGCAGAGTGATAGCGTCATATTGTCTGATTATGACTACGCGAATAACAACACGTCTCTGCTTGCGGATGTCGGCATTACGATCGTGACCGAACTCGTAACACCTACAGCCACTACCGCGCCCGTGCTCTTCGAAACACCAACGGCCACCCCGGCAGTGCGGCGCGACCTCATGCCGGGCGTCACGCCCTTCGTGCCTACGCCCCTGGCCACGCGGCCCGTCAACATCCAGGGCACAGCCGCAGAGACGGCCACAGCGACAGAAACGCCGGCTCCTGCTGTTGCGGCGACGCAGGCCGCGTCGCCCACCGCCACGCCTTCGCCTACCCCGACCGTCCCGCCCACGCCGGTCGAAGTCGACTATTTGGTGGCCGCTGACGGCTTGCGTCTTGTCGCCGCCGAGACGGTGCTCGTCATTCAGAATCAGGATGCCTCGGGCAACGCGCAGGTGGCCGTCATCGGGGCCGACAGTGTGGGCATCAGCGCCGGCGTCGACCGTCTGCTCAGGAACGACTTTGCAGACTGTATCCTCGGAGAGGAAGTGACCTACTGCCCCGTAACGCAGCAAACACCGGCGGCAGCGAGCAGCCCCGTGCAGACGCCGACGCCCCATGCGAACGACGCACCAGTCACTGGCGCACTGCCCAGCGAAGTGCCGACGCCCGTTGGCCCCATTCGCATTCTGCTGGTTGACGACGACGCCAAGGCCAAGGCAGGCGAGCGCAGCGAGGCCGACACCTATCTGAAAACGCTCACGTCCGCTGGCTATTCACCCGACCTGTGGAGCACCGCCGCCAAGGGCGCTCCCGACGCCGCCGCGCTCAAGGGCTACACGTGGATGATCTGGAGCAACGCCGACTATGTAGACGGCGTCATCGATGTCACCTTGCTTGACATGCTCTTTGCCTACCTGGGCGAGGGGGGACGCATCTCCATCAGCAGCCGCAGACCCTTCTTCAACATGGGGACAAGCCCGGCTTCGGCGATTGTCGACGTGGTGGTCGCCAACAACGTGCCCGAACTCGTGGCCGGATTGCCTGGCGAACCCATCACGCTGGAGGGCGAACTGGGCAACGTGATCCCCTTGCAGGAAGCGGAGACGGGGGCAGGCTTCGCCACCATCCTGACGCGTGGCCCGGGCAGCGCCGACAGCGGCAGCCCTGCCGCCTCTGCCGGGAGCGATGTCAACGAGAGTGACGCAGTGGGCGCGCGCCTTGTCATTGTGGGCTTCTCGACAACGTGGCTGCCCGACGAAGTGGCCGATCGCTTTATCCGCAACATGGCCGACTGGATTCTCAGCACGCCACAGGAGTAGATCATGAACTATACAGCCGATTCGCTGCTTGTGCATCCGCAACACTATCCATCCGACCCGAATCTGCTTATCGACATCACGCCGGCCTCCGCAGGCTGGGACTTCATTTCCTTCCAGGTTCGCCGCCTGGGCCTGGCTGAACGCTGGACGTTTGACACAGGCGAAAACGAGCTTGCGCTGATCAACCTTTCGGGACGCTACAGTGTCGACTCAAGCCGTGGCAAGTGGCAAGGAATCGGCGGCCGCGAGAATGTCTTCGCCGGCGCGGCGCATGCTCTCTACCTGCCGCGCCGCACGCAATTCACCGTGGAGGCCGAGGAGGCTGGCGACTTTGCCGTCACGTGGGTTCCGGCGGATGAAGATCATGAGCCGTGGCTGATTCGTCCGCATGATGTCAAGGTCTCCGTGCGCGGCGGCGACAATGTGTCGCGCCAGATCAACGACTTGCTGCCACCGGGCTCGCCCGTGCAGCGCCTCGTACTGGTGGAGGTCTACACGCCCTCGGGCAACTGGAGTTCATATCCGCCCCACAAGCACGACGTACATATTGTGGGCGAAGACGGCACGCTGGTTGAGGCAGACCTGGAAGAAGTCTACTTCTACAAGTTCGACAGGCCCGAAGGTTACGCCTACCAGCGCGTTTACACCGGCGCCGAGTCACCGCTGCAGCGCGCCGGCGCGCCTATTGATGCGCTCATGCGCCCTACCGACAATTGCGCCGTGCTTGTTCCCGAGGGCTATCACCCTGTGACCAGTGCCCCCGGCTACACCACCTACTATCTCAACGTGCTGGCAGGCAGCGCCCAGGCGCTTACGGCGCAGGATGACCCGCTCTACACGTGGGTGAAGCAAAGCTATGTAGGCAGCGATAGCCGACTGCCACTCTATTGACGACACTTGACGCATCTATCGACATCGGAGGCGAACATGGCAAACGGACTGACCCGCGCACCGCGCGCGGAGACAGCCGCAGCGACAGCCACCGACTACGGGAATGACTCCTGCGCGATTGAGGAGTTGACATACGCAATCGAAAATGGGGCCGTGGGCGCAACCAGCAACCCAACGATTGTGCACAATGTGCTCAAGCAGGAGATGCACCTCTGGCGTGATCGAATCAACGCTATCATCGCCGAGAATCC
Source organism: uncultured Caldilineaceae bacterium (assembly GCA_964370975.1). Taxonomy (GTDB): domain Bacteria; phylum Chloroflexota; class Anaerolineae; order Caldilineales; family Caldilineaceae; genus UBA5069. Next base: position 38,316 of record CAYJNV010000001.1, on the reverse strand, counting down.
AACGGCGACAGAGGATGAAATCACCTGGCAAGTGATTGAGGAAGTGGCCGTCAAGGGCGCCGAACTGCTGCTGCCGGTCTTTGCTCGCGAGGGTGGCCGCAAGGGGCGGCTTTCCATCCAGACCAACCCCACCTTCTATCGCAATGCGCCGCGCATTGTGGAGCAGGCTGTGCGCTTTCACGGCCTGGCACCCAACATGCAGGTGAAAATCCCCGCGACCGCAGCGGGCATTGTGGCGATTGAAGAGGCGATCTTCAGGGGCGTCAACATTAATGCCACGGTCTGTTTCTGCGTGCCGCAGGCGCTGGCCGTCGCCGAGGCCGTGGAGCGCGGGCTTGCGCGCCGCGAGGTGGCAGGCTTGGCTGTGGAAGACATGTCTCCCGTATGCACCATCATGATAGGGCGCATGGATGACTGGGTGCACGTACTCGAGAAGCGCGACGGCGTGCTGATTCCCCCAGGCTATGGCGACTGGGCGGGCATTGCGTGCATCAAGCGGGCCTACGGTATTTTCCAGGAGCGTGGCTTCCGCACGCGCCTGCTGGCCGCTGCCTACCGCCACCACCTGCACTGGTCGGAGCTGATTGGCGGCGACGTCATTCTGACGATTCCGTACGAATGGCAGCGCCTCTTCAATGCCTCCGAGATTCCCGTCAGGCCGCGCTTTGACGAACCTGTGCCCACCGAAATCCTGCGCACGCTGCTGGAAAATTTCCCAGACTTCCGCCGCGCCTATGCCGGCGACGGCATGGCGCCAGAGGCGTTCGACAGCTTCGGCCCCACCGTGCGCACGCTGCGCAGCTTCATCGCCTCATACCACGACCTGCAGGCGCTCATCCGCGACTTCATGCTGCCCAACCCGGATGTGAAACGGTAGGCGCATGCCAGGGCCACCACCTGCGAGTGTTCCATCCCTCATGGAGAGTGTTATGGCAGCCACATCCGACACCACCGAACGGCTCACCACCGCCCAGGCGCTTGTGCGTTTCCTCGCCGTGCAATATGTGGAGCGCGACGGCCTGCGCCACCGCTTCTTTGACGGCTGCTTCGGTATCTTTGGCCACGGCAACGTCGCAGGCATGGGCCAGGCGCTGCAGCAGTACAGCCGCCTGCTGCGCTACTACCAGACGCGCAACGAACAGGCCATGGTGCACACTGCTGCTGCCTATGCGAAGCACACCAATCGGCTGCGTACGCTCGTCTGCACGACCTCAATCGGCCCGGGCGCAACCAACATGATCACCGGTGCGGCGGCGGCCACCGTCAACAGGTTGCCGGTACTGCTGCTTCCAGGCGACATCTTCGCGCGCCGCAACGTCGCACCCGTACTCCAGCAGGTCGAATCGCCCGGTTCGCAGGACTTTTCGGCCAACGACGCGTTCCGCCCCGTTTCTCGCTATTGGGATCGCATCAACCGCCCTGAGCAGATCATCACCGCCTTGCCCGAGGCCATGCGCGTCCTCACCAGCCCGGCGGACACGGGCGCCGTCACCCTGGCGCTGCCCGAAGATGTGCAGACCGAGGCTTTTGACTTCCCCGCCGATCTCTTTCTCGAGCGCACGTGGCACATTGCGCGCACGCGGCCCGACGTCGTAGCGCTTGCCCGCGCCGCCGCATGGATTCGCGCCGCACAGCGCCCCCTGATTGTTGCGGGTGGCGGCGTTCACTACAGCGACGCCACGGCCGACCTGGCCGCATTCGTGGACCTAACGGGCATTCCCGTAGCCGAGACAATGGCGGGCAAGGGCGCGCTGCGCTTCGACAACCCCCTCTGCCTTGGCGCTGTCGGCGCCACCGGCACCTCCGCCGCAACAGAAATTGCGCGCGACGCCGATCTGGTGATCGGAATTGGCACGCGCTACAGCGACTTCACGACGGCGAGCAAAACCCTCTTTGCGAACCCAAACGTGCGCTTCATTAACATCAATGTGGCGGAGTTTGACGCCTTCAAGCACGCTGCGTTGCCGCTGGTGGGCGACGCCCGCGCGACCCTCGCAGAACTTGCGCAAGCGCTGGCTGACTATCGGGCTTCGCATGACTACACGCAACGCGCCGCCGCCCTGCACGACGCCTGGGAGGCCGAGGTCGACCGCATCTTCGCCCTGCGCGCCACGCCCCTGCCCAGCCAGGGCGAGGTCATCGGCGCCGTCAACGAACACGGCGACCCCGAGGCGGTGATGGTCTGCGCCGCGGGCAGCCTGCCGGGCGACTTGCACAAGCTCTGGCGCACCCGTCACCCGCGCCAATATCACCTCGAGTACGGCTACTCCACCATGGGCTACGAAATTGCGGGCGCACTGGGCGTGAAGATGGCCGAGCCACAGCGCGAGGTCTACGTCATGGTGGGTGACGGCTCCTACCTCATGCTCTCCAACGAGGTCATCACGTCGATTCAGGAGGGCTACAAACTCACGATTGTGCTCCTGGACAACGCGGGCTACAAGAGCATCGGCGCGCTCAGCCGCTCTCTGGGCCAGGAGGGCTTCGGCACGCGCTACGCGTTTCGAGCCCAGGATCAGCATGTGACCGATGCGAACACGGCGCAATTCCCCAACGCACTGCCGGTTGACCTGGCCATGAATGCACGCAGCCTGGGCGCGCATGTCATCGAGGCGGACTCGCACGCCGGCCTCGTGGCGGCGCTGCACGAGGCGCGAGCCATTGACCATACGGTTGTCGTCTACATCCCTGTTGACCGCTATATAGGCGTGCCGGGTTACGCCTGGTGGGATGTGCCCGTGGCTGAGGTGAGCGAGATGGACAGCGTCAATGCCGCGCGTGAGGAGTGGGCGGAACAGAGGTCGCGCGAGCGCTATCACCTGCGCGCCGAGTAGGTCCCAAATCCTGCCATAACTCCACGCCTTGCCGGGCTCAAGTAAGTCAAGCATTCTCAGACAGGATTTCCGTTCGCCAGAACGCGAATTTGCTGGTAAGGTTTGCGCCGCAGCAGGCAGTAGACGCTTGCTCCCCGGCCGCCAGGCCCGCTGGCGAAGCCGCTGCTGTCCTATCGAGAGCGCCCGCTGGAGGCACGCCCGATGAACGAGCACTTGACGAACCCCAATCCGACTGATTCCCAAGGAGTGGAAGGCGGCGCTGCGAATGACGACGCGCCCGTGGGCCGCATCCTGAGCCGCCGCGAAGTCCTGGCGCTCTTTGGTCTGGCAGGCTCTGCTTTGCTGGTGGGTTGTGCGCCCGGCCAACCGCCGGCTGCGACAGCGACGCTATTGCCCGCCGAGGCAGCCACCGCCGTCGCCATTGCCGCGGACCCCACAGTCCAGTCCGAGGTTGCAGCCGAAGTGGCCACCGTCGATGCCATGAACGCCGTCACGGCACCGGACTGCGTTGTGCGCCCGGAGATGACTGAAGGGCCGTACTTTGTCGACACGCAGCTCAACCGCGCCGACATTCGCGTCGATCCAGCGGACGGCTCGACAAAGGAAGGGATCGCGCTTGCCCTGGCCTTCCGCGTCTCGGCGATCAGCAACAGCACCTGCACACCCCATGCGGGCGCCACTGTGGATGTGTGGCACTGCGATGCAGCCGGCGTCTATTCAGGCGTACGCGACCGCAGTCTTGACACGACGGGGCAGAAGTGGCTGCGCGGCTATCTAGTTACCGACGCCAACGGCAGCGCCGACTTCACGACCATCTATCCCGGCTGGTACCCAGGCAGAGCCGTCCACATCCACTTCAAGATTCGCACCAAGGGCGTTGACGGAGCCGACTACGAGTTCACATCACAGTTGTTCTTTGATGAGGCGACGACTGACCAGGTGCATGCGCAGCCGCCGTATTCTGCCAAGGGGAAGCGCAACACCCCCAACGCCCGAGACGGCATCTTCCCCAATGGGGGCGCACAGATGCTGCTGACGCCCACCGAAGCCGGCGGCGCCTATGCGACCCGCTTTGACATTGCGCTGGATTTGAGCGACGCAAGGATTGGTGCGTCCGAATGAGCAGGCGGCGGGCGGCCCTGGCCCCGCACCCTCCCTCTAACCCGCGCGCCCGTTGACACCCAACTGCCAGTATGCTAACCTCAGACCCAGAATCGCCGCACAAACCTGCAATACGTCCTGCCCCCTGACTCTGTACGTCCCTTCGATACCGCCGGATGCGCTTGCGCGCGGGCCATGGCGGCAACCTGGCTTGCAGCGGGGCTTCATGCTCGCAGGAATCTCAACGCCATCACGTGGCGCCCGCATGCGCGCCACCACAAGCCGCTTCGCCGCCAGCGTTGCGCTGCTCAGCCTGGTGGGCCTGCTGATCTTTTTCGCGCTGGCCGCCGACAACTTTGTCACACCCCTTGCGCTCACAAACATCGCCTCATTCGCTGGCGTCTTCGGCATCATCGTCGTCGGCGTCGCAATGCTTATGATTGGCGGCGAGTTTGACTTGTCGGTGGGCGCAGTTCTGGCCGTGGCGGGTTTTCTCCTTGCCATTCTGCTCAACGCCGGCTACTCGGTATGGATCGCTGTGCTCGCTGCCGTTGCCTCGGGAACAGCCCTGGGCCTGATCAACGGCCTGATCGTGGTGCAAACGGGCATTCCCTCGTTCATCACGACGCTGGGCACCATGCTCGCCTTTCGCGGCATTGCGCGCGCCATGGGCGGCGGTGACTTCGCCAAGTACACCGGCGACGCGCCCTGGCTATTCGCCACGCTCAATGGGCCGGTGACACGCGTTAACGAAGCCTTCACGCCCGCTGCCAACCTGCGTATGTCGGTGCTATGGTTCCTGGCCATTGCGCTCTTCGCGAGCATTGTCATGGGGCGCATGCGCTTCGGCAACTGGGTCTATGCCGTGGGCGGCAACCGTGAGGCGGCCGTGGCGCAGGGCGTGCCTGTGCGGCGCGTCAAACTCACGCTCTTCGCGCTCTCCGGGCTGCTGGCGGCGCTTGCTGGCGTGGTCCAGTTTGCCGAGCGCGGCAGCATTGACCCGCTGCGCGGCCAGGGGTGGGAGTTGATGGCCGTCGTCGCATGTGTGATCGGCGGCATTCCGCTTACGGGCGGCGCAGGCGCCGTCATGGGCGCTGTGATTGGCGTCTTCATGCTCCAGGTGCTGGAGCAGGGCCTCGTTCTCATGGGCGCCTCGGTGCAGGTCTTCCGCGCCATCGTCGGCTTCATCTTGATCCTCTCGGTCATGTTCACCTCGTGGCTGAGTCGTACAGAATGACTCGGCTTCGGGTTGTGGACTTTGATGGATTCCCTGTTGCTTCGCCATTGCGGACTGAATTTTCCGAATGCTCTCCACTGAAAGGAAGAGGTTATGTCTGGCAAGACGATGTACCGACTGATGACTTTGCTCATGCTCTTCTCCATGTTGCTGGTTGCCTGTACGCCCGGTGCTATGCCCGCAGCGTCCACCGGCGAAGCGGCTGCCACCGCCGCGCCCGCGGCTGAAAGCGAGGCAGCCCAGGGTTCGGCCCCCGTCGCTGCCGAAGGCGCACCCCTCAACATTTATGTGGTGCAGCATGCCCTCTGCGCATGGGACTCGTGGTGGTGCACCCTTGCCGACGCCGTAGCCCAGGCCGAAACGGACTTCAACGTCAAGGTGACCGTGCTCGGCCCCGACAAGTTCGACCTGGAGAAGGTCGCCCAATTGATTGACCAGGCCGTCGCCGCCGCACCGGATGGCCTCGCCGTGACAGTCACCGATCCGGACCTATTCCGCGATCCGATCAACCGCGCCATTGCGGCGGGCATTCCGGTGGTGGCCTTCAATGCGGGCGCCGGCCCCGATGAGGACACCATTCCCTACCTCACCTATATTGGCCAGGATGAGTTCCAGGGCGGTTACCTGGGCGGCAAGCGGCTCGCCGAAGGCGGTGGTGCGGGTGGCGTTTGCATCAACCACCAGGTAGGTGGCACCAACCAGGACAAGCGCTGCGCCGGCTTCATGCAGGCGATGGAAGAAGCAGCAATCCCCGCCGAGGTGCTGGGCATCAGCGACGACCCGGCATCCTCGCAGACGACCATCAGCGACTACTTCGCAGCCAATCCCGATGTCAATATCGTGATGACACTCGGCCCGAACGGCGCGAATCCCTTCTACGCTTTCCTCGAAGAGTCGGGCCTGACCACCATCAAGCACGGCACCTTTGACACAAGCCCCGAAATCAATGCGGCGATTGAAGATGGCCGCACGCTGTTCGGCATCGACCAGCAGCCATATCTCCAGGGCTACGGCGCCGTGGGTTCGCTGGCCATGGCTGTGCGCTACGGCATTCTGCCCGCACTGCCCGTCAGCGCGACCGGCCCCGGCTTTGTCACCAGGGATAATCTGGGCTTCACGCCTGACCCCAATCGCCCCGTCAAGATTGTGGCAGTGCAGCACGCGCTCTGCGCCTGGGATGCCTTCTGGTGCGTGGTGGAAAAAGGGTTGACCGATGCCGCCGCCGCACGCGGCGCCGAAATCCAGATCCTTGGCCCGGACAAGTTCGATCTTGAGAAGGTGGCCCAACTGATTGACCAGGCGGTTGCGGGCCAGCCTGACGCCCTCGCCGTTACCGTCACCGACGCCGATCTCTTCCGCGACCCGATTCAGCGTGCGCTCGATGCGGGCATTCCAGTGGTGGCCTACAACGCAGGCTCCGGTCCGGATGCAGACAATATCGGCTACATGACCTACCTGGGCCAGGATGAATTCCAGGGCGGCTATCAGGGTGGCAAGCGCCTCGCCGACGGTGGCGGTGCGAATGCTGTATGCATCAACCACCAGGTGGGCGGGACCAACCAGGACAAGCGTTGCGCCGGCTTCATGCAGGCCATGGACGAAGCGGGCATCGCCGCCGAGGTGCTGGGTATCAGTGATGACCCGGCGTCCTCGCAGACGACCATCAGCGACTACTTCGCCGCCAATCCCAACACCGACATCGCCATGACGCTTGGCCCGAACGGCGCTATCCCCTTCTACGGCTTCCTCGAGGAGTCCGGTGCGGCCGCCGGCGCCATCAAGCACGGCACCTTTGACCTGGGGGCCGAGATCGTGGCCGCGATCAAGGATGGCCGCACCCTCTTTGCCATTGACCAGCAGCCTTATTTACAGGGCTATGGCGCCGTGCAGGCGCTGGTCCTCAACCTCCGCCAGGGCATCACGCCGGCGCTCCCCGTGACCGCCACCGGCCCCGGCTTTGTGGATGCCAAGACCGTCGACCTTGTTTCGTCGCTCTCGGGCACTTACCGTTAATCGCATCCCAGGGCAGCGCTGCCCTGGCTTCTGCTCCCCCGGTGTGTACAGCGCCGTACACACCGGGTGGAGTTCAGCATGAAACG
>CAYJNV010000001.1:0-30945 GCA_964370975.1 uncultured Caldilineaceae bacterium | reverse complement strand
ATCAACGGCGGCGGGCCGTGGCTTGCCATTCCCCTGGCGCTGGCGATTTGCGCCGTCATGGGCTTGATCAACGGGCTGATTGTGGTCCGTGCGCAGATGCCCTCGTTCATTGTGACCCTGGGCACTGCCTTTATCTTCACGGGCATTGTGTGGGCCTATTCGGGCGGGCAGGTCTTGCAGATTACCGAAAGCCCTGCCGCGTTTGCCTGGCTGAACGGGCGCCTCGTCGCGCTGGCCGAGATTTACGCCGGGGCAAACTTCCGCTCGTCCATTGTGTGGTGGGTGGCGCTGGTAATTGTCTTCCAGTTCGTGCTCGTGCACACGCGCTTCGGCAACCATATCTTTGCGGTCGGCGGCAACAAGGAAGCCGCCGCGGCGCAAGGCGTGCCGGTGACGCGCACCAAATTGTGGGTTTTCGTCTGGTCGTCGGTGTTGGCGGGTGTAGCGGGCATCCTCCTCTTTGCGCAATTCAAGACCGTACGCATTGCCACCGGCAGCGGCGAGGAACTGAAGGCAATTGCCGCCGCGGTTGTCGGCGGCACGCGCCTCAGCGGCGGCTACGGCAGCATCATCGGTGCACTCTTTGGAGTCTTGCTGATCAGTATGCTGCGCACGGGCGTGGTGCTGCTTGATATCATCTCGGCGGACAACTTTGACGCAATTGTGGGCGTCACGATTGTGGCCGCAGCCATCCTCAATAACGCCATCCGCAACCGGGCCTAGAGCCCCGACGCTAAGGCGCAAAGGCGCAGAGGAAATGCGAAGAAACGCATGGAACGAATAGAGACTCCGCCTGTTGTGGAGATGCGCGGCATCTGCAAACGCTTTGGCACGGTGAGCGCGCTTGAAGGCGTGGACTTTGACGTGCGCCGCGGCGAGGTTTGCGCGCTGCTGGGCGACAACGGCGCGGGCAAATCCACGCTCATCAAGATTCTTACCGGCATCTACCCCGCCAGCAGCGGCGAGATTCGCATCAACGGCGCACCCGTCACCATCCGCACGCCCGCCGATGCACGCGCGCTTGGCATCGAAACCGTCTACCAGGACCTGGCGCTCGTCAACCTCATGAGCGTGACCCGCAACTTCTTTCTGGGGCGCGAAGTGACTGGTGGCGTTGGGCCGCTGCGCTACATGCGCCTGGGTGAAATGAATCAGCGCACCGAGCAGGCGCTGCATGACATCGGTATCGAGAAGTTCTCCACGGGCCGCTCAGTCACCGAGCCGGTGGCCAGGCTATCCGGCGGCGAGCGGCAGTCGATTGCGATTGGGCGCGCCGTTCACTTTGGCGCATCGCTGCTGATTCTGGACGAGCCCACCTCGGCCCTCTCCGTAGGCGAGACCGAAAAGGTGCTGCACTATACGCTGCGCGCCAAGGAGCGGGGAATGGCGGTCATCTTCATCAGCCACAACCTGCACCACGTCTCCAAAGTGGCCGACAGGTATACCATTATTCGCCACGGCCGCAAGGTGGGTGACTATGCCGGCGGCTCGCTGACCGAAAGCGACCTCGGCTCAATCATCACGGGCGAGCGCGAACAGTGATCGGCAGCCCTATGCTTTTTGAGGGTTATCTCCTCCGCACCGTGGCCGATGACCCCACGCTCGAGTTGGGGATCCAGGCGATTATCGATGCAGTGTGGCCGGCGTTTATTCTTGAGGGCCACGCGGCCGGGGGCGATGCCCCATCCACCGATTGGTTTGGCATCTATCAACGCTGGCCGCAACTGCAATTTGTGCTGTATGACCCGGCGAGCGGTGAACCGCTGGCAGGCGGCAACGCCCTCGCGCTCGCGTGGGACGACGATCCGCAAACACTCCCCGACGCAGGCTGGAATTGGGAAATGGCAAGCGCCGTCGCGGATCTTGAAGCCAGGCGGGACCCGCGCACTCTGGGTGCGCTGAGCGTCTCCGTGCTGCCCGCCGCGCGCAGCCGCGGCCTCAGCCGCGTGATGCTGCGCGCCATGAAAGAGCTGGGCCGCCAGGCGGGTCTCAAACGCATGATCGCCCCCGTACGCCCCACGCGCAAGGCCGCCCACCCCAATGAGCCCATCGAGGACTATATCGCTCGCACCACCGACGAAGGCCTCGCGTTCGACCCCTGGCTGCGCACCCACCAGCGGCTAGGCGCGCGCATGGTCGGCCCCTGCCGCCGCAGCATGCAGATTGCCGGCAGCGTCGCCGAATGGCAGCGCTGGACCGGGCTCAACTTCTCCCGTTCGGGCGAATTTCCCTTTCCGGGCGGGTTGGCCCCAGTCTCCGTGGACCTGAAGGCCGACCGCGGCTACTACGTCGAACCCAATGTTTGGATGCTGCATGAGATTGTGTAAGGTCAATGTCGCGTAATGTTGACTCGTTTGACCCGACCAATCGCTTCACCAACCGCGTGGCGGACTACGTGCGCTACCGCCCGCGCTATCCAGAGGCTATCGTTCAGACGCTGCACAGTGAACTTGGCCTGGAGCCGGGCCACGCAATCGCGGATATCGGCTCCGGCACAGGCTTCTCGGCCGAGATGTTCTTGCAAAATGGCAACGCTGTCTTCGGCGTAGAACCGAATGCGGCCATGCGGGCCGCGGGCGAACGGGTGCTCGCCGGATATCCCCGCTTTACCAGTGTTGCGGGCAGTGCCGAGGCCACCACATTGCCCGCCGCGTCGGTGGACTGCATAATCGCTGGCCAGGCGCTGCATTGGTTTGATTTGCCGGCGGCGCGCACCGAGTTCGCGCGCATTGCGCGCCCCGCTTGCCGCCTGGCCATTTTCTGGAACACCCATCGCGCCGAACTCTCTCTCTTCATGCAGGACTATGAAGATCTCCTTCACAGTGCCTCGTCTGACTACGCGCAAGTGAACCATGAGCGCCTGGCAGACGCCGAACGTGGGGCGCTCTTTGCAGACGGCGCATTCACCTACCGCACCTTTCCCTATGCACAGCTGCTGGACCGGGCTGCCCTCGTCGGGCGGACGCTATCCTCTTCCTATGCACCGCCTGCGGGTTCACAGGCAGCGGCAGCGCTTAGCGGCGCGCTTGGCCTTCTTTTTGACCGCTATCAGCAGAGCGGTACAATTCAGTACGATTACATCACCGAACTCTACTTTGGCAGGATCGCACGCGACGCGTAATCGTCGCGTGGCGGCCCCAGGCGTGGGGCCGGCGATCTTGGCAACGGGGCGTAGTCATTGGGGAGTAGAGAGCCCGACGTATGAATAGAGGGTCCGCACTCGACTCCCAACACCCTACTTCCCACTCCCTACTCCCCACTCCCCACTCCCTAGGAGTCCGTCATGTCCATCCTGGTTGGCAATGCCCCCTGTTCGTGGGGGTCGCTGGAATTTGAAGGACTGGCCGCCGAGCCCATCGGCTACGGGCGCATGCTGGACGAACTAGGCGGCACAGGCTATACGGGCACCGAACTTGGGGACTGGGGCTACATGCCCACAGACCCCGACCTGTTGGCGATTGCACTGGTCGACCGCGGCCTCACGCTTACGGGTGCGTTTGTGCCGGTGGCGCTGGCCGATGCCGCCGCGCATGACGACGGCCTGGCCGTGGCCGTGCGCACGGCCAACCTCTTGCAGGCGGCTGCGGCGCGCCTCGATCAGCATGTCGCGCCCTTCCTCGTATTGGCCGACAACAACGGCGCCGACCCCGTGCGCACGCAAAATGCAGGCCGTGTGACGCCAGAAATGGGGCTATCGCCGCTGCAGTGGGAAACCTTTGCAGCCGGCGCCAACCGCATTGCTGCGGCGGTGTTGCAGAAGACAGGGCTGCGCACTGTCTTTCACCACCATTGCGCCGGCTACGTGGAAACAGAAAACGAAATCGCCGAGTTGCTCGCGCGCACGGATCCCACGCTGCTGGGGGTGGTCTTCGATACGGGCCACTATGCCTTTGGCGCGGGCAGTTGTCAGGGCATCGTGGCGGCACTCACCCGCTTTGCGGACCGTATCTGGTACATGCACTTCAAGGATTGCGACCCCCAGATGATGGCCAAGGCGCAGGTCAACGAGTGGGACTACTTCGAGTCGGTGCGCAACGGCGTCTTCTGCGAATTGGGCAAGGGCTGCGTGGACTTCGCCGCCGTCTACGGCTGGATGCGTCGCCAGGGGTACAGTGGCTACGTGACCGTAGAGCAGGATGTACTTCCCGGCATGGGCATGCCATTCGAGAGCGCACAGCGAAACCGCGAGTTCTTGCGGACGATTGGGTTGTAAGCGGTCATTGGTAAGTGGTGAATTGGTAATTGGGCGCAGCGATCCTGAACTGGCACCTTACCAATTACCACTTACCAATTACCATTGACCATCTAGACACATACCCACTTGATTGGAAGACCTATCCATGCCTAACCCCCTCTCCCTTGGCCTGATTGGCGCCGGCCGCATTGGCCGCGTCCATGCCGAGACCGTGCTGACACGCATCCCTGACGCGCAGATTGTGGCCGTGGCCGATGTCAACGAAGGGGCCGCGCAACGCTGCGCTGCCGACTTTGCCATACCACGTGTCGTCGTCGACTACCACGTCATCCTCAATGACCCGCAGGTGCAGGCGGTGCTTATCTGCTCTGCCACCAACACGCACGCACGCATCATTACCGAGGCGGCGCAGGCGGGCAAGCAAATATTCTGCGAGAAGCCAATCGACCACGACCTGGCGGCGATTGATGCCGCCCTGGCCGCTGTGGACAAGGCAGGCGTCCTGCTGCAAGTCGGCTTCAATCGCCGCTTCGACCCCAACTTCGCACGTGCGCGCCAACTTGTCGCGGCAGGTGCGGTGGGAAATCCCGAACTGCTGCACATCATCAGCCGCGACCCCGAGCCGCCTTCGCCCGAATATGCTGCGGTCTCCGGCGGCATCTTCCTCGATATGACCATCCACGATTTCGACATGGCGCGCTTCCTCATGGGCCGCGACGTGGAGGAACTCTACGCCGCAGGCAGCGTGCTGGTTGACCCGCGCATTGGCGAGGCGGGCGACCTGGACACTGTGATGATCACCCTCAAATTCGCGGGCGGGGCCATCGGCGTCATCGACAACAGCCGACGCGCCGCCTACGGTTACGACCAGCGTGTAGAGGTCTTCGGCAGCGGCGGCGTGGCGCGTGCCGAGAACAACTTCCCCAACAGTGTCACTCTGGCCGACGGCACGGGTGTGCGCCATGACCTACCTTTCCACTTCTTCATGGACAGGTACACCGACGCCTATGTGAATGAACTGGTCGCTTTTGTACGCTGCCTGCGTGAGGGTGCGCCGCCGCCGGTGAGCGGCGAGGACGGCCGCCAGGCGATTCTAATTGGGCTGGCCGCGCGCAAGTCATTCGCCGAGAACCGGCCGGTGCGACTGGCCGAAATCGCCAACTGAAGTGAGAGTGGCATGAATACAACACCTCAACGCAAAGTCGCCGAGGCAGCAAAGAAACGCAAAGAACAGCAATGAGTCGATTTCTGCCGAGTCGTTGCTTTTCCTGTCCGCCCCTTTGCGTTCTCTGGCTCTTTGCGTTGAGGTTTGGATGTGGGTGTAGGTTTCACTCCGGTGTGACTTTGGGTGCAGACCAAATCTTGAGACGCTGCAGTGAGTCGCGATGAATCAGAACCCGACTGATACCCTTGCGCCAGGCGACGACGCGGCCCCCCAGGACAACCCGCGCCGACGGCAGAGTGCACGCGCCGCCGGCACAGCCATCCTCGATGCCTATGACCACTACTTTGACGAATTCACCAGCGTCTCGGCCCGCTCGCGCCAGCACTTTGAACAGCGCCGCTGGGAGCTTTGGCAGGAAGACGCGGTGGAGCGCCTGACAGTACGCGAGCGGGTCATCGCCAGCGTTGTGGAGGGCCTGCGCGCAATCCTCGGCGTGGACGTGCACGATGTAGCCGTCTGGCTCGCAATCAAGCAGGTGTATGCGGCGCAAATTGCGCGCCGGCAGAATCTGGAGTTGGCCGAAACCTTCTTCAATTCCGTCACGCGCCGCATCCTCGGCACGGTCGGCGTGGACCAGCGCATCGAGTTCGTCTGGTTTGGCGCCACGATGCTTCCGGGGAGAGGGCAAGCAGAGATCCTGCGGCGCTACGTGCGCATCACCGACAGCGTGGAGGTCATCCGCGCCATCCTGCGCGACAACGCGTTTGATGCGCCATATGCTGACGCAGCGGATGACGCCAGGCGCGTTGCCGCTGCGCTGGAACGCGAATTGGCGTTCGTGTGGGAGTCGCCCGACTTCGAGAGCATCGAACTCCTGAGGCCGGTATTCTATCGTAACAAAGGCGCCTACCTCATCGGGCGCATCCGCAAACGCAACCGCGTGCTTCCGTTCATCCTGCCGCTGTTGCACGAGCAGGACGGCATCAGAGTGGACGCCGCCCTCTTTACCGAGGAGGAGGCCAGCAAGGTCTTCTCCTTCACACGCGCCTACTTCCATGTGGACACCGAGAGCCCCGTCGAGGTGGTAGGATTCCTCAAGTCCATCCTGCCGCTCAAGCCGATTGCGGAACTCTACACGGCGCTGGGCTGGAACAAGCATGGCAAGACGATGCTCTACCGCTCCCTCTATCGGCACCTGGGCAATTCCTCAGACCGCTTTGAAGCTGCGCGCGGCGCGCGCGGCATGGTGATGACGGTCTTCACGCTGCCTTCATACGACATCGTTTTCAAGGTGATCAAGGACCGTTTTGGCGAGGCCAAGACGATCACGCGCCGCGACGTGCTCTCAAGCTACCAGTTTGTCTTCAAGCACGACCGGGTTGGGCGCATGGTGGACGCGCAGGAATTCGAGAACCTTACTTTTGCACGCGAACGCTTCACCGACGAGTTGCTGGAGGAATTGCTTGCCGACGCGGCCAATACGGTGTTGGTGGATGGCAACCAGGTGATCGTGCGCCACGTCTACACTGAGCGGCGTCTCTACCCGCTTGATCTTTACATCAAGGAGATGGGCGTCGACCATGCGCTCGCGGCGATCAGCGACTACGGCCATGCCATTGCCGATCTGGCCGCCGCCAACATTTTCCCCGGCGATCTTTTTATCAAGAACTTTGGCGTCACGCGTCATGACCGTGTTGTCTTCTACGATTACGATGAGGTCATGCTACTCACCGACGTCAACTTCCGGCATTTGCCCGCGAGCAGCCGCTACGACGACGAAATTGCGGCGCAACCCTGGTTTTCGGTGCAGCCCAACGACGTCTTCCCCGAGGAGTTTCGCACCTTTCTGTGGCTGCCCACGCCGCTGCGCAGCGCCTTTGAGGCCGAGCACGGCTATCTCTTCACGGTCGCGTGGTGGCAAGCGATGCAGACGCGCATACGCGCCGGCGAGATTGTCGACATCTTCCCCTACGCCCAGGGCAAGCGGCTGCAGCGTTGACGCCAGTCTCACGACGTGTGAAACACTTCGCGCTGATGCGGACGTCGCGAGCGCGATTGCTGCTCTGCCATGCCTGCCAGCGGATGCGTGTGTACCAAACGAAGTTTGCCCAGAGTGACAATATCCTTACATCTTGCGAGGCCGTACATGGCGGATAATGCAGATACCATAAGCGATTCGATTGCCGGTGACGACGCAACCACAATTGGCGAATTGCGTGGGCTGGTGGCCGACTTTGTGGCCGCACGTGCGTGGAGCGTCTATCACTCACCCAAGAATCTGGCGATGTCGATTGCCATCGAGGCCGCCGAGATTATGGAGCACTTCCAGTGGTACACGCATGAGGAAAGTGCCGAGCGCATGATGGACGATGGCATGCGCGCCGAGGTTGCAGACGAGGTTGCCGACGTGCTGATCTACTGTCTGAGCCTGGCCAACAGCACGGGCATGGACGTGAGTGAGGCCATCCGCAAGAAGATGGCACGCAACGAGGGCCGCTTTCCCGTGGACCGGGTGCGCGGTCGCCTGGGATAGCCCGGCAGCGCCGGGCGCAGAATTGCGCATCACGAAGGGACGGAATGCCCATGGCCGCTGAAGCGCCCACAATTGAACAGACAGTCCAGTTCACGCGTACAGTCTGCGCGCGCATTCCCACCATTGAAGGCGAGTTCCAACTCTGTCACTATGCCAACACGCGTGACAACAAGGAGCACCTCGCCGTTATCTTTGGCGATGTGAGCGGCGGTGAAAATGTGCCCGTCCGAGTCCACTCCGAGTGCTTTACGGGGGACGTGCTTGGCTCGCGCCGCTGTGATTGCGGCGACCAGCTTCACTACGCCATGGCCTACATTGCCGATGCAGGGCGCGGCGTGGTTATCTACCTGCGCCAGGAAGGGCGCGGTATCGGCCTCGAGCACAAGCTGCAGGCGTATAACCTGCAGGATGAGGGCTACGACACCGTCGAGGCGAACATCATGCTGGGCCACCAGGCCGACGAGCGCGAATATTGGGCCGCAGCAGCCATCCTTGCCGATCTCGGCATTCATTCGGTGCAACTTCTGACGAACAACCCGACCAAGATCGAGCATCTGCGCGCACTAGGTGTAGCGGTAGCGGCTCGGCTCCCGGTGATTGTTGAAGTCAACGACGAGAATCGCGCCTACCTCGAGACCAAATCACAACGCATGCGCCACATGCTGGCCATGGCCGGTGACCGCGCGGCCGACACTGCGCAGGAGGGCGACGGCCACGAACCGCTGCCGGTGGTGGTATCCGAAGCGGCGTCAAGTCAACTGCACGCACTCAAGGCGCGCATGGCGGTACACGATGGCACACGTCCTTTTGTCACGCTGACCTATGCGCAGAGCCTTAACGGCGCGATTGGGGGGCCGGGCGGTGCACCCGCACAGGTCAGCGGACGCGCGTCGCTGCAGGTAACCCATGAATTACGCGCCTCGCACGCCGCAATTCTGGTTGGCGTGGGCACCGTTCTTGCCGACGACCCCAGCCTCACCCTGCGCTATGCGCAAGGCAGCCACCCGCAACCCGTTGTACTGGATGGCAGCCTGCGCACGCCGCACACGGCGCGCCTGCTTGCCGGACCCATTGCGCCCATTATTGCCACGCTGGCGCGCAACGAAGGCTCACCACGCGCCACCGCACTTGCGAACGCGGGCACTACGCTCCTTTTCCTGCCCCCTGACGGCGACGGCATGGTGAGCCTGGCTGCGCTGCTGGAGGCTTTGCACCACATGGGTCTGCACAGCGTGATGGTTGAAGGTGGTGCACAAGTCATTCGCTCCTTCGTCGCGCACAGGCTGGTCGATGCACTGGTCGTTACGATTGCGCCGCGCCTGCTCGGGGGCGTTCTTGCACTTGATGGCGACTCCGCAACCGGGCCAGGGCTCGCCATGCCCCGGCTGCTGGAGACTGCGTGGACGCCCGCCGGCGACGACCTGATTCTATGGGGCACTCCCAGCTGGGAGGCGTAATTGCTGCCACCTATCCCCTGGATAAAGACGGCCGAGCGCCTCTACTTTGACGCGCCCTTTGCAGTCTCCGTGCGTACAGAGGACCTGCCTCGCCTCGGCTTGAATCAGGTCATCGTGCGCACATGCGCGTCTGCGGTCAGCGCCGGCACCGAGATGCTCTTCTACCGCGGTCAAGCCCCAGGTGATATGGCGCTTGATAGTGCGCTGCCCGCGCTGACAGGTGGCACCAGTTACCCGCTGCGCTATGGGTACGCTTGCGTCGGCGTGGTAGAACACCTCGGTCCGGGCGTCGACAAGACGTGGCTCGGGCGGCGCGTCTTTGCCTTCGAGCCGCACGCAAGCGCCTTTGTGGCCGAAATCTCCAACCTCGTCGCCGTGCCCCAAGGCCTTTCGACCGACGTCGCTACGCTTCTCCCCAATGCCGAGACTGCCACGAACCTGCTTCTCGACGGCGCGCCGCTGCTGGGCGAGCGTGTTGCGGTAATGGGCGCAGGCGTGGTTGGGTTGTTGACGACGGCCTGGCTGGCGCGCTTTCCGCTGCGCGAACTCGTGGTCGTGGACCCTTTTGCTGAACGACGCGCACACGCACGGCGCCTTGGCGCGCATGCGGTCATGCCCACCAATTCAGAGAGCGACGAGCCGCTGCGCGACTTTGATTTGGTATACGAGCTCAGCGGCAACCCAAGCGCGCTCAATGACGCAATTCGCGCGTGCGGCTTTGGCGGCCGCGTGGTCGTGGGCTCGTGGTATGGAAGCAAGCCCACGCTGCTCGACCTGGGCAGCCACTTTCACCGCAACCGCATCCAGCTCATCGGAAGCCAGGTAAGTACGCTCGCGCCAGCGCTCACCGGGCGCTGGGACAAATCGCGCCGCATCGCGCAAGCGTGGGCCCTCCTCCAATCGTTGGACGTTGCCTCGCTGATTACGCACCGCTGGCCTTTCGACGATGCAGCCAACGCCTACCGTATGATTGACCTTCACAAGGGCAACGTGCTCCAACTGTTGTTTACGTATACATAAGTTTCTCGAGGCAGCGTAGGTTTCACCGCCAAGTGTGATTGCCTGCATGGCATTGCGCGATGGGAGAATTGGCATGGGTCGATTTCGCGACCCATTACCAACTCAATCCGGAGCGAGCCATGAGAACCCTCCACGCGCTGCCGGTGCTTGCACTTTGCGTCATCCTTCCACTTGCCGCAGTGCTGCCCGCCTCGGCCGCGACACCCCCCCGTGGCAATCAAACCGCCGACTCAATTCCGCCCCAACCACAGCCCGATGCGGCAGGCAGCCGCAACATCTACCTTCCAACTGTTGCCCGTGGTCCCGCAGCGCGTGTGAGCGCAATCGAACTCACCCAGGCCACGCAGAACGCAAGCCAGACGGTGCCCATGGTGGCGGGCCGCCCCACTGTCGCACGTATCTTCCTCCAATCCGCTGTCGGCCTTACAGGGCAAAGCGTAACGCTCTCTGCCACACGCAACGGCGTGGCGCTGGCCGGCTCTCCTCTCACACGCACGGGGGCAGCCAGCTATGCGACGCCAAACCGCGATGCTGCAAATCAAAGTACAAACTTCCTTCTGCCAACGGCATGGTTGAGCGGCAACGTGGTGCTGACGGCGCGCGTGGTTGATGGTGGGCAGAGTCTTGCGCGCACAGTGTCGTTTCAGACCGTGCCGCCGCTGCGCGTCACGATTGTGCCCATTCGCTATGTGCACGCGCCAAACGGCAACGAATACGCGGCGCCCGCGACAGCCGCCTTTCCCGCTTCCGTACAGCGCATGTTTCCCATTCCCTATCTCGAACTGCGCTGGCATACGCCGCTCACCTTCCGCGGCAACCTGACAGCCAGCGCGTCGAACCGCCTCGCCGACTGGGAGAGGTTGCTCAACGTGACGCTCGCGCTGAAACAGAGCGAGGGCGCGGCAAGTGACACCGTCTATATGGCGCTGCTGCCCACCGCCATCAGCAGCGACAACCGCATTTATTACACGGGGATCGGCACCTCGATGCGCGCCACTGTGAACTTCGACACGCAACTCACGCCGGCGCATGAACTGGGCCACACCCTGGGGCGCGGCCACGCGCCTTGCGGTGGCGTAACCAATGCCGATCCGGCCTATCCCTACGCCGGGGCCTCGATTGGCGCACTGGGCTTCAACACTGCCAGTTCCACGCTGATTGACCCCGCTGAGACGACCGACCTCATGTCCTACTGCGCCGAGTGGATATCGGACTACAACTACATTGGCATGTACACGAATCAGCGCGCCGCCGTCACCAGCGCAGATGCCGCGCCAGCACCCGCCGGTGAAACCGACGGCGTGTTGGTGCGCGCGCGCCTCAGTCCCGGCGAGGCTGCGGAGATTCTGCCGCTCTATGCACTGCGTGCGCCGCTCACCGACAACGTGCCGGCCGAGGGCGGCGGCATGAGCTACATCGTGGCCTTTGTCGATAGCGCGGGCGCGATCCTGGCGACTCATACGGTGGCTGCCGCTGCCGCCGAAGAAGAAGGTCTCTCGATTCAAGTGCTGAGCGCCATCTTGCCGCTGCCTGCGGGCCGGCTCGCTGCTGTGGAGGTGCGCAGTGGCAGTGACGTGCTGGCGAGGCGCAGCCTGACTTCGAGTTCCGCGCCACTTCAAGCGCCGGTCGTCGTGGCCGAGAGCGGGGCGCTCAATGTGACTCTTGCGGATGACGCACCCAAGCTGCTGCGCATGGTGCAAGGCGATCGCGTCACGACGCTGGCAATGGATGTGAGTGAGAGGCAGATCGCACTGCCAACAGCCGATTTGCCCGGCGGTGACGGCACTCTCGAGGCGATTACGGCGGACTTGCTCCCACAGCCGGGCGCTTCCACAGCCTCAGTCGCCGCAATCGCGCTGCCCAACACGCCGCCGGTGGTCACGATTGCGCCACCCGAGATGCCCCTGGGCGGCGGCGGTGTCGTCATCGCGGGTTATGCCGCCGATGGCGAAGATGGTATGCTTGAGGCAGAGTGGTTTGTCAACGGCGCAGCCGCAGCACGCGGCCCCTTTCTGCAAATTGAAGATGTGGCGATGTTGCAACCGGACACAGTAATTTCGTTGCGCGCAACGGACAGTGCGGGCCAGGTCGCTTCGGCCACGCTCACGTTGCAGCCCATCCAGCCTGCATTGGACCCTGTGCCTTGACCTACGGGCGCAGGCTGCCGAATCTACGCCCTTCGGAGGCCCTTTGTATACCCTTGCGGTCCAGCGCGACTTCGTGGCGCAGCACTATCTTGTCGGCGGCGACTGGGGCGCAGAGAACACGCTGCACTCGCACCACTATCGCCTCGAGCTACAAATCGAGGCCGACTCGCTCGACGCCCATGGCTACTGCGTTGACATCGTCGCGGTCGAAGCGGCACTCGATGAACTAGTCGCGCGCTATCGCGACCGCACGTTGAATGAACAACCGCCCTTTGCAGGGCTGAACCCCAGCATCGAGCACTTCACGCACATCGCTTGCATGGAATTGGCCGACAGGGTGGCCGCACCCAATCTCACCGCGCTGCGCGTGCGCATCTGGGAGAACGCAATTGCCTGGGCCGCCTACCGGCTGCAACTGCGCTGAAACGCGACCTGCGCAACGCAAAGTCGCAAAGGGTGCAAAGTAGCGCAAAGAAAAGCACGAAACATGGACGGCCCCCGCTCTCCTGTATGGCGACATTCCTGGCGGCAACGAACTGCATGCCGGGTAGCGCTACTCCTTGCTTTGGCTTGCGCACTGTTGCTGACTACGCGCAAGGCGTCGGCCGCCCCGTCTGACCCGCCTCCTTGTGACCCGCTCGCCCCCTCACCCAGCCACTGTCTCGTCGCCGAACCGTACATCACCGAGCGCCTGTCGCTGCGCGCCGCGGGCGATGGTCTTCTTTTTGCCATGGCCACGGCGCCCGGCGAGACGCAATTGCGCGTGCTCGATGCAGCCACTCTGGCCACGCTCGGTGTCCTGCCTGTGCGCGATGAAGAGCTGCTGTACCAGGATGGCCATCTCTACACGGCGCCGCTCTCGACCACTGTAGCGATGCCCATTGTCCTGGGCGTCAGGGCAGCGAATCGGCCTGCGCTTCTCGGCAGCATCGCGTTGCCCGCGTCCGGCGTGTTGGACTGGGCCGTCGCACCGCACACGCTCTTTGCGCTGACACAGTCGCAGACTGGCAGCGGTAACGAGTTGCACGTATTTTCGCTGCAGGATGCCTCGCGCCCGCGCCCCGCATCGGTGGTGGCCGGGCTCGCGCGCACACGTATTGCTGCATACGGCAGCCGGCTCTACGCGGCCGGCTCCACCGGTTTGACCATTCTGGACGCTACTGACCCGGCCGCGCTGCTGACGCTTGCGGCCGCCGAGTGGTTTGCAGACATGCCACTTGTGGACGTTGACATGGCTGCGGTGGGCGACTTCGTCTACCTCATGGGGCGCGACCTCGTGGGAACACCCGTTTGCCGCATTATCGACGTGCGCACACCCGCCAATCACACGCCAGTGGGCATCTGCCCATTCCTGCCCGGCAAGACTCTTGTAGCCGGCGGCTTCGCCTATGTGAACCCCAACCAGTCACCTGCTGAATACTCCGACTACGCCGTCTACACCATAACGAACCCGGCCGCCCCGACGCCCGTGGGCACGACTGCACAAAGGTGGCGCAGCGCGATTGCGCTGGCCGATGCCATTGTTGCGCAGACAGTGGACGGCCGCCTGCTACGTCTGCACCAGGGAGACGATGGCTCACTCACAACTTTGGCGCAAACCTGGAGCCAGGACGAGCTTGCACTGGATGGCGCCGTGCGCGCCGTGACTGGCGACATGGCCATCATTGACCGCGGCGCCATGGGCGATGGCGGGGCGCGGGTTCTGGCGCTGGTCGACATCAGCGTTCGCAGCGCACCGCACCCTATCGGCACGCTTGAAAGCATGTGGATCGGCGCGCACAACCTTGTAGCCGACGGCACACGCCTCTATGCAATGCACCGCGACCGCCTCACGCTTTTCGACCTGCGTGACCCGGCGCATACCCAGCAGCTTGGTCAGTTTGCTTCGCCCTTGCAGGATACACTCGAGCACCTGATTCTTGACGCGCCCGAACGTGCCTTCATGCTCAGCGAGCACAACACGCTCCTCTCCGTCGACTTGAGCACGCCACTGACCCCTACCCTCGCGGCGGTGGTGGACCTGCCGGGGCACACTGATGTATGGGCCGCGCTGCAAGGCACGCTTTACCTCTTCGGCAATGATACGCTACTGATCGTGGACGTTACGCAGCCCGGACAACCGCGCCTGGCGCGCAGCCTGCCCGTGCCCACGCCTGCTGCTGCCACCGCATGGGGATCGACGCTCTATCTCGTCGATAACGGCGTCCTTCAGGTGCTGGACCTCACTGAGCCGCTCAATCCCACCCCCGGCATGCGCATCGACCCACCTGCGGGTATGCGTTACGCAGCCATCGGCGGTGCAGTGGCCGGCCGCATTGCACTGCAGACGCTGCGCGCGGTGGGTGGCCCCGCAGTGTCACCCTATGTATCCATATTCGACGTCACAGTGGCGGGCGCGCCGCGCCTGGCCGCGGTCGTGGCAGGCGACTTTGCGGACGCGATCTTCGACGGTGCGCGCCTCATCCTCCCCGGCGCAGAAGTGGTTGCGATTGGCCCCCAAAGTCGCGACAGGATACCGCTTCCCGCCGTGCTGGCTGAAGCAATTGCGATTCCGCTGGCAGACCCGACGCATCCCACGTTGGCTTTAACCTACACCATTGCTGCCGACCCGCCGCCGGTGACAGAGACGGCGACTGTCACAGCCACCGCACGCTGCCTGCTTCACGAGAGCGACCCCGCGCGCCCGTGGCTCGCTCCGATTGGCGAGGCAACATGGGCCGGACCCTACATGCTGCGCGTGGTCGACTGCGCCACGGGCGCACCGCTGGCTTTTGATAACGCAATCACTGTGACCGTTGCCCTCCCGCGCAGCGCAGACCAGGGCGGTGACTGGGCCAAGGCGACGCTCGCCGCCGACCTTGGCGACCGCTGGCTTCCGCTACCCGGCGCGCAATGCGAAACCGGCACGCTCTGCGCCCGGCTTGATGCGCCACTCATGTGGGGCGTTCGCGGCCCCGCACCCGTGCCCGTCTTGCTGCCGTGGATTGCGCGCTAATGTGCAGTGTTTGCGCATTCGCAATCGCCGCGAACATGGTCTATACTTTGCCGCGCAAACGCATGCCGGCTTGTGTATAGACGGCATCGCTGACGCGCATGTTGAGCACGGCGTCGTCCGCGTTGGTGGGGAAGGGCCTGCCGTGGCGCACCGCATCCACAAACGCAGCCAACTGGTATGTGTAGCTGGACGTGCGACCGAAGTGCTCGTGGCGGACGCCATTGGGTGTCTCCACGCGCATGCGGTGGTAGAGGTGGGGGAGCACCGGGTTCACCACGCGCAGCGAGCCAACCTCACCTTGCACCAGCAGGCGCACATCCGGCGCGCGCAGGGCCTTCATCTCCACGTCCATGCGCCCGGCCGCGCCCGAGGGGAACTGAAACTGGCAGGTCATGCGGCGGTCCACGTCGGGTGCAAGCAGCCGCGCTTGCGCTTCGGTGACTACAGGCTCCTCGCCTACCACATAGCGCACGAGGTTAATCATGTAGCAGCCGAGGTCCATGGTTGCACCGCCGCCCAGCGCGTAGTCGAAGCGGATGTCGTTGCGACGCAGAGAGGGCGTGCGGAAGATCGCCTCGACCGACTGCACACGCCCAATTTCGCCGCTGCGCACAATCTGGCCCACGCGCACCAGCAGCGGATGGTAACGGTTGTGAAACGCTTCCATGAGTACGCGCCCGCTGCGCCGGGCTGCGGCGGCCAGTTGCGCGGCCTGAACGGCGTTCGCCGCCAGCGGCTTCTCGCACAGGACATGCTTGCCCGCGTCCAACGCACGCAGCGCCCAGGCAAAGTGCATGGCATTGGGCAAGGGAATATAGACGGCCTCGAGCGTGGCATCATCAATCAATGCTGCGTAGGAATCGGCCCAGCGGGGGATAGAGTGATGGGCGGCAAATGAGGCGGCGCGCGCCCCGTCGCGCGCTGCCACAGCGGCCACGCGCACGCCGGCCATGCTGCGCGCAGGCTGCACAAGTGCATGCGGCGCGATGCGTGCCGCGCCCAAAATGCCAATTGTGAGAACGTCCGCCACGTCGCACTCCCTATCCGTCAGCACCTTGCATTGCGCTTCATCAAAATCCCGCGTGCTCCGGTTTTCTCGTAACCTGCCCCGCTGTGGCAGCATTGGGGAATGCGCGTCGCACTCGTCATCTACGGATCGTTGGATACTGTCTCAGGGGGTTACCTGTACGACCGCAAACTGGTCGAGCAACTGCGCGCGCGCGGTCATGAGGTGGAGATCGTCTCGCTGCCCTGGCGCAATTATGCGAAGCACCTGGGCGACAACCTCGCGCCGGCCTGGCGGCGCATGCTGCGCACACTCGACGTCGACCTCGTTCTCGAGGACGAATTGAATCACCCGTCGCTGGCGTTTGCGCCGCGCCCGACAAGACCCGACGGGAGCCAACCGCCCGTGGTCACCATTGTGCACCATCTGCGCAGCAGCGAAGAAAACCCTGCGCTCCTGCGCCCTCTCTACCGCGCCGTGGAAGCGCGCTATCTGCGGCGGGCCGACGGCTTCATCTTTAACAGCAAAACGACGCGCGCGACGGTCGAGGCCATGCGTCCTGCTCTGCCGCCACATATCGTCGCCTACCCGGCGGGCGATCACGTTCAGAGCGCGGACTCGTCATCACTACGCGCAACTGGCGCCCCGGACGCACCTCTGCACGTCGCATTTGTGGGCAACGTGATTGCGCGCAAAGGGCTGCACGTGCTTATCGACGCGCTCTCACTGACCGATACGCCCGTCAGCCTGGAGATTGCCGGTAGCGAGACGGTCGACCCCAATTATAGTGCGCGCGTGCGCGCACAGGTGGACGCCGCGGGGCTGTCCACACGCGTGCGCTTTCTAGGCTCCCTGAGCGACACAGAGCGCGGCGCACTCTATGCCCGCAGCGACCTGCTGGCGCTGCCTTCCTATGAGGGATTCGGCATTGTCTACCTCGAGGCGATGGCCTGCGGGCTGCCGGTAATCGCTTCGACTGCAGGCGCAGCGCATGAGATTGTGCGGGCGGGCGACAATGGCTTTCTGGTTGCGCCGGGCGACGCACAGGCTCTGGCGCGCTACCTGACGGCTCTGGCGCATGATCCATCACTGCGTGACGAGATGCGCGCGGCAGCGGTGGCGGCCTTTGCCGCCTCCCCCACCTGGGCGCAGAGCACGACGCGCATTGCCGAATATCTCGAGGAGCTGGTGGCCGCATGAATACCAGCCCACAGACGCCCTTTGCCCGCTACCTGCTTGCCAAACGCAGCGTGGACGACCGCGCCCTTAATCGCAACGTGTACGATGCGCTGGCGGCAGCCCTGCCCGCCCACGCGATGCCGCTGCGCGTGCTTGAAATTGGCTGCGGCGTGGGCACCATGCTTGAACGCCTGGCGCGCTGGGGGCTGCTGGCTGGCCGGCAGGTGTCGTACCTGGGCATCGACAACGAGACGAGCAACATTGAAGCGGCGGTGGCGCCCTACGTCGCGGGGCTTTCCGCAGGCTTTACGGTGGCCGACGTTCTCGAATTCGCCCAGCGCGCCGAGGCACAAGGCGCGTACGACTTGATCATCGCCCATGCTGTGCTTGATTTGCTTGATCTGAAGCGCGCGCTGCCGCTTCTGCGCGGCCTCCTGCGGCCGGGCGGGCTGGGCTGGTTCACGATCAACTTCGACGGCGTGACGCTGCTTGAACCGCCGACTGACCCGCCGCTTGATGCCGCAATTGTGGCTTCCTATCACGCCACGATGGACGCGCGCACCATCGTCGGCGCACCAGCCGGTGCGAGTGCGACGGGTCGCCGACTCTTCACGGCGTTGCCCGCGGCGGGCCTGCCCATTCTTGTCGCGGGCGCGT
The DNA here is from genome assembly GCA_964370975.1 of uncultured Caldilineaceae bacterium. Classification (GTDB taxonomy): domain Bacteria; phylum Chloroflexota; class Anaerolineae; order Caldilineales; family Caldilineaceae; genus UBA5069. Next base: position 12,591 of record CAYJNV010000001.1, on the reverse strand, counting down.
CCGACTGGGTGGTGCATCCCTTTGGCGGTTGCTATCCGGATGAGGAAGCGTACTTCCTCGAGGCAATTCTGGGCTTTTTCGAGAGTGCGCTCTCAGGCCTGCCCGGCGTTGCACCTGCCTCACTTGATGATTGGTTGACCAAACGGCGGGTGCAAATCGCGCACGCCGAACTGACCTACATCGCGCACCAGTTTGACTTCCTCGCGATGCGCCCACATGAGGTGACACTTTGACCCCTTCTGCCCTGTCAATTGCCATTGAGAGTCAAGACCGCAAGCGCCTGACGGTCATCATCGTTTCCTACCTCATCTTCATCGCGCTGGGCATGGCCGACGGCATGATCGGCGTTGCCTTTCCTGCGATGCGCGTCGAGTTTGGCTTGCCCATCGATGCGTTCGGCCTCATCTTCATTGCATCAACCATCGGCTTTCTGGCGTCGAGCTTTCTAGTCGGACGGCTGCTGAATCACTATCGTACGTCCCACTTCCTGATTGCAGCAGGGCTGCTGCGAACGCTGGGCATGCTGGGCTTCACGCTGCTGCCCACGTGGTGGGCCATCATCGCCGCCACACTTCTGATTGGCTTCGCCAGCGGCATGCTCGATGCGGGCATGAACACCTGGTTTGCCATGCGCTTCAGCCCTCGGCTCATGAGCTGGCTGCACGCCGCGTTTGGCCTTGGCGCAACAGTCGGCCCGATTGTGCTGGCCTCTCTGCTGGTGGGGGGCTTCTCCTGGCGCTGGGGGTACGCACTCATGGCAGTGCTGCAGTTGGCGGTCGTGGGCGTGGTGCTTGTCACGCGCAGCCTCTGGCAGATACCGCCCTCGGTCGTGGCCCCCGACGATGGCTCGCTCGCACCGAAGGCAAAAATCACACCCTGGCAAACGCTGGCGCTGCCCGCCGTGTGGCTGGGAATTGCCGTCTTCTTCTTCTATACCGGCGTTGAGTTAACGGCCAGCAACTGGGCCTTTTCGATCTTCACAGAGGAGCGGGGCATCAGCGTCGCGGCTGCAGGCTTCTGGACAAGCGCGTTCTGGGCGACCTTCACCGCTGGGCGCATCTTCTTTGGCTTCGTCACGGTTAAGTCACTGGCCAGTTTCCTGCGGCTGGTAATGTTCGGCGCCTTTGTCGGGGCCATATTCTTTGCGTGGGCGCCGGTGCCACTTGTCGGCTTTTTGGGGCTGGCCTTCATGGGCTTTTGCCTGGCGCCTGTCTTCCCGATGCTGGTCTCCGAGACCCCGCAGCGGCTGGGCCCCGACGTGGCACAACATGCAATTGGCTTTCAGGTGGGTGCTGCCAGCTTTGGGATCGCCGTCCTGCCCAGCCTCGCGGGCGTTATCGCCGAGCGTACCACGCTTGAGGCGATCCCCCTCTTTGTCATCGCTGTCTCGATTGTCCTCTTCATGCTGCACGAGTGGATGGTGCGCACGACGAAGCACTGAAGCCCTCCATGACGCACACGCTAAATGCGGAAACAACGGCCATACGGCGCCGTTGTTTCCGCATTCTTCATACCTTCCTACGGCATATCTACGGGGCAACGGTCGTGATGCGCACCTGCTCAGCCCCCGCGAGGACGATGATCATCTCGGACGAAACGGAAAGCCACTGGGCAACGAGATCATCCTGCGCAAGCTCGAAGTAGCGATCCGAGCCAAATGGCACGACCTCCGGCTCGGTTTCTGCGTCGTAGGCGGTGTCCACCCACAGAGCCACCGGCACGCCGCCTTCGCCTTCCACCCAGCCACGCTGCACAAAGGCCTTACCGCCCACATAGCGCACCTGTTCCTGCTCGGCGACGGTCTTGGCGCTTTCCAGTGATGCACGCGCCTCGGACGCGACCACCGCCGCCTGCCCGGATGCCGGAGCAGCAGCAGCGCTCTCCATGGCAGCGCCGCCGGCCATGTACGCCTGGTCGCGCGGGGCCGGCAATGCCATCGCGCCCTCCTGCGAAATCGGCATCTGCGGACCTACGCCGGGCTCAAGCACAAGGTAGGATGTATAGGGCGAGACGATGCCATATTCGAGGCTCAGGTCGATAACCGCGTCGACCAATTCCTGGTCGGCCCCGGTGCGGCGAATCTGCTCGAGCAGCGCGCCGATCTTGCGCGTGGCCCAGAGACGCGCCACAAAGGGCTCGCCGCCCGCCTCGGCAAGCACCTGGTTGGGATACACGTAGGTAATGTCTTCGCCGTTGATGTCGCCCTCGATGCGCAGATCCACGTCGCCGCCATCGCGATAGCGGCCCACAACCACCAGTTGCTCGCCGGCAAAGAGGTCAGGCAAGGGGAAAGGGTATATTTCCTCCACCAGTGTATTGCCGGTGAGATTGAGGTCAACGTTTGCGAGCACAGGCTTGCCGATTTGGCTGTAGAAGGCGCTGACCACTTCGTCGATTGCCTGTTCGGGCTTGACATAGGTGCTGCGCCCACCCATTTCGCTGCTCAGCGTGTTGAGCAGGTCGGTGTTCACATCATAGCCCACGCCAAAGGTAAATAGGCGCACGCTGCGCTCTGCTGGGCGGTTGTCGGCGGCATTCTCGACGATGCGGTCGGTCTCAATCTCGCCCTGCGTCGGCAACCCATCGGTCAGGAAGAGGATATAGGCTGGGCGATCGGCGTCGCCATCGTCCACTTGCGCCAGCGCCTCGAGCAGAGCGCGATTGATGTCCGTCGCGCCTGTGGCGGCAATGCGCTCTATCCACGCCCGCGCGTCGGCCTGGGTGGCGCTGGAAACTGACCCAAGTTCATTCTGCCAAAGGCGCACACCGGTGCTGAAGGTAATGATGTTCAGCCTGTCGCCGGGGTTGAGTTGGTCCACAATCGAATGTGCGGCGGCCTTGGCCTGTGTTATCTTCTCACCCTTCATTGAGCCGGAGACATCCATTACCAGCACAATGTCGCGCGCCACGACTTCATCCGCCGCACTCTCCAGGCTGGGTGCAACAAGCAGCATGAAGTAACCGTCCTCGCCGCGCGGCTTGTAGCTCAGCAAATTTGCACCGATGGCGCTCTTGTCGCTGCCGAAGTAGAGAGCAAAGTCACTCTGCGTGTCTATGCTGTTGCCCTCAAAGCTGACCAGAGCACCATCAGTTCCTGTGCGGTCGATGGCGACGTCGTGGCTGGGACTGTAGATCGCCCGCAGCCCAGGCTGGTTGCGCAACTCTACATTGACGGAAACGCTCTCGGCCGGAGATGCGCCCGGCACATATGCCTTGAGCGGTACGCCGAACTTGTAAAGCCCGTTCTCCAGGCCAAGCGGATGCTCGTAGGTCAGTTCGACGGTGCGTGTTGCACCCGCCGGAATCGGAAAGACGCTGATTTGGAAGAGGCCGCGTCCCAGCCACTCGAGCAATGCCGGATCGCGCCGGCTGCGCACGATTTCCTCATAGATCGCGCGTGCCTCATCCTTGTCGTAGAGCTTGCCCTCGACGGTTTCGCCGTCGATCGTCATCTCGAGGCTGCCCGGCGCGGCATCCGTCGGCAGCGGGAAGACATAGGTCCCCTCGATCTCACGGCCGGAATCGTTGCGAAAAACCTGCATTACGCTTACGGATGCGACCGGGCCATCAACCACAGCGTTCACCTGATGGAGTTCGACCGTAACCGGAAAGGCAACCGGTGGCATTGGTGCGGGCGGCCACGGGATAGGCGGCTCAATCGGGAAATCCGGGCCGTTGGGAGGCCACGGGTCCACGGGCATCTGTGCGGCTGCCGGCAGTGCGCCGAGCAGGAGCGCGCCAAGCAGCAGCACAGCTGCAAGCAATTCTCTGCGGAAACCGCTGGTATTGGGCTTCACGATTATCTCCTTCATCAACAGCGGCGCAGCCATTTCGTCTGAATCCTGTCCAGGTTGTGCGCTCACCTGTGGGACGGGCTGCGGTGTGCGATTGTTCCGAAGAGCAGGCGAGCGAGGCTGTCCAACAGGCCGAAACGCCGTTTGGATTTCTGCGGCGAGCCGTATAGAATAGCGTCAGTTGCGGGCGTAGTTCAGTGGTAGAACGTCAGCTTCCCAAGCTGAATGTCGAGAGTTCGAATCTCTTCGCCCGCTCCACTTTCGTCGCAGACGCGATGCCCAGCGCCTCCACCCACGTCATGCGGGTGGAGGCGCTTCACAATGAAGGGCGCCCCCTTATGCCGGCTGACAACATCTTTGTCCTCGACGCGCAGAACCACTTCATCCCCATGGTCGCCACAGACTACGACGCAGAGGTTATCCTCCAGAAACTGCTCTGGGAGCATCCCGAGTTGCTGCCCATTCTTCGTCCGATTCTGTTGAAATCCAGTTCCAGTCCATTAGGCAGCACAGCGCATTTGCCTCAACGGAAGAGCGCCTGGCGTTGCTCGCGCGGCTAAACGCCATTCCCGGCATCTCCATTTCCCCGGACCGAGTCTCCAGTCGTCCCTCCATCAAACTGGCTCTCCTCACGCCGCCGGACGCCTTTGACGCGTTCATCGCCGTGTGGGAATGGTACATTGATCAGGTGCGCGAAACGGCGCAGTCATGAAGCGTCTCAGACGCACGCTCAGGCAGCGGAACTGCACAAAGTGGCCTCCCTTTTCTCCTGTAAACGATTCATTTGTCACTTGACTAGAACATCCGTTCAGTGGTATAATGCTGCCACCCGGGGGCAGTTTGCCGCCCCGGAATGAGGGCCAACGGATGGCCCTGGGAGAGAGGATGCTCGTATGAAAAACCTTCTTGGCGCGCTGCTCAAGGCGCAACAGGATTTCCCCGTGCTGATGACCGACGCCACCAACCCGGCCTACCGCTCGCGCTACGCGACACTGAGCGCCGTACAGGAAGTGGCCTTCCCTGTTCTGCACAAGCACGGCCTGGTCGTGCTGCAATCGGTGCGGACTGAATTAACTGAAAAGGGGCTGGTCGTATATGTAGGCGCCATGCTCCACCATGTGGAAAGTGGCGAGGAGACCTTCCAGGAATTGGGCATGTTGCCCGCCCGACAAGATGCACAGGGCGTAGGCAGTGCCATTACCTACGGCCGCCGCTATTTGCTGATGACAATGCTAGGCCTTGTGGCGGATGACGACGACGGCAACGCCGCCAGTCGCACACCGCAGATGATGCAGTCGGCGCGTGGTTCGGTGCAGCCGCCGGCGGACGAAGAAACAAAGCCTGCACGCATGTTGCGCGAAACGCCATTGAGCAGCGGCAAGGGCAAGAAAGGCGTGCCCGCGAGCCGCCCAGACTGGCAAACCTCGGGCGAGGCCGTGACTTGGGGACTGGAGCTTGGCGCCTTCGATGACGAGGCTGCCGCCCGCGCGGCGCTGCGCAATATCCTGCAGAGCATCTACCCCGGGCGCGACAGCTGCAAATCGCACGAACTGCCGCCGGTGCTTGATGGTTGGTATGCTGAAGTGCAGCGCCGTTTGGCCGAGAAGGAAGCAGCATAGGGTCAACAGCCAACCACGACACCACGACACCATGGCGCAAACTAGAGCAACAACTGGGGTGCCCCCTCATGTTGTTGCTTTTTTTATGCTTGCTTGCGTTCACTGGTTATTTTGCGTCGAGCTTCGCAGTTGTAACTGGACAGGTGCAGCAACGCGCCTCTATGGCAGGCTGCGGGCGGCTGGTGTAGACTTGCGGTAGCGTGACCGACGCAGCCGCCAACTTCACACAGCCATGCCCACAGAACAGATCATCCTCGCCGCAATATTGCTTGTGAGCACGACGCTCTACATCGGCCAGTGGATTTCCATGGAAGTCACCTCGCTGCTGACGATCGTCGCGTTGCTGCTGACACGCGTCGTATCGCCACCCGATGCGCTCTCTGGCTTCTCCTCCAGCGCAACAGTCACTGTGGCCGCCATGTTTGTGCTGAGCGCCGGCATTGTGCGCACAGGTGCACTTGACCAACTGACGGCGCTGCTCGTGCGCTGGTCGGGCGGCAATGTCAACCGCCTGCTGCTTCTTGTCGCAATCGTTGTTCCGATAGCCAGCGGATTCATGAACAATTCGCCGCTTGTCGTTCTCCTCATCCCGGTCATGCTGACCATCAGCAAACGGATGGACGTGGCCCCCTCCAAGTTGCTGCTTCCTGTTGCCTACCTCGCGTCGCTGGGCGGCACCGTCACGCTGCTGGGCACAAGCGCCAACATCATGGTCGACGGCATCTACCGCGACCTGGGCGGGCCGGGTCTGCGCTTCTTCGAGTTCACCGCCATGGGGCTCATCTATTCGGCGATTGGCGCCACCTATATTCTGATAGCAGGAAAGTGGCTGCTGCCCGACCGTGCCCCGCTCACCGGGTTGGCCGACGGCCGCCCTGACGCCACCTACATCGGCGAGGTGCGCATCGGGCGCGAAAGCGTCTTTGTTGGCAGGCCTGCGCGCCAGATTTTCGGGCGCATCGCCAGCGTGCAGTCAGCGCGCCCTGCGCAGCGCGCCGCGCACCGCCGCATCTCCCGTCCCGAGCAGTCGCTGGAAAGCGCGACGCCCGAAGACCCAGGCGCGCAACTTCTGGAACTGGTGCGCAGCGGTCAATCGTATCGCGCCGATGAAGCGGCGCCCCTGCTCGTACAAGTTGACGACCTGCTGCTTGTGGCGGGTACTCCCAACGAGATTGCCGATCTGTTGCGCTCGGCGCGCGCATCGCTGGCGAGTGTCATCGAAGATGCCGAGCTCACGCCCGGACGCGCCATGCCCCAGCAGGTCATCGAGGCAATTGTGCTGCCCACATCGGCCATGAACAACCGGCGCATTGGCGATCTTGAACTGAATCGTCACTTCGGTGTGGCGATTATGGGGGCGCAGCACTTTGGCCGTCAGCGGCTCGAAGGGCTGAGCACGCGCCGCCTGAGTGCGGGCGACGTCTTGCTGCTGCAGGGCACTGCGGAAGGTTTGCGCGCCGCCTGCGAGGCCAGCGACCTCTTGATTATTGAGGGCGTCGAGCAGTCGATCGCGCGCAGCAGCAAACGCCTGCCGGCGTTGCTCGTCATGCTGGGCGTGGTGGCGCTGGCGACTCTCACGCAGATTCCCATTGTCACGCTGGCATTGGCCGGCGCGGTGCTCATGCTGCTCACAGGCTGCTTGCGCCCCAACGAAGCCATGCGCTCGCTTGATGCCGGTTCGCTGCTGCTGCTCGCGGGCACCATCCCGCTGGGGACCGCCATGGAAAAGACCGGGCTTGCGCAGACGCTTGTCGACGGCATGGTCGGCGCAATTGGCGTCTCGCAGCCGTTCATCTTTGTCACTCTCTTCTTCTTCGTCACGTGGATACTCACGGAGTTGCTCTCCAACAATGCTGTCGCCGTTCTGCTCACGCCCATTGCGCTCACGCTGGCACGCACCACGGGCATCAACCCCACGGCGCTGATCATGGTCGTCATCTTTGGCGCGAGCGCGTCTTTCACGCTGCCGCAGGGCTACCAAACCAACGCAATGGTCATGGGGCCCGGCGGTTATCGCTTTGTGGACTACCTGCGCTTCGGCCTGCCGCTTTCCATCATCTGCTGTATTGCGGCATCGCTGCTCATCCCCCTCTTCTGGCCGCTGACACCCTGAATGGCAGGCCGCATGATGAACAACCGCGAACCCATTGTCATTATCGGCGGCGGCATTGGCGGCCTGAGCGCAGCCGTTCATCTTGCTACTGCCGGGCGCAAGGTCATCGTCTTTGAACAAAATGCGGCCGTAGGCGGCAAGATGAGCCAGTTCGAGGCGGCCGGATTCCGCTGGGACGCGGGCCCGTCAGTCATTACCATGCGCACCGTCTTCGAGGACCTTTGGCTCAGCGCCGGGCAACGGCTTGAAGATGACCTTACTCTGCTTCCCGTCGATCCGCTCACTCGCTACTTCTATGGCGACGGCGTGGTGCTTGACGTGCGCCGCGAACCCGCCGCAATGGATGCCGCGATTGCCGCGATTGAGCCCGCCGACGTGCAGGGTTACCGCGACTTCCTCGCCTATGCCGCCGAAATCCACCGCATAACGGCGCCGGTCTTCGTCGAAAGCGGCCCACCTTCGCTCGCGTCGCTTCGCTACGCCAACCCGCTCGACCTCCTGCGCATCGACCCATGGCTCACACTCGATCAGGCTATTGCGCGCCGCGTGCGCTCAAGACACATGCGCCAGATGCTCGGCCGCTTCGCCACCTATGTGGGTGCAAGCCCCTATCAGGCCCCCGCCACGCTCGCCGTCGTCGCCCACGTGGAACTTGCCGGCGGGATCTGGTACCCGCGAGGCGGTATCTACAGGATTGCCGAAGCCATGCGTGCGCTGGCGCAGCGCTGTGGTGTCACGGTGCACACAGCCAGCCCGGTGGCGCAAATCCTCGTGCGTGACGGCGCTGCCTGTGGTGTGCAACTTGCCGATGGCACCGAACAGCTTGCGGCGGCCGTTGTCTCCAACGTCGATGTGGCCACCACGTACAGGAAGCTACTGCCGCCGCAGGCAAAGGTCACACGCCGCGCAGCCGCACTGGCGCGCCGCGAGACTTCTTGCTCCGGCTTTGTCTTGATGCTCGGCGTCGAGGGCGTCCATCCCGCGCTTGCACATCACAACATCTTCTTCGCCGATGACTACATGCGCGAGTTTAACGATATCTTCCGCAAGGGAATCCCTCCGGAAAAGCCAACCGTCTATGTCGCGATTACATCAAAATCGGACCCTGACCACGCCCCGGCAGGCTGCGAGAACTGGTTTGTACTCGTCAATGCGCCACCCATATCGGCGCGCTTCGACTGGAATATGCATGCTGCGGACTATCGCGCGCGCGTGCTGGAAACGCTTGCCCAGAACGGCTACAATCTCACCGGGCGCATCCGCGCAGAGCGCATGCTGACACCGCTCGACCTCGAGCGCATGAGTGGGGCGTGGCGAGGTGCGCTCTACGGCATCTCCTCCAATGCCGCGCTCAACGCCTTCCGCCGCCCCAACAATCGCTGCGCCGATGTACCTGGCGTATACTTTGCGGGAGGCACAACCCACCCCGGCGGCGGCGTGCCCATGGTCATCCTCTCGGGCCGTGTGGCCGCATCCATGGTGCTCAACGACTTTGCCTGATCATGGCAACAACACGCATCTGAAGAGCCGAATGACAAGCCAAACGCACCCAGTCAAGACAGAAGCCAGGCGACGCACCCCGTTTGGTATCCTGCTCTGGATTCTCGGCATCACACTTGCCTTGCTTCTGATCGCCGCGCTGGCATTTGTGGTGTGGGCGCTGCGGGTCGGCGAGGCAATGCCGGAGGCCATTGCGGCGCTTGCGAGCGACGACATGGTGACCGTTGTGGTGGACGACTTCATCACCTTTACACCAGTCGGCGCGCCGCCTTCGTGCGGATTCATCGTCTATCCCGGTGGCCGTGTGGATTACCGCGCTTATGCGCCTGCCCTGCGCGCCATCGCCGAGGCCGGCTACTTTGCCGCGATCGTGCGCGCGCCGCTCAACCTGATGATCTTTGCGCCCAACAAGGCGGCCGAGGTGATTGCCGCGCACCCCGAGATTGGGGCATGGGCCGTTGGCGGCCACTCGCTTGGCGGCGCCATGGCCGCCTCATTCATCGCGGGCGAACCCGAATTCGTGAATGGGCTCGCACTATGGGCCTCCTTTCCCGCGGGCACGTCACCGCTAACCGACCGCAGCGAACTCACCGTGACATCGATATCCGGTTCGCTGAATGGGCTTGCAACGCCTGCGGACATCGAGGCGTCGCGTGCGCTCCTGCCGCCGCAGACCGAGTTCGTTGAGATCCAAGGGGGCAACCACGCCCAATTCGGCTGGTATGGCGCACAGAAGCGCGACAACCCGGCGACGATCACGCGGGAAGTTCAGCGCACGCAAACGGTGGAAGCGACTTTACGGATGCTGCAGACCGCGTGCGCGCGCTAAACTGATCCCTGGTTCGCACCTCAATGTAACCGGTTCCACAGCACGCACCAGCGGTCGCGCGGATAATACGGGCTGCATGTGCTGTGGCAACCGCTCAATGCGCCGGAGGCGCAGCAGACTCTCATGGCAAACGCACTGGTTTGGGGCGGCGCTGGCGGCATCGGCGGGGCGCTGGTGCGCGCCCTCATGGCGGAGGAGTGGCTCGTGGCCGCCATTTCGCGCAAAATTGGTTCGAGCGAGGCCACCGTCGCGCTCGAGGCGGATGTGACAAGCCCGCGCGAAATTGAGGCGGCCGTTCTCGAGGTAGCGCAAACCCTTGGCGATATCGATCTCTTCGTTTACGCCGTGGGCGATATCACAACGGCGCCCATTCGCGCGCTGGCGGCGAAGGATTGGGAGCGTATCATTGGCGCGAACCTGACGGGCGCGTTCCTCGCGACTGCCGCATGCCTGCCCCTGCTCGTGCCGTCTGCGCACCTGATCTATTTGGGCGCGCTGCCGGAAAACGTGCGCCGGGCGAATCTGGCTGCCTACGCTGCGGCCAAGGCCGGGCTCGAGGCCTTTGCGGCGGTGCTGGCCGTTGAGGAGCCGGCGCACCGCGTGTCGGTGATGCGGCCCGGCGCCGTGGAAACCGGGTTATGGGACAAGCTGGGCGCGCGCCCGCCGCGCACGGCAGCCAAGCCTGACGCACTGGCGGCCGCCATCCTTGCCGCGCACCACAGCGGCCGATCTGGGCAGTTCGACCTGTAAGGCTACCCTTGCTACGCAATGTCCTGCGCCCCGGCGCATACCATGGTCCCGCCAGCGTCCGCGGCCCCTACTTTGAGGGCTGGTACTTCAAGCTTGTCACTGCCACTGGCACTGAACGCATGGCCGTCATTCCGGGGGTGTTCCTCGGGGCAGGTGGCAGCCAATCGCACGCCTTTGTGCAGACGCTGGACGGCGTGAGCGGGCGCACTAATTACTATCGTTTCCCGGTCGAGGACTTTCGGGCCCATCCCACCGAGTTCGCGCTCCAAATTGGGCCAAACTACTTCAACAGCCGGGAGATTGTGCTCGATCTTGAAGGCGCGCAGCGCATCAAGGGCGTCGTGCGGTTTGATGGCGTCCGGGCCTGGCCCGTATCGCTGCGCTCGCCGGGAATCATGGGCTGGTATGGCTACGTGCCATACATGGAGTGCCTGCACGGCGTGCTGGCCTTTGACCCGGCGCTACGCGGTGCACTGATTGTGGGTGATGCGCTGGTTGACTTTCACGGCGGCCGGGGCTATATCGAAAAGGACTGGGGTCAGGCTTTTCCGCGCGCATGGATCTGGATGCAGAGCAATCACTTTGGGCGCACGGGTGTCTGCCTCACGGCGTCGGTCGCACGCATTCCCTGGTTAGGATCGGCCTTTCGCGGCTTTATCGCCGGCGTGTGGATCGACGGTTCGCTCTACCGCTTTGCCACTTATACGGGCGCAACCATTGAGCACCTTGAAGTGACCCGGAGCGAGGTCCTGTGGACGATGCGCGGGCCGCAGCAGGCCAGGTTGGGGCGCGGGCCTGTGCGCCTGGAGATCGTCGCACAGCGGTCTGATGAAGGTGTCGACTTGCTGCATGCGCCATGCCGTACGGCTATGTTGCAGCGTGTGGTCGAGAGCCTCACGGCCACTGTCAACGTCCGCTTGACCACCGCCACGGGTGCGCCGATCTTTGACGGAGTGGGCGTCTTTGCGGGACTGGAACTAGGCGGCGAGTTGGGCGAAATACTCTAGGCCTTTACGCACCCGCCATGACGTCAATCCTGTTCGCACACTGACTATGGAGATGCAGATGACGCTGTCATCGACCACAATCTGGTCCTACAACCGGCGAGTTACGCACAGGTTGGCGGGATGGTCAGCCGCCAGCATCATAGCGTGGCTCGTGACCATCGGCTCGAAGGGGCCTTTCTGGCGCGCGTTTGGCGTTCAGTGTGCAACCTGGGGCGCGATCGACGCTGTCATCGCGCTGGGTGGTCAGCAAGCGGCCGAGCGCAGACAGGCCGCTGCAACTGTGCAGACTGATATGGCACATGCCCGCCAGTTGCGGCGCCTGCTCTGGTTCAACGCCGCGCTAGACGTACTCTACGTGGCCGGCGGGATCGCACTCTTGCGCTCGCGCCGGGGCGATCGCGCGCGTCACGGCCACGGCGCGGGCATCATCCTGCAAGGCGCATTCCTGCTGATCTTCGACATGCTGCATGCGCTGCGCGTTCCACGGATCACACCACAATAGCAGTGCCACCGCACAAAGACGCAGAATCGCCGACGTTCCTGTCTGAAAGGAGAGCCAATGGCCTCTCACAAGCCACCCAGGCCGGCAGATCCCAACGTTCTGATTGTGGGCGCGGGCATGACCGGCCTGATGACCGCGGCCTCGCTGCCGGAGCTTGCGCACCACGTTTCCATAGTTGACAAGGGGCGCAGCGTGGGTGGCCGGCTGGCCACGCGCCGCGTGGGGGCCGGCCGTGCCGACCACGGCGCGCAGTTCTTCACCGCACGCGCGCCCGCATTTGCAACGTGGATTGACGAATGGATGCGCGACGGAGCTATCTTCACTTGGTCAAACGGATGGAGTAACGGCAGCATGGATGACGCGCCGGGCGATGGCTATCCACGCTATGCCGCGCAGGGCGGCATGAACGCGTTAGCCAAACACCTGGCGGGCGCTCTTTCAAAAGGGGGCGCTGCCGTGCACACGGGCGTGCGCCTG